>NZ_CP132343.1:4605000-4935000 GCF_040529065.1 Xanthomonas sacchari | reverse complement strand
CAAATTCACTGCTAAGTGGAAAACGATGTGGAAAGGCATAGACAGCCAGGAGGTTGGCTTAGAAGCAGCCACCCTTTAAAGAAAGCGTAATAGCTCACTGGTCGAGTCGGTCTGCGCGGAAGATTTAACGGGGCTAAGCAGTGAACCGAAGCTTGGGGTGCATCGCGATAAGCGATGCGCGGTAGAGGAGCGTTCCGTAAGCCTGCGAAGGTGGATTGAGAAGTCTGCTGGAGGTATCGGAAGTGCGAATGCTGACATGAGTAACGACAATGCGGGTGAAAAACCCGCACGCCGAAAGCCCAAGGTTTCCTTGCGCAACGTTAATCGGCGCAGGGTGAGTCGGCCCCTAAGGCGAGGGCGAAAGCCGTAGTCGATGGGAAGCAGGTTAATATTCCTGCACCTCGCGTAAGTGCGATGGAGGGACGGAGAAGGTTAGGTGTACCGGGCGTTGGTTGTCCCGGGGAAAGGCGGTAGGTTTGGATCTTTGGCAAATCCGGGATCCTTTAAGACCGAGCACCGAGACGAGTCTTTTAGACGAAGTCACTGATACCACGCTTCCAGGAAAAGCTCCTAAGCTTCAGCTTACGCAGACCGTACCGTAAACCGACACAGGTGGGTAGGATGAGAATTCTCAGGCGCTTGAGAGAACTCGGGTGAAGGAACTAGGCAACATGGCACCGTAACTTCGGGAGAAGGTGCACCCTTTTTGGTGGCTCGTGCGAGCTATAGCTGAAGAGGGTCGCAGAAACCAGGCCGCTGCGACTGTTTATCAAAAACACAGCACTCTGCAAACACGAAAGTGGACGTATAGGGTGTGACGCCTGCCCGGTGCTGGAAGGTTAATTGATGGGGTCAGCCGCAAGGCGAAGCTCTTGATCGAAGCCCCAGTAAACGGCGGCCGTAACTATAACGGTCCTAAGGTAGCGAAATTCCTTGTCGGGTAAGTTCCGACCTGCACGAATGGCGTAACGACAGCGGCGCTGTCTCCACCCGAGACTCAGTGAAATTGAAATCGCTGTGAAGATGCAGCGTTCCCGTGGCAAGACGGAAAGACCCCGTGAACCTTTACTATAGCTTTACACTGAACGTTGAGTTCGTCTGTGTAGGATAGGTGGGAGGCTATGAAACTGTGGCGCTAGCTGCAGTGGAGCCATCCTTGAAATACCACCCTGTCGTGCTTGACGTTCTAACCTAGGTCCGTAATCCGGATCGGGGACCGTGTATGGTGGGTAGTTTGACTGGGGCGGTCTCCTCCTAAAGAGTAACGGAGGAGCACGAAGGTACGCTCAGCGCGGTCGGACATCGCGCACTGTGTGCAAAGGCATAAGCGTGCTTGACTGCAAGATCGACGGATCAAGCAGGTACGAAAGTAGGTCTTAGTGATCCGGTGGTTCTGTATGGAAGGGCCATCGCTCAACGGATAAAAGGTACTCCGGGGATAACAGGCTGATACCGCCCAAGAGTTCATATCGACGGCGGTGTTTGGCACCTCGATGTCGGCTCATCACATCCTGGGGCTGTAGTCGGTCCCAAGGGTATGGCTGTTCGCCATTTAAAGTGGTACGCGAGCTGGGTTCAGAACGTCGTGAGACAGTTCGGTCCCTATCTGCCATGGGCGTTGGAGATTTGAGAGGGGCTGCTCCTAGTACGAGAGGACCGGAGTGGACGAACCTCTGGTGTTCCGGTTGTCACGCCAGTGGCATTGCCGGGTAGCTATGTTCGGAAGCGATAACCGCTGAAAGCATCTAAGCGGGAAGCGCGCCTCAAGATGAGATCTCCCGGGACACAAGTCCCCTAAAGGAACCATGTAGACTACGTGGTTGATAGGTCAGGTGTGTAAGTGCAGCAATGCATTGAGCTAACTGATACTAATGATCCGTGCGGCTTGACCATATAACCTCAAGATGCTTCCTCGAAGCATCCCTTAGCGCGACACACGTCGATCGCTCTCACTCGCTCGCTACATCACACCCCATGAGAGGCTGGCGCCCTGCCGTCCTCGGTCCAACAACCGAGAACATGCACGCGGCGACACTCCAACCGTCTCCCTGGTGAAATTAGCGCTGTGGAACCACCCGATCCCATCCCGAACTCGGAAGTGAAACGCAGCTGCGCCGATGGTAGTGTGGCTCAAGCCATGCGAGAGTAGGTCATCGCCAGGGGCTTTACCCCAAATCCCCGTCCGAAAGGACGGGGATTTTTTATTGCGCGTGGAAAAAACAACACCACGCGCGCGCAGATGATCGGGGACGGGCGAAACCGCGCAATGACGGATCGGCGAGGCGCTGCGCGCGCCGCACCCTCACCCCAACCCCTCTCCCGGGGGGAGAGGGGCTCGGTTCCCTTGCCCCTCGGAGGTGGGGGGCCGAAGGGGCGGATACGGCGCTAGCGCTTCGAATCCGGCAAGGTGCTGATCGCCAGGCGCCAGGACGGCGTGCCGTGGCCGAGGTGTTGGGCCAGGCCGGCACAAGCAGGATCGTAGGCCGCCGCAAGCACCAGCAGCGGCACCGCGCTCTCGGCCGCGTAAGGTGCGCCGATCACGTGGCCCGCTTCCCCGTTAGCAGAGCGTGCCTTGTCGAACGGCACCTGGCTGCCGACGAACTCGGCGTGGCTGCGGTCGCCGCGCAGATACGGCAGCAGCCAGTCGACACTGCGTGCCAGCGATGCGCCGTTCGGTGCGCGCCAGTGGTACAGATCCTCGCCGCGTTCGGAGAACAGCAGTGCCAGCGTCACCAGCGGACGCAGGTCGTAGACGTGATAGGACAGCGCATCGCGTTCGACGAAGTCGATGCTGCGGCCGTCGGGCAGCAGGTTGTCGGCGATCTGCTGGCGAAAGCCGGTGCGGGCGTAGTCCAGCAAGCGCTGATCGTCGAGCGCGGCGCCGATCATGCCCACGGTCTTCAGCCGGTGGCTGTGCCAGTTGTTGGTGGCGGTCTTGCGCTTGAGGTCGCGCGAACCGATTTCGGCGTCGGCGATCTTGCGCATCCATGCGTCGATGGCGCGACGTTGTGCGTCTGGCAACGCCGGGCGCACGATGCGGTAAGCGAAGATCGCCGGTTCCAGCCCGGTTTCGTCGATCGGATTGCCGTTGGGCACATTGCGCGCGGCCCATTGTGCGAGCTGGTCGCCGGCGACCAGTGCGTCGGCGCGCTCGCCATCCAGGGCGTAGCGCAGCGCCAGCGCCTGGATGCGTGGCATGTCGCCCAGGCTGGTCTCGGTCGCCGCCTTCACTGGATCGCCGCGCAGGCGGCCGCCGGTGCTCAGCTTGTCGAGCGGGTGCGCACCTTGTGTCCGCGCCGCATCGGCCAGCCGGGCTTGCGCTGCTTCGATCTCGCGCCAGGCTGCATCGGTTGAAGCCGATGCATGCAGCTGTTGCCATTGCGCTGCGGTCGGCCATAGCCGCTGCACCGCGGCGGCGGGCGTGCTGTGGGTCAGCACGAGTCCGGCAAGCACCACGCCGAGAACGGCGTGCGATGGACGAGGCATGGCGATCTCCGGAAGCGCTGGCGAGGATGTCGGGCGACTGTAGGCGCGATGCGGTGAACGCCGGATGGCCGGAGTCCGGAGCATGGTCGCCAGCATGCGCTCGCCGGTGCGCGGATGACGACGGGTCGTATCGGCGCCAGCGTGGCGTCATGCGCACGCGGCTGCCAATGCCTGACACGCTGACCTCCCATCTTCCGCCGGCTAGAGCGCTTCGCGCTCCGTACCCTCACCCCAACCCCTCTCCCGTCGGGAGAGGGGCTTTGGCGTTCCCTTTTTCTCTTGGGATCACGGCCTGCTTTTCGGGGGAAAGGCTACGGAGGGGATGAGCGGCCGAGCGATGTCGTGCCCAACCGGCCGCCACCACGCTCCGGCTGTCCTACCGCGCCCGATCCAGCAACCACACTTCGACGCGTTCGTTGCGCGCCTTGGCCGCCGCGTCCTCGCCGCCGATCAGCGGACGCAGTGCGCCCAGACCGCGTACCCGTTCCACGGCGACACCGCGTTGCACCAGGTAGGCGGCGACGACGTCGGCGCGGTCGTTGCTGGCGATGGTCGGGTACAGCCGGTTGGCGCTGTCCGGTGTGGCGAAGCCGATCACCGCCAGGGCGCGGCCGTGCATCGCCGGCTGTTGCATGAAGGCGACCAGCCGGTCGAGATCCTGGGCGCTGCGCGCTTCGTACATGCCATTGAGCGACTGCAGGCTGAAACGCAGCGTGGTGGTCAGGCGCCGGGCAGCGGCGCTGGCCTGGACATAGGCGCCGTCCGCGCGGGCAGCGGCGGTGGCGCCGTGCGGCGCGGCGGGATCGACGTCGATCGTCATGGCGATCGGGCCGAGTCGGCGCACCACCCGTTGCGCCTGCGGGCCGATCGCGTACAGCGCCAGGCTGCGGCCGAGCGCCGACATCATCTGGCCGCCGTACAGGCTGTAGCGCTGGACCAGCGGATAGTCCTCGCCGCGCACGGCGGCGTCGGTCGGGAGCACGGCGATACCGCCGTCGGCGATGGCCAGCGCGCGCGACCCGGCCGGCACCGGCGTGGTCAGGCCGACGACCGCCAAGGCGTCGGGATGGCCGGCGACGGCGCATGCCGCCTCGGCCAGGTCGGCATGCAGGACGTTCCCCGGCGTGCGCAGCGCCGGCAGCGCCAGGCGTTCGCGCAGGAAGTCGTCGAGACCGCCGGGAATAGCACTGCGGTGCAGCGCGATCGGCAGGTCCGCGCCGCCGAGTTGCGACCAGCGCGTCGTCCGGCCGCTCAGGATGTCGCGCAGTTGCGCGACGCTCAGCGTGGCGATGGGGTTGTCGGCGGACACCAGCACCCGCGCGCCATCCAGGGCGACGACGAACTGCTGGTCCGGCGAGCCCAGGTCGCCGAGCTGCCAGGCGGCCTCGCGTTCGCGCGCATCGGGCTGGCGCGCCAGCATCGCCAGTTCGGCGTCGCCATGCACCAGGTCGGCGAAGCCGGCGGCCGCGCCGGTGCCGGCGATCTCCACGACCAGCGGCGCCTCGTCGCGGACCGCGGCGATCTCCAGCGTCGTCGCATCGATGCGATGCCGTTGCAGTTGCCGGTAGCCCATGCTCTGCAGCCAGGATTCCACCAGCGCCGGCATCAGCCGCGCACCGAGGCTGTTGGAGCCGTGCACACGCAGGCGTTCGGCCGATTGTGCGAACGCGGCCGGCAGCACGCACAGCATTGCCGCGCCGAGCAGCAGCAGGCGCAGGGTGAAACGCAACATGGGATCCCCCCTGGGATCTGGACAGGCGCGGCAGTGTTGGCGATCGGCGTGACATCGCAGTGACTGTGCGCATGGTCACGCACGACACCGCCGCGTCGCGGCGTGTCCTGCAGACGGTCAACGCGCGACGCGATCGCGCGGGACCGTCGAACCTCAGGCCGATCCGAGCCGGCGTGCGGCGGCCTGCGCCCAGCGCGCGGCGATCGCCGGCGAGGTGATGCACACGGCGCTGTCGGTGACCGTGGTGACCGCGCGTTCCAGCAACTGGATGTCGGCCTCGTGCTGACGCGCGACGTGCGGATCCTCGAAGAAGATCGCGCGATGGCAGCGCCGTTCCAGGACGCGATCGGCGATCTGCGCGTCGCCGCCCATCGGACCGCTCTGGTAGCGGTGCACCCAGTCCTGGCCCTGCGGCCAGCCGCGGCTCCAGGCCAGTTCGTTGAGCCGCTGCCCGGTGGTGCCGGTGGCCACGCGCTCGGCGAAGCGCGACAGCAGTTCGAAATGTTCGCTGGCGAAGGCCAGCATCTGCGGCTTCATCGCATCGTGGGCGATCAGCGCAAGGGTCTGCCGCGGCAGCGCGTAGAGATCGTCGGCGCCGGGATCCGGTGGCAACCCGGCGTGGATGCGCTCCATCTCGACCCAATCGCGGGCGCTGGCCACGGTGGAAATGAACGGCTTGCCGTGGATCACGCACTGGCGCTTGAGCGCGATCGCCTCGGGGAAGATCGAGGACGGGTCGACCGGATCGATCAGGTAGATGGCACCGTCCAGGGTCCGCTCGGCGCCTTCCAGGCCCACGACCTCGGCCACCAGCTTCATCAGTCCGCCCTCGCGGCCGAACGGGTAGCGCCTGAGGCCGGCATGGCCGACCAGCAGGCCGGCACGAACGATCGCCTCGTGGGTACGGCCGACCGCGTGCAGGCCGAGCTGCAATTCGCGGATACCGGCTTCGCTGGCGCGCAGCCAGCGGAACAGCGCGGCATCCTTGCCCTGGTGGTGCAGTCGGTTGGCGGCCAGGCCCAGGCGCATGCGTCGATCCGTGCGGGAAAGGTGCGACAGTCTGCGCCCGATGGCGGTGTCGACTCAATCGCCGCGATCGCCGGGCCGCCGCTGCGGACCCGGCGTTGCCGCAGTCACTGCGTGACTTGCTGGGCGCGCACCGCCAGTACGTCCATCTGCGGCTTGTCGGCGCCGCTCTTGTCCGGCTGCAGGTTGAACGCGTAGTCGCTGCGCCACCACGCGCCGCCGGCCCAGGCGGTCCAGCCCAGCCAGACGTCGCGATTGTCGTGGACGTAGCCGAGCATGGTGTCCAGCGCGGCCAGACAGGTGGGGTCGCTGCTGCCGCCGAACTCGCCGAGGAAGCCGCGATAGCCATTGGCGCGCAGCCATTGGGTGAACGCTTGCAGGCGTTCCGCGCCGATGCTGGTGCTGACGCAGGCGGCACTGGTGCCGGAGGAGTCGGCATCCAGGTACTGGTGCACTTCGAACGCCAGGTTGCCGGCCGGGTCGTGGACCGTCAGCAACCCCTGTGCATTGGAGACGCCGTACCAGGTGCTGTTCCAACTGTGCGCGCCGCTGAAGGCGGTGCCGGGCACCAGGATCAGGTTGTCGGCGCCGGTGCCGCGGATCGCGTCGATGGCCGCCTGCGCGATGGCGGCCCAATCGCCGGAGGGCAGGCCGTTGGGTTCGTTCATCAGCCCGAACACCACGCTGCCGTCGTTGCCGAACACAAACGCCAGGCGCCGCCACAGATCGGCCAGTGCCGCCGCCGGCACCGCGTCGCCGCCGATGCGCACGCCGTCGTACTTGGCGTAGTTGTGCACGTCGAGGATCAGCTGCAGGTCGTAGCGCTTGGCGCGTTCGACGGCGGTGCGCAGGGCGTCGAGTTGTGCGGCATCGAGCGGGCCGTTGGCCTGCGGCTGCAGCCGCTCCCACAGGAACGGCAGGCGCACGATGTTCATGCCCTGCGCCGCGGTGTACGCATAGTCGGCGTCGGTGGGATACACGTAGTCCTTGAACAGCACGCCCGGCTTTTTCGCCGAGTTGAATTCGGCACCGGCGAGGTTGATGCCGGCGTAGCGCAGCGTCTGTTGCGCGTGGGCGAACGGCGCGCAGGCGGCCAGGAGCAGGCACAGCGCGGCGCGCTGCCGCCACTGCGGGGAACGGGAAACACGGGTAATGCGTGGCATGGCGGATCCTTCGTGGGGAAGAGCGGCAGGCACCGCCGCGATGCGGCGTGCGCGGCCGTGCACAACGCTGCAACCGCCATGCCAGAGCGATCGTCGTCGTGGGAAATGTGCGACGCATTGCACGTCGCACGTCATGCGTTCGCGCGCACCGCGTTGTGCGCGTTCGTCGCTCTGGCGGCGTCGGCCGCGCTCAGCGCGTGATGCGCTGCGCCCAGGGCGCGAGGATCGCCATCTGCGGACGGTCGTGGCCGTCGGCGTCGGGCTCCACATTGAACGGATAGTCGGCGCGCCACCAGGCGCCGCCTGCCCAATAGCTCCAGCCCAGCCACAGCGTCGGGTGCTGCGCGATGTCGGCGAGCATGCCATCGAGCGCGCGGCGGCAGACCGGATTGTCGGCGGCGGCGAATTCGCCGAGGAAGCCGAGGTGGCCGGTCTCCTGCAACCATCCGGTGAACGCACGCAGGCGTTCGACGCCGATGTCGTCGCTGACGCAGACCGGGCTGGTGCCGCTGGAGTCCGCGTCGAGGTACTGATGCACTTCGATCGCCATGCGCTGCAGCGGGTCGTGCAGCCCGGCCAGCGCGCTGGCGTTCGAGGTGCCGCCCACCGGGGTGTACCAGCTATGCGCGCCGGTCCACAGCGCGCCCGGCACCAGGATCAGGTTGCTGGCGCCGGTGGCGCGGATCGCATCGACCGCGGCCTGCGCGGCGGCGGCCCACGCAGCCGGCGTGATGCCGTTGGGCTCGTTCATCAGCCCGAACACCACCGCATTGTCGCTGCCGTAGGCGCGCGCCAGGCGCTGCCATAAGTCGACGAAGGCGGCGACCGGCAGGCCGGTGCTGCCGACGAGGCGACCGTCGTAGCGCGCGTAGTTGTGGATGTCCACGATCACGTACATGCCCTGCGCCTTGGCCTGCTGCACGGCGTCGTCGAGCAACGCCAGTTGCGCGGCGTCCAGTGGCCCTTGCGGCTGCGGCTGCAGGCGTTCCCAGCGCACCGGCAGGCGCAGCAGGTTCATGCCCTTGCCGGCGAAATAGGTGTAGTCGCTGCTGCGCGGATAGGTGTAGTCGACACCGACGACACCGGGGATCTTCGACGGCGCGATCTCGGCGCCGGACAGGTTGACGCCGGCAAGACGCAGCGCTTGCTGCGCGTGCAACGGGACGAGCGGAACGGACAGGCACAGCAGCAGCGCGGCACGCCAGGCGTGCCGCGACCGCCGCCGCAAGGTGCGCGCGATCATGGCGGATCTCCTTCGGCATCAGAGGGGGAACCCGGCCGATGCAGAGAGAGCAGCCGGGCTGATGACAACGGTGTGCGAACACCGTAGTGCATTGCCGAGGTCAGGGCGATACGTCGCAGGCGCGCATGCATGGATCTGTGCGGCGATTGGCAGCGCGATCCGGTACTGGATCGCGCTGCATGCGCCGTGCCTGGTGTGTGCGTCGCCGACGCTGCACGCCGCGGTGCGGAGATGCGCAAGGCGTTGCCGGCATGCAGAGCCGGCAACGACGTCTCACTTCTTGCCGGTGATCTGGCGCGCGTACTTGGACAGGATTCCCATCTGCGGCTTCTCGCTGCCGTCCTTGCCGGGTTGCACGTTGAACGGATAGTCGGGCTTCCACCATGCGCCGGCCGCCCACCAGGTCCAGCCCAGGATCACGTCGTCGTTCTTCTGCATGTAGCTGAGCATGTTCTCCAGCGCCTCATTGCAGGTGGGCGTATTCGCGGTGGCGAACTCGCCGATGAAGCCGACCTTCTTGTTCTCGCGCAACCAGCTGACGAATCCGGCCAGCTTCTCGGCGCCGGCGGTGGCGCTGACGCACTCGCCCTTGGTGCCGCTGTTGTCGCGGTCCAGGTACTGGTGCGCTTCGAACGCCATGCGGTTGCGCGGGTCCTTCAGCGGCTGCAGCGCCACCGCGTTGGGCGTGCCGTAGGAGGTGCTGCGCCAGCTGTGCGCGCCGGTGTAGGCGGTGCCCGGCACCAGGATCAGGTTGTTGGCGCCGGCCTTGCGGATGGCGTCGATCGCCGCTTGCGCCGCGCTGGCCCAGTCGGTCGAGGACACCGCGTTGGGCTCGTTCATCAGCCCGAAGATGACGTTGTCGTCGCCCTTGAACTCCTTGGCCAGGCGCCGCCACAGATCGGCGAACACGTCGTCGGGGGCGCCTTCGCTGCCGACCAGCGCGCCGTTGTACTTGGCGTAATTGTGCGGATCCAGGATCAGGTACATGCGGTTGGCCTTGGCCTGCTCCACCGCCTTCTTCAACAGCGCCAGTTGCGCCGGGTCGAACTCGCCCTTGGCGGTGGGCTGCAGGCGTTCCCACAGGAACGGCAGGCGGATGGTGTTCATGCCCTTGCTGGCGAAGTAGCTGTAGTCGCTGGCGGTCGGGTAGGTGTAGTCCTTGTAGAGCACGCCGGGCTTCTTGCCGGAGTTGAACTCGGCGCCGGACAGGTTGACGCCGGCGTACTTGAGCACGCTGCGGCCTTCGGCGGCGGCGTTGCAGGCGACGGTGGCGAGCAGCAGCGCCAGCGGCAGGGAACGCCAGCGCGGGGAACACGACGAGGAAAGCGACATGGGGGAGCTTCCTGGAGTGAAGGGGGAGCGCCGCCCGCTCGGGGGAGTGCGGGACGGCAGGCGCAAGCGTGCAAGGATCGCCCCCATGACCGCCAGCTTGGACGCACCCGTGTTAGCCGGGCATTCACCTGGAACAGACAGGCCGTGCGCGGACGCCAGCCGGCATCACAGCGCGCGCGTGGTGCAACTGGCAGTGGTGGCGTGACCGCGGTCGCGATGCCCGCCTGCCAGGGCCTGCAGCGATGGCAGAGCGGGGTGTTCGTCCGCACCAGCGACCCTGCGCGCAGCCTGTTCCCGGCGCGTGCTGGCGGTACGGGATCGAGGATGCTGCCTTAGGCCGCTTCCGCCGATCCCGCAAGGTTTGTCGTCGCCGTCGTCCCCGAATGCCCGACGTCTGTCGAAGCCCGGGCAGGGCGCTCAGGCCGCTGCCTGGGTGGTCACCGGCAGGCGGTTGCCGATCCATTCGGCGATGCTGGCCGCGGCATCGCGGCCTTCGGCCACGGCGGTCACCACCAGGTCGGCGCCGCGCACGGCGTCGCCGCCGGCGAACAGCTTGGGGTTGGTGGTCTGGTACGGCAGGCGGCCGCTGCCATCGGACTCGCCGCCGCCGGCGAGGATGCGGCCGTTGGCGGTACCTTCCACGCCCTGCGCCGCCAGCCACTCCGGCACGCTCGGCGAGAAGCCGAAGGCGATGATCACCACGTCCGCGTCCAGCAGCGATTCGCTGCCTTCCACCGGCACCGCGGCCTGGCGCCCGCGCGCATCCGGCTCGCCCAGACGGGTCTGCACCACGCGCACGCCGACCAGGTTGCCGGCGGCGTCGGCTTCAACCGCCAGCGGCTGGCGGTTGAACAGGAAGCGCACGCCTTCCTCGCGCGCATTGGCCACCTCGCGCGCCGAGCCGGGCATGTTGGCCTCGTCGCGGCGGTAGACGCAGGTGACTTTGGCCGCGCCGAGGCGGATGGCGCTGCGCACGCAATCCATGCCGGTGTCGCCGCCGCCGAGCACGACCACGCGCTTGCCGCTCAGGTCGGGCAGCGCGATCTTGTCTTCCCAGCCGGCGATCGGCCGGCCCCAGGGATCGTTGCCGCCGACGATGCGGCTGTTCTGCACCAGGAACGGCAGCGCCGGCAGCACGCCGGGCAGATCCTGGCCAGGCAGGCCGCCGTCGGTGTAGCGGTACGCGCCGGTGCCCAGGAACACCGCGTCGTACTCCTCAAGCAACTGCTCCAGGCTCACGTCGCGGCCGATCTCCACGCCCAGGCGGAACTGCACGCCCATGCCTTCGAGCACCTCGCGGCGCTTGCCGATCACGCTCTTGTCCAGCTTGAAGCTGGGGATGCCGAACTGCAGCAGCCCGCCGATCTGCTCGTAGCGGTCGTACACCACCGCCTGGATGCCGGCACGGGCCAGGCGGTCGGCGCAGCTGAGCCCTGCCGGGCCGGCGCCGATGACCGCCACGCGCTTGCCGGTGGGCTCGACCTGGCTCAGGTCCGGGCGCCAGCCGTTGTTGAGCGCGGTATCGACGATGTACTTCTCCACCGCGCCGATGGTGACCGCGCCGAATTCCTCCAGCGTGCAGCTGCCTTCGCACAGGCGGTCCTGCGGGCACACCCGGCCGCACACTTCCGGCAGCGGGTTGGTGCTGTGGCACAGCGCTGCGGCCTCTTCGATGCGGTTTTCCTGCACCAGCTGCAGCCACTGCGGGATGGCGTTGTGCACCGGACACTTCCAGCTGCAGTACGGGTTGCCGCAATCCAGGCAGCGCCCGGCCTGGTACTGCGCATCGGCCTTGTCGAACTTGCCGTACAGCTCGTTCCAGTCGCCGGAGGTACGCAGTTCCACCGGGATGCGCTGCGGCATCTGCCGCGGCAGGTCGAGGAACTGGAAGGCGTGTTTGCGGCTCATGGTGTGGGGAACCGGGAATGGGGAATGGGGAATGGCAAAAGCGAATCTGCGCGCGCGATCGGAAACTGGGGGAGCCGGGCTTTTACCATTCCCGATTCTCCATTCCCGATTCCCGGCGTGCCGCCATCAAGCGGCGCGCCTCAGCGACTCGGTCAACGACTCGATGCTCGCCGCCTTCGGTTTGACCAGCCAGAACTTGCCGACGTAGTCGCGGAATTCGTCGAGGATCTGCTGCGCCCAGATGCTGCCGGTCAGTTCGCGGTGGCGGCTGATCAGCTTGTGCAGGTGCTGGCGGTGGCTCTCGAAACCTTCGGCGGAGATGCGGTGGATGTCGATCAGTTCGTGGTTGTAGCGGTCGACGAAGTCGCGGTCCACGTCGAGCACGTAGGCCAGGCCGCCGGTGAAGCCGGCGCCGAAGTTCAGGCCGACCTTGCCCAGCACCAGCACGATGCCGTCGGTCATGTACTCGCAGCAGTGGTCGCCGGCGCCCTCGATCACCGCCAGCGCGCCGGAGTTGCGCACCGCGAAGCGCTCGCCGGCGCGGCCGGCCGCGTACAGCTCGCCGCCGGTGGCGCCGTACAGGCAGGTGTTGCCGATGATCGCGGTGCTGCGCGCCTCGAAGCGCGCTCCGCGCGGCGGGCGTACCACCAGGCGGCCGCCGGCCATGCCCTTGCCGACGTAGTCGTTGGCCTCGCCTTCCAGTTCCAGGTGCAGGCCGCCGGCGTTGAACGCGCCGAAACTCTGCCCGGCCGAGCCGCGGAAGCGCAGGGTCAGCGGCGCATCGTCCATGCCGTGGTTGCCGTGGACGCGGGCGATGGCGCCGGACAGGCGCGCGCCGATCGAGCGGTCGGTGTTGTGGATCAGGAAGCGATGGTCGCCGCCGCGCTTGTGCGCGATGGCGTCGGCGAGCAGGCCGTCCATCTGCGTGGCCAGGCTGTCCGGCGATTCGTACAGGCGCTGCGCGGCGCAGTGGCCGCCGTCGTGGCGCACGTCCTTGAGCAGCCGCGACAGGTCCACGCGCACGCCTTCGCGCGGCGAGATGTCCAGTTGCTGCAGCAGTTCGGTGCGGCCGACGATCTCGTCCAGCGAGCGCACGCCCAGGTACGACAGCCATTGCCGCACTTCCTCGGCCAGCAGCCGGAAGAAGTTCTCCACGCGCTCGGGCAGGCCGACGAAGTGGTTGGCGCGCAGGCGCTCGTCCTGGGTGGCCACGCCGGTGGCGCAGTTGTTGAGGTGGCAGATGCGCAAGTACTTGCAGCCGAGCACGATCATCGGCCCGGTGCCGAAGCCGAAGCTGTCCGCGCCCAGGATCGCCGCCTTCACCACGTCCAGGCCGGTCTTTAGGCCGCCGTCGGTCTGCAGGATGGTGCGCGTGCGCAGGTCGTTGGCGACCAGCGCCTGGTGCGACTCAGCCACGCCCAGTTCCCACGGCACGCCGGCGTAGCGGATCGAGCTGACCGGGCTGGCACCGGTGCCGCCGTCGTGGCCGGACACGGTGATCAGGTCGGCACCGGCCTTGACCACGCCGGCGGCGATGGTGCCCACGCCGGCATGGCTGACCAGCTTCACCGACACCAGCGCGCTGGGATTGACCTGCTTGAGATCGTAGATGAGCTGCGCCAAGTCTTCGATCGAGTAGATGTCGTGGTGCGGCGGCGGCGAGATCAGGCCGATGCCCGGCTTGGCGTAGCGCAGCCGCGCGATCAGTTCGTTGACCTTGTGCCCGGGCAACTGGCCGCCTTCGCCGGGCTTGGCGCCCTGCGCGACCTTGATCTGCAGCACCTCGGCGTTGACCAGGTATTCGGGGGTGACGCCGAAGCGGCCGGATGCCACCTGCTTGATCTTGGAGCGCTTCTCGGTGCCGTAGCGCGCCGGGTCTTCGCCGCCTTCGCCGGAATTGCTGCGCCCGCCGAGGCGGTTCATCGCGATCGCCAGCGCCTCGTGCGCCTCCGGCGACAGCGCGCCGAGGCTGATCGCGGCGGTGTCGAAGCGACGCAGCAGGTCCTCGGCCGGCGCCACCTCGTCCAGCGGCGTCGGCGTCTCAGCGCGCTTGAGTTCCAGCAGGTCGCGCAGGGCCGAGGCCGGGCGCCCGTGCACCGCGGCGGCGTAGGCGTCCCAGTCTGCCTGCAGGCCGCTGCGGGTCGCGCGCTGCAGGGTCAGCACCACGTCCGGGTTGTACATGTGGTACTCGCCGCCGTGCACGTACTTGAGCAGGCCGCCCACTTCCGGCTTGAGCAGGTCGTTCCAGGCGCGCGCGGCGAGCTGCCGCGCCTCGGTGTCCAGCCGCGCCAGGCCGACGCCGCCGATGCGCGCGGCGGTGTCCGGGAAGCACAGCGCCACCACGTCCGGATCCAGCCCGACGATCTCGAACAGCTGCGCGCCGCGATAGCTGGCGATGGTACAGATGCCCATCTTGGAGATGATCTTGGACAGGCCCTTGTAGATGCCCTTGCGGTACTTGCGGCCGATCTGGGTCTGCTCGCCGCCGCTCTTGAGCAGCAGGATGCCGCGCCGGCCCAGGTCGAACAGGGTCTGGTAGGCCAGGTACGGATACACCGCGGTGGCGCCGAAGCCGAGCAGGCAGGCCATGTGGTGCGGATCGCGCGCGGTGCCGGTCTCGATGATCAGGTTGACGTCGCAGCGCAGGCCCACGCGCGAGAGGTGGTGGTGCACCGCGCCGGTGGCCAGCAGCGCATGCGCCATCGGCCGTTCCGGCACCGGGTAGCGGTCGGTCAGCAGCAGCATGACCTTGCCGTCGCGCGCGGCCTGTTCGGCCTCGGCGCAGATGCGCTTGAGGCCGGCCTCCAGGCCTTCCTCGACGCTGTAGGACAGGTCGATCTGCGCGTTGCGGGTCTGGTACTGCGGCATCTTCAGCAACTGCCGCAGCTTGCGCTGGCTGAGCACCGGCGAGTTGAGGATGACGTGGTTCACCGTCTCCGGGCCGGCATGGAAGATGTTGGTCTCCTTGCCGAGCTGGGTGGTCAGCGACATCACGCAGTCTTCCCGCAGCGGATCGATCGGCGGGTTGGTGACCTGGGCGAAGGCCTGGCGGAAGTAGTCGTAGAGCGGCCGGGTGTGGCGGCTGAGCACCGCCATCGGGGTGTCGTCGCCCATCGAGCCGGTGGCTTCCTGCTCGGTCTCGGCCAGCGGCCGCAGCACCTGCTCCACTTCCTCGGTGCTGAGTTGGAACAGCTTGTGGTAGCTGCGCAGGGTGCGCTCGTCGAACGGCTCCTCGACCAGCGAGGGGTCGATCAGCTCGGTCTGCAGGTAGGTCACGCCCTGCTGCAGCCACTGCTTGTACGGGGCGCGGCCGCGGTTGATGCGGTCGATGGCGTCGGAATCGAGCAGGTCGCCGCGCTTGAGGTCGATGGCCATCATCTCGCCAGGGCCGAGCTTGCCCTTGCGGGTGACGCGCTCGGCCGGCAGTTCCCACACGCCGGCTTCGGAGGCCACGAGGAAGTGGCGATCGGAGGTCAGCATCCAGCGCGCGGGGCGCAGGCCGTTGCGGTCGAGCATGCACGCGGCGTAGCGGCCGTCGCAGGCGACGATGCCGGCCGGGCCATCCCACGGCTCGGTGTTGAGGCCGTAGAACTCGTAGAACGCGGCCAGGTCGGCGTCCTTGAACTCCAGCGACTGCGTGGCCGGCGGCACCAGGATGCGCAGCGCCTGCAGCAGGTCCATGCCGCCGGCGACCAGCAGCTCGAGCATGTTGTCCAGGCTCTGCGAATCGGAGCCGTGCATGGAGATCACCGGGTCGAACTCGGCGATGTCGAAGCGCGGAGTCTTCCACACCTTGCTGCGCGCCTGCGCCCAGTGCCGGTTGCCCTCGATGGTGTTGATCTCGCCGTTGTGGGCGAGCAGGCGGAACGGATGCGCCAGCGGCCAGCGCGGCAGCGTGTTGGTGGAGAAGCGCTGGTGGAACACGATGGCGCTGGAGGCCAGGTCGTTGCGCTGCAGATCCGGGTAGAAGGTGCTGAGCTTGTCCGGCAGCACCATGCCCTTGTAGCTGATGCCGTTGGGCGAGAGCGTGGTGACGTAGAAATCGGCGACGTCGCGCAGGCGCTGCTCGGCGCGGCGGCGCGCCAGGAACAGGGCCAGGGCGAAGGCGTCCTCGCCCTGCTCGGCGCCGGCATCGACGAACACCTGCTCGATGTGCGGCAAGGTGTCCTTGGCCAATTGCCCGCACACCGCATCGTCGGTGGGGGTGAGGCGCCAGCCGCAGGGCTGCACGTCGACGCGGCGCAGTTCTTCTTCCAGCACCTGGCGGCAGCGCGCGGCGGCATCGGCGTCGCGCGGCAGGAACACGTTGCCGGCGGCGAAGCGCGCGCCGACGCTCAGGCCGGCCTCGCGCGCCAGCGCGCGCAGGAACGGCTCGGGTTTGCGGATCAGCAGGCCGCAGCCGTCGCCGGTGAGGCCGTCGGCGGCGACGCCGCCGCGGTGTGTCATGCGCGACAGTGCGGCGATGGCGGTATCCACCAGCGCCCGCGAAGGTTGGTCGTCGAGTTGCGCGACCATGCCGAAACCACAGGCATCGCGCTCGTCTTGGGGGTCGTAGAGCCCGTGGCGGTTGCGGGGGGCCATGTCTGCCTCTGAAAGCGATCCGAAGGAACGCGGCGACACTCGCCCCCGCTCTATCCTGGAGCGCTTCTTGAGGTCACCGGAATCCCGACTAAAACATAGTTGGTGCGGTGCCGCAATACACCGTTACACCTGCAACTTCAGGGCTGGCGGCGGCGTTGCCGCCGCCGCCGCACCAGGGCCGCTGGCGGCGCCTCAGCCGCAGCGAACGCCGGTGATCTGGTTCTTTTCGTCGACCTCGATGTTGAGCCGTTCGCCGTTGAACTCCATGGTCACCGCCTGGTTCGGCTTGAGCACGCGGGCGGTCTTGGCGCCGGTATCGCTGCGCGCCTGGTCCAGCAGCGCCGGAGCGAAGGTCTGGCCGACCAGGCCCTGCGCCTGCGAGGCATCGCAGCTGCCCACCGGCGGCGCGTCTGGCGCGTTGGCCGGGTCCGGCGCGGCGGCCTGCTGCGCGGCGGCCTGGGCCTTGGCGCTCACCTGTTCCTGCTCGTCCGGCGGCGGCGCGCCGCAGGCGGCCAGGGCCAGCGCCAGGCAGGCCGTGCCGAGCAGGCCGGCACGCGTGGACGCACGGGAGGAAAGGAGGTTGCTCATCGGGGCTCCTATGGATGGAGGGAAGGACGCGTGAAGCATAGAACGTGCGTCGCGCTTTGAGGCCACCCAGGGCCACCGGCGGCGAACGGCGCCGCCGGCGCGCCGGCCACGGGGATCCGGCCTTCCGGCGCGACGCACGTTCCAACGCCGGCAGCATCGGACATGGCGCGTTCGCCACTCGTTAAGCGCTGCAGCCGGCCGGCATCACGTGCCGTAGCCGTTGCGCTGCCGACAATCCAGGCTCGTGGAACCGGCGGCGCGGGCCGCGGTTCCGGCTTCCGGAGGTCCGATGTCCACCCAGTCCCGTTCCACCGCCGCCGCCGAGGCCGCGCGTGCCCGGCAGTCCCGCCAGGCCGCCAGCAGCGCCGGCCTGGTCTATGTCAGCGACCAGGAGCCGGGCATCGTCCGCCGCCGTGCCGGCAAGGGGTTCGGCTACCGCCTGCCCGACGGCAGCGCAGTGCGCGACGCCGCCACCCTGCAGCGCATCCGCCAACTGGCGATCCCGCCGGCCTATACCGAGGTATGGATCTGCACGCGCGACAACGGTCACCTGCAGGCCACCGGCCGCGACGCGCGCCGGCGCAAGCAGTACCGCTACCACGCCGACTGGGCGCAGGTGCGCGGCGACGGCAAGTTCGAGCGCATCGTCGCCTTCGGCCAGGCGCTGCCGCGGCTGCGCCGGCGCCTGCGCCGCGACATGGCGCTGCCCGGCTACCCGCGCGACAAGGTGCTGGCGATGGTGGTGGCGCTGATGGCCGAGACCCTGGTGCGCGTGGGCAACGCCGAATACGCGCGCAGCAACCGCTCCTACGGCCTGACCACGCTGCGCAACCGCCACCTGGCCTTCGTGAAAGGCGGCCGTGCGCGGCTGCAGTTCCGCGGCAAGGGCGGGCAGGAGCACGACATCGAGGTCGACGACGTGCACCTGGTCAAGCTGATCCGCGGCTGCCAGCAACTGCCCGGGCAGGCGCTGTTCCAGTACCGCGACGACGACGGCCAGTTGCAGCCGGTGGATTCGGGCGAGGTCAACGACTACCTGCGCGAGGCGATGGGCGAGAGCTTCACCGCCAAGGACTTCCGCACCTGGGGCGGCACCCGCGCCGCGCTGCAACGGCTGGCCGCGCTGCCGCTGCCCGACACCGGCGGCGAGCGCGCGCTGGCGCAGGCGCAGAATGCGGTGATCCGCGAGGTGGCCGAGGCGCTCGGCAACACCCCGGCGGTGTGCCGCAAGGCCTATATCGACCCGTGCGTGTTCGACGGTTGGCGCTGCGGCCGCCTGCACGGCCTGTGCGAGGGCGTGCGCGGCGAGCGGCAGTGGGATCTGATCACGCTGAAGTACCTGGGGCGGGCACGTACCGCGGCGCGCAAGGCGGCCGGTCGTACCGCGGCCAAGGCGCCGCCCTTGCGCAAGGCCGCGCGGACCACGCGCAACGGTGCGGTGGCAAGCACGCAGGGCAGTGGTCACCGCAGCAAGCGCAAGGCCTCGCCTGCGACCCGCAAGCGCGCCTGAGCGCCGCGCCGCCGCGGGTGCGGCGGGACGGCCTCGCGGTGCGGATCAGCCGCAATATACGGTGGTGATGTTGTTGGTCGGGCCGACTTCGACGGTCAGGCGGTCGCCGCCGGTCTCGCGGGCGCCGCGATTGGCGCTGTCCACGCCGCTGGAGGTGGCGCCGTTGTCGGCGACGCTGCTCTTGACCACCTGCACCTTGAGGCTGTCGCTGTCGACGCGGGCGCGTTCGACGGTCATGCGCGAGGCGGCCAGGCCGACCGCGCCGCGGACCTTGTCGATATGGCACTGGCCGGAGATGACACCGTCGATCGGCTGCACCTGCGCCACCTGGGTGGTGCTGCAGGCGCCGAGCAGCAGCACGGCGGCGAACGGGGCGAGGCGGGCAAGCGGGTGGCGGATCATGGGGCGTCTCCTTCGATCGATGGCGCGAGCCTGTCGCGGCGCATGTTTGCGCCGCATGAAGAGATCGCGCCGGCGGTTTCACCGGTCGTGGCCGCGGGCGGGGCCAGACTCGGGATTCCCCCCAGCAACCGGAGCCGATCATGGCCACCTGCGATGTCTGCGGAAACGACTACGACCAGGCCTTCACCCTGACCCAGGGCGCGCGCAGCGGTACCTTCGATTCGTTCGAGTGCGCCATCCACGCCTTCGCCCCGCGCTGCAGCCACTGCGAGTGCCGCATCGTCGGCCACGGCGTGCAGGCCGGCGAGCGCATGTTCTGCTGCGCGCACTGCGCCCAGCATGCCGGCGTCAGCGGTCTCGCCGACCGCGCCTGAGCGACGCCCGTTCCTTCCCTTCGAGGAGGGTTGCGCGACCGCGTCCTCCTCCCGCATCCGGAGTATTGCCGATGGCCTCCCGCAAGCGTCCTGCCGCCACCAAGTCCGCCCCGTCCAAGCGCAGTGGCGCCGTGGCGTCGTCCAGCGCCAAGACCGTGCAGCAGCAACGCGCGCTGCAACGCGCGGTCGATGCCGGCGACGCCAAGCCCAAGCCCAAGCGCTCCAAGCCGGGCGACGCGGGCCAGGCCGGCCCGCGCAAGCAGCCGCAGCGCATGCCCAAGCAGCACCTGACCAAGCCGGGCAACGAGCACGAGTTGGCGCTGCAGCCGCGCTTCGAGGCGCCGGAATACGTGGGCAGCGGCAAGCTGCGCGGCATGAGCGCGATCGTGACCGGTGCCGATTCGGGCATCGGCCGCGCGGTGGCGGTGCTGTTCGCGCGCGAGGGCGCGGATGTGGCGGTGCTGTACCTGGACGAACACGAGGATGCGCAGGTCACCCGCCAGCACGTCGAGAACGAAGGCCGCCGCTGCATCACCATCGCCGGCGACGTGAAGGATCCGGCGTTCTGCGAGGACGCGGTGGCGCAGACGGTCAACGCCTTCGGTGGGCTCGATGTGCTGGTCAACAACGCCGCTTTCCAGCTGCATTGCGATGCGCTGGAGGACCTGAGCGAGGAACATCTGCAGGAGACCTTGCAGACCAACATCGCCGGCTATTTCCACATGGCGCGCGCGGCGCTGCCGCATCTCAAGCGTGGTTCGGCGATCGTCAACAGCGGCTCGGAGACCGGGCTGTTCGGCAGCAAGTCGCTGCTGGACTATTCGGCGACCAAGGGCGCGATCCATGCTTTCACCATGGCGTTGGCCAGCCAGCTGCAGCCGCGCGGCATCCGCGTCAACGCAGTCGCGCCGGGGCCGGTGTGGACGCCGCTCAATCCGGCCGACAAGTCCGCCGAGGACGTGGCCGAGTTCGGCAAGCAGAACCCGATGGGGCGCCCGGCGCAGCCGGAGGAACTGTCGCCGGCGTACGTGTTCCTGGCCTCGCCGATCACTGCCAGCTACATCAATGGCGCGATCCTGCCCGTGATGGGTGGGCCGACGGGGTAGGGGGTGAGTGGGTTGGCGGGTGAGTTGGCTGGCGGTCGGGCCCTCACCCCAACCCCTCTCCCGAGGGGAGAGGGCTTTTGACTCCCTTCTCCCCCCGGGAGAAGGTGCCCCGCAGGGGCGGATGAGGGTACGGGTCGCTCGTGTTCAGTGTCAGCGAGGCGCTTCGCGCCCGGACCCTCACCCCAACCCCTCTCCCGGTGGGAGAGGGGCTTTTGATTCCCTTCTCCCATCGGGAGAAGGTGCCCCGCAGGGGCGGATGAGGGTACGGGTCGCTCGTGTTCAGTGTCAGCGAGGCGCTTCGCGCCCGGACCCTCACCCCCAACCCCTCTCCCGGCGGGAGAGGGGCTTCGCTCACTCCGTTTCGGCCCAGCGCGCCAGGTTCTGCTTCAGCGCGTCGATGCCGGCCCACGGATCCTTGCGTCGCCGCTTCAGCTTGGCGGGGACGTCGCGCAGCTTGAAGGCGTCGGCGCGGTGCAGTTTGGACAGGTCGCTCCAGGCGAGCGGCATCGCCACCGGGGCGCCGGCGCGGGCGCGCAGCGAATACGACGCCACCGCGGTGGCGCCGCGGCCGTTGCGCAAATAGTCGACGAAGATGCGCTGGTTGCGCAGGCGCTTGCTGGCGGTGGCGAGGAAGCGCTCGGGTTGCGACTGCGCCAGTGCGTCGGCGAAGCCGTGGGCGAAGCGCTTGGTCAGGTCCCAGTCGCAGCCCGGCGCCAGCGGCACCACCACGTGCAGGCCCTTGCCGCCGGACACGCGCAGGAACGATTCCAGCTCCAGCTGCGCGAGCAGCTTGCGGATATCGGTGGCCGCGCGCTTGACCTCGGCGAAGGGCACGTCCGGGCCCGGGTCCAGGTCGAACACCACGCGGTCGGCACGCTCCGGGGACGCGGCATGCGCGCCCCACGGGTGGAACTCCAATGCATTGAACTGCACCAGCTCCAGCAGCCCGGCCGCATCCTCGACCACCAGGTACTCGGCCTGGGTGCCGCTCTCTTCCTTCAACCGCACCGACGACACCAGTTCCAGCCCAGCGGTGTGGTGCTTCTGGAAGAAGCACGCGCGTTCGGCGCCGGCCGGGCAGCGGATGATCGACAGAGGGCGGCCGGCGATCTCCGGCAGTAGGTGATCCATCACCGCGCTGTAGTAGTCCCAGACCTCGCGCTTGGTCGCGCCGATGTCGGGGAAGACCACGCGGCCCGGGCTGGACAGCGTCGGCGGCGTGCGCGCGTTGTCAGCGGCTGCCACGCCGCGCTTGCCGCGCTTGCTGCTGGCGACCTTCGCGTCGACGGCCTTTGTTTTGGTCGCTTTGGTCGCCTTGGTCGTTTTGTCCGCCTTGGCTTTCCTGGCCGCCGGCGTTGCCCGCGCCGCCGCCGCGCGCGGTGCCGGTGCGTCGGCATCGCCCAGATCGGCGATGTCCTTGTCCGGACGCACCGCCTTCAGCGAGGCCTGGCGCAGCAACTGCTGTCCGCCGATGCCGCGGTAAAACACCTCCACCACGAAGCGCGGCGCGAACCAGCGCGCGCTGCGCAGGTCGGTCTCGGTGGTGGGCACGTGCACGCTGGGCGTGGCGCTGCCGGCCTTGCCGATCAGCGCGGTCAGCTCGCGCAACAGGGCATCGGAGAAGCCGGAGCCGACCCGCCCGACGTACAGCCAGCCATGGTCGGGATCCGGCCGCGCCAGCAGCAACGAGCCGAAGCCGCTGCGGCTGCCCTTGGGTGCGGTGTAGCCGACCACCGCGAACTCGTCCGAGCGCAATTGCTTGGTCTTGCGCCAGTCGTCGCTGCGGCCGCCGTGGTAGCCGCGGTCGGCGCGCTTGGAGACGATGCCCTCGAAGTGCTGCGTGCCGGCGAGCTGGAACGCCGCGTCGCCGTCGCCGTCGATGTGCGAGCTGAAGGCCAGGTGCGTATCGGCGTCCTGCAGCAGCCGCTGCAACAACGCCTTGCGCTCGGACAGCGGTGCGGCGGCGATGTCGATGCCGTCCAGGTGCAGCAGGTCGAACAGGGCGAGCGCCAGCTTGCCCTGGCGCTCGCCGGACAGCACCGCCTGCAGCAGGTTGAAGTCCTCCTTGGTGCCCTTGCCGGCGATCAGTTCGCCATCCAGCGCCGCCGAGCGCAGGCCCAGCGCGGCGATGGCATCGCGGATCTCGGGAATCTTGTCGGTCCATTCGATCGCGTTGCGCGACCATAGCCGCACCACGCCGTCGGCGACGGTGGCCAGGATCCGGTAGCCGTCCCACTTGATCTCGTGGATCCATTGCGCGCCCTGCGGCGGGGTATCGCCCAGCCGGGCCAGCTGCGGCGCGAACGGTCCGTCCGGCGCCGCCGCCGACACCGCGCCCGGCAGTGCCTGGGCGAGCTTGGCCCAGTTCGTCCGGCGGCCCTTGCGCACCGGTGCCACCACCGTCGTGGCCTTGCGTTTGTTGGGTTTGCCAGCGCCGGCGCGCTTGACGTCCTGCGCCGGCGCCGCGGTGACATCGGCCAGCAGGTCGTCCGCCTCCAGGTCGCCGGCGAAGGCGTCGTCCTCCTTGAACAGCAGCCACTGCGGCTGCCGCGCCGGCTTGCCCGAGCGCACCAGGTGCCAGCCGCCCTTGAGCTTGTCGCCGAACAGTTCGAAGCGCAGATGGCCCTTGGCCAGTTGCGCCTCCGGATCGTCCGCGCTGCTCCACACGCCGTGATCGAACTGGGCGACGTGGCCGCCGCCGTATTCGCCCTGCGGGATCTCGCCCTCGAACGTGGCGTAGTCGAGCGGATGGTCTTCCACTTCCACCGCCATGCGCTTGACCTTGGGGTCGTAGCTCGGCCCCTTCGGCACCGCCCAGCTCTTCAGCGCATCGCCGACCTGCAGGCGGAAATCGTAATGGCGGCGGCTGGCGTGGTGCAGCTGCACGACGAAGATCGGCCGCTGCCCCGCCGGCACCGGCTTGCCAGGCTCCGGCTCGCGGGTCTTGTCGAAGCGGCGCTTGCGGCGGTAGTCGGCGAGGCTCATGGCGCGGGCCCGGCCCCCGTCACTTGCGCAGGTGCGCGCGGACCGCGGCGGCACTGCTGCCCACGGCATGCACGGCGGCGCGCAGCTCGTCGGCGGACACGCCCAGCGCCTGCGTCCAGTAGCGCACTTCGTAGTCTTCGTGGAGGTTGATGCGGTCGCGATCGGGCGAACCGGTGTTGCGGGTGTCGTCGCTCATGCCGATGTCCTGCTGTGCAGAAGCCGCTGCGGTCGTGGGGGCGCCGCGTGTGGCGGCGAGGCCGACGGACGCGGCATGCGTCGGCGGACCGGTGCGGAAACTTCTAGTCGCGCCAGCGTGGCACCGCCGTGAACGCCGTGTCTGCCCCATGCATGCGTGCCGCCCGCTCAGAACGCCAGCGAGGTACTGAACAACACCTGCCGCGGCGCGCTGCGCTGCAGCGTCTGGTAGTCGCCGGCGAACGCCGAGCCGGCGATGTTGGCGGTACCGATGTTGCGGCGATCGAGCAGGTTGCTCACGTCCAGGCGCAGCTCCAGGCCGGGCAGCGGGCTGTCGGGCCCCAGCGTGTACGCCGTGTACGCGTTGACCTGCCAGAACGCCGGTACGCGCAGGTCGTTCTCGTAGGTGAAGGGCTGATGCAGGTACTCGGTGCTGGTGGCGCCGAAGCGCCAGTGGCGCACATGCGCCGACAGGTCGCTGACCAACGACAGTTGCGGATAGCCCGGCTGCGCCTTGCCCTGGATCGGATAGACGTTGCCGTCGACGACCACGTCGCGGTCGTAGACCGAGCGCGCCAGCGCCACCCCCTGGTAGAACTGCAGGTGCGGGGTCAGGTCGGCGGTCACGCCGAGGTCGGCGCCGAAGGTGTGCATCTTCGGCATCACCTGCACGGTGTTGACCTGCGCGAACTGGGTGCCGACCGCGGCCGACAGCAGGCGGTGGCGGATGTCGCCGTAGAACACGTCCGCGGTGACGGTGGCGCGGTCGAAGCGATGGGTGCCGCCGAGGGTGAGGTTCCAGTCCTGTTCCGGCTGCAGGTGGCGGGCGAGGCGGTCGAACGTGGCCTGGTCGGGGACGGTCCAGGCCGAGGCGGTGTAGCCGATGTTGCCGCGCTGGGCGACGCGGAAGCCGTTCATCGCGCTGCCCAGGTCGATGAAGCCGTCGGTCTGCGCGGTCGGGCTCCAGAACAGCGACAGGTGCGGCAGGAACGCGCTTTTGGCGCGCAGCGTGCCGGAGGCCGGCCGGTCCGGCGCATCGCCGACACCACCACCGCTGGTGCGGAAATCCACCGCCTTTGCCCCCAGGCCCAGCACCAGCGTGTCGCTCAGCGCGATGTCGTCGTGCACGTACACCTGGCGCGCGCGGGTGGTCCACTGCGAGACGTTGTCGGTCTTGAACGCCGGGCCGTACGTGTCCCATGGCCCGATGGTGCGCAGCGGCCGGCCTTGTCCCAGCAGCGGCTCGGTGTACCAGAAGGTCGTCGCGTCGGCGCTGGCGTGCTCCTGCCAGAGGCCGGCGCTGAGGGTGTGCCGGCCGAGCAGGTAGCTCAGGCTGAGCAGGGCGCCGCTGCGCTGCACGTGCGGTGCCTGTACCTGCTCGGAGAACGGCGCGCCATTGGGCGAGGGCGTGGTCGGATCGCTCAGCGTGGCGTGGATGCGGCTGCGCGCGCTGTAGACCTGCACATGTCCGCTGAGCGCGTCGGAGATGTGGAAGTCGTGCGCGAGCGAGGCGATGCGGTCGTCGGTGACCTGGCCGGTGTCGTACGGCAACAGCCCGGCCAGGGTGCCGCAGCTGTAGACGCCGCAGGATGCGCCGGCGTTCTGCGGCAGGGCGATGGCATAGGCCTTGGCGTAGTCGGGGTAGAGACTGTCGGCGCGCCAGCCGAGTTTGCCGAGCATGTCGAAGGACAGGTTGTTGTAGCCCCACATCGCCGCGTGGCTGGCCGACAGGAACACGGTGAACGTGCCCCAGGCCACGTCCTGCGTCGCCTTCAGGTCGCCGCGCAGGAAGCGCTGGGTGCCGCCACCCTGGTATTTGTCCGCGCCCAGCCGTTGCAGGTCCACCTGCAGCTTCGGGCCGTTGGCGCCGAGCTGTCCGCTCTGCGCGGAGACCGTGGTGACCTGGGTCGCGTCGCTGCCCACGCCCTGCTTGAGGCGCAGGCCGGGCGTGTCCTTCGGTTCGCCCAGGCGGTACTCCAGCGCGCCGCCGTTGGCACTGCTGGAGAACACGCTCACCGGTGCCGCGCCGGGGCTGACGGTGATGGTGCCGATGGCATCCGGCACGCCGACGTTGATCACGCTGGTGCCGGTCAACGACAGGAAGCCACTGTCGTTCAACGGCACGCCTTCGAAGCTGATGCCCATTTCGTTCATGCGGAACCCGCGCACGAACAGGCTGGTAGCGGAGACGTCCAGGCCCAGCCCGTCGGTGGCGGTGTAGCTGGCGCCGGGCACGGTCTTCAGCCGTGCCAGGCCGTTGCTGCCGGCGACGTCGGCGTCCATGTCGCCGGCATTGATGACGTAGCGGTTCGGGCCGACCACTTGCGTAGGCGCCACCGCCGCCGCATGCGGCGAGGCCACCACGTCCAGCGCGGACAACGTGGTCGGCGTGGTGTCCGCATCGGTGCTGGTGGCCGCGTCCGCGGCGTGTGCCGTGGACGCGGCGAGGCAGGCGGTCAGTGTCGCGGACAACAACGACGGCGTGCACGCGCGCATGCGGCGATGCGGTGCGGGCGGCGGCAAGGCGGTGGCGCGGAGACGGGAGGAAGTCGCGTGCATGGTCGGATCCGGCGTGGAGTGGGAGCGGTGGCGCAGGCGCGCACCCAGCGCTGGGCGGCGGCCTCGCGGCGACGCCCGGCTGGCTGTGCGTTTGCGATGGAAGGGCGCCCGCGGCGCGGCGCGGATCAGGGGACGTGGCGCGCGGCTTTGCGGCTGTTCGCTTCAAATCGATGAAGGCGAACGGCGCATCCGCGCGACAGCGCGTGACCCGAGGTGGAGACAGCGGCGTGAAGCGATGCAGGGAATTCTTGCACCGCATGTGCGCTTGCACCATTGCGCGTTGGTACAGCGCTGCCTGCCGCGCGTATGCGTTGCGATACCTGGGTATAGGACATTCGTGTCCCCAGCGCGAAGAGGTCGGAGCGCAGCGAACGTGAGGCATGGACGAACCGACTACCCAGACATCCGCCAGCCTGCGATAAGCGCTGCCAGCCTCGCGGCCGGACGCCATCGCCAGGCCTGCTGTCGCCTGCCGTCCATGACCTGCGACCTATTGACGACAGTTGTCGTCACGGGTAGCTTTGCCGACACGTGTAGTCATCGGAGTGGGTGGATGCGCCGCAAATCGATCGGGGACCAGGAACTGGCCCTGCTGCAGTACATCGCCGAGCACGGCGATGCCAGCGTCGGCGAGGTCGCCGCCGGGTTCGGCGAGGCGCGCGGGCTGGCGCGTTCGACGGTGCTGACCATGATGGAGCGCCTGCGCGCCAAGTCCTATCTGCGCCGCCGCCAGGTGCAGGGGGTGTACCGCTATGCCGCCACCAGCGGCCAGGACGACGTGGTGCGCAGCGCGGTCGGCAGCTTCGTCGAGAAGACCCTGCAGGGCTCGGTCTCGCCGTTCGTGGCGTGGATGTCGCAGCGCGCCGAGGTCAGCGACGCGGAACTGGCGGAACTCGAGGCCCTGGTGGCCAAACTGCAATCGCAACGGCGAGAGGACTGAGCCATGCACAGCCTGTTGGGGACGGACGTGTTCGAGAGCCTGCTGTCGCGCCTGCTGGCGACCAGCGTGCAGACGCTGGTGCTGGTCGCGCTGATCTGGGCGCTGTGCCGCTGGCTGCCGACCCTGCCGGCGGCCACGCGTTGCCGGCTGTGGTGGCTGGTGGCCGCGCAGAGCGTGCTCGGCCTGCTGTGGGCCGGCGCGGTGCAGTTGCCGGCGGTCGTAGCCACGATGCCGGCGACCCCGGGACGCGCGGCAACATCGTCCGTGCAGGCCGCATCCGCGGCGCCCGCGCAACGCAACGTCAACGCGACTGCCGCTACCGCTGTCGCGCCGATCGCCTTGCCGCCGGCCACGCCGTCCTCGGCAGCCTGGCCCTGGGCGCAGGCGCTGGCCGCGTTGTGGCTGGCCGGCGTACTGGTCTGCGCCGCGCACAGCGTGCTGGCCTACCGTCGCAGCCGCCAGCGTGCGCGCGCGGCGGCGCCGTGCACCGACGCCGCCCTGCTCGGCGCGTTGCGCCTGGCCGCCGAGGCGCATGGCCTGCGCGAGCCGCCGCAGTTGCGGCTGTGTGCGCACATCGATTCGCCGCAGCTGATCGGCCCGTGGCGGCCGGTGCTGTTGCTGCCGGCGCGGCGCATGGACAGCCTGCGCGCCGACGACCTGGACATGGCGCTGACCCACGAACTGGTGCACCTGCAGCGCCGCGACCTGTGGTGGGGCCTGCTGCCGGCCGTGGCGCAGCACCTGTTCTTCTTCCATCCGCTGGTGCACCTGGCCAACCGCGAATACGCCCTGGCCCGCGAGGCGGCCTGCGACGCGGCCGTGGTCGCCGGTCACCGCCATTGCCGTCACGACTACGCGCGGCTGCTGGTGCAGCTGGGCGTGGCGCCGCGGCCCAGCGCCGGCGTGGCCAGCGCCTCGCCGACCTTCCTGAGCCTGAAACGGAGATTGCAGATGCTGCAGACCACGTCCGCTTTTCCGCGCCTGGGCGCGGCCCTGATCCTGACCGCGGTGACCGTGCTCGGCGTGATGCCGCTGCGCCTGGTGGCCCAGCCCGGCCATGCGGCCGCGAGCGCGGCGCCGACCCGGCCGGCGCGCACGCCGGCACCCGACGTGGCGACCGACGTCGATGCCGGCACCGAAGCCGCGGCCGATGCGGCTGCCGCGGCCGCCGAGGCGGCGCAGACTGCCGCCGATGCTGCCGGCGATGCCGCCGCGCAGGCGGCCGACGTGGCCGATGCCGCGCGGGAACGTGGGCGCGAGGCGGCGGCTGCTGCGGCCGAAGCCGCCGAAGCTGCCGAAGCGACCGACGCGGCGGACATGGACGATGCCGCGCGTGCCGCCGACGTGCCCGCCGCGCCGCTGCCGCCGCGTGCGTCCAAGGCGGCCAGGGTGGCGGCAGCGACGCCCGCGCAGCCTGCACCGCCGCCGGTCGCGCCGCTGCCGCCGCCCGCGCCGCTGGCGCCGCCGGCACCGGCGGTCCCCGCTGCACCGCCGGCCATCGGCTCGCGGATCAGCACGCGGTCGGTGCAGAAGACCCGCAACGGTCAACTCGAACAGTCGTATGTCCGGGTCAAGGGCAACCATTCGACGATGAGTGGCAGCAGCGACGAACTCGCCAGCATGAAGCGCGAGACCCAGGGCGATGGCCTGTGGTTCCGCCGCGGCGGCAAGCGCTATGTGGTGCACGATCCTGCACTGCTGGCCCGCTTCGACGCGCTGTTCGAGCCGATCGGCAAGCTGGGCGCGCAGCAGGGCGAACTCGGCAAGCGCCAGGGTGCACTGGGCCGCGAGCAGGGCGAGCTGGGCCGGGAACAGGGCAAGCTGGCGCAGGAGGCCGCGGCGCGGGCGCTGGCGCGCATCGACATGGACGCCGTCGCTGCCAAGGCGCAGGCGAATGCCCAGGCAGCGCTTGCGCAGCGCCAGGACGCGCTGTCGGCGAAGATGCGCGCGCTCGGCGAACAGCAGGCCGCGCTGGGCCGGCAGCAGGGCGAACTGGGCGCGCGGCAGGGCGAATTGAACGCGCAGCTCGATCGCGAGGTCGACCGCCTGTTCGATGCGGCCATCGCCGCCGGCAGTGCGCAGCGGCTGGAGTGATCCGCCGGCGGCGTGCCGCGCCTACGCCGACGCGGCCGCCGCCAGCGCGCGTTCCTCGGCCTCGGCGGCGACCAGGCGCTGCAGCAGCAGCGCCAGCGTGACCACGTCCTGGTGGTTGTGTGCGGCGACGCGGCGCAGGTTCCGCGCGTTGCCGCCGCGCAGGTAGCCCAGCCACGCCGCCGGCGCTTCCGAGCCCGGCAGGTCGTCCTCGCGCACCACCCGCAGCAACTGCCGCTCGATGGTGGCGAGCTTGCAGTTCTCCCAGGTGCCGCGGTAGCGGCGGCGGGTGGGATGCAGCAGGTCCACGTGGTCCAGCGCCGACAGCGGATCGGCGCAGCGCGCCAGCCGGTAGCGGGTCTTCAGCAGCGGCGCGTCGTAGCAGCGGCCGTTGTAGCTGGACAGCACGGTGCCCGGCCGCAGCCAGGCGCGGAACGCCTCCAGCATCGCCTTCTCCGCGCCCATCGTGGCCATCAGCAACTGGCGGATGCGCAGGCCCGGGCCATCGGCCGGATGCACGGTCCAGTCGGCCGCGCCGATCATGAAGGCGCGCGTCCCGGTGCCGCCGGCCAGGCCGGTGGTCTCGGTGTCGAAGAACAGCAGGTCGGTCGGTTCCACCGCATCCTCGCGGCGGGCGAAGGCTAGCGACAGCGCGCCGGCAGGGATCGGCTGCGGCAGGAACGCCTCGATCAGGTGCAGCCCGGGCGCGATCTCCACCCCGGGCAGGTGCCGGTCCGGCGCGAGGGCAGGCCTGCGTGCGACCACTGCCGCGGCGGGCGCGACGGCGCGCTCGCGCAGGCCGAGCAGGCGCCGCAGGGCGGACACATCGGTGCCGCCGCGGCCGAACGGGGCGATGGCGATGGGCGGCGCCACCGCGGTGTCGGTGCCGCCGCTGCGCGGGGCAGCGGATGGCGTGCGTGCGGCCGTCGGTGCCGCGCGCGATGCGACCTCGCGCGGCTGCGCCGTTGCCTGCCGCGGCGCGTGCGTGGGCGTCGTCGCCAGAGCGTCCGTGCGCGACGCGCGAGGCGCGTCGGCTGCGGTGGGATTGCCGGCCAACGCCGGCGTGCGCACGGCGCTGGCATCGCCGGCCTGCCGGCGCAGCGCGCGCAGGCGCTCCAGGCTGATGCTCATGCGCTCCACTCCGGTAGCGCGTCGGCATCGACGTCGGCGGCGAGCGTGGCCGCGCCGCGCGCATCCAGCGCCGCGTCGTCCTCGCCGTCGAGCAACAGGCGCAGCACGCGCAACGCCAGCGCCCGCGGCGTGGTCGCGCTTTCCTCCTGCGCCGCCAGCACCGGGCCGACGCAGGCCGGGCAGCCGGCCACGCAGTCGCAGCTCTGCACCAGTTCGCGCGCGCGCTGCACCAGTTCGGCCTGGCGCCGCCACAGCGGCTCGCTCAGGCCGACGCCGCCGGGGAAGTTGTCGTACAGGTACACGGTGGGCACGAACTGCTGCAGTTCGACGCTGGCCGGCTCGCCGCTGTCGCCGCCGCGCAACTGGCCGCGGCCCTTGGCGTCGGCCACCGCGAACCAGGCACCGTCGCCGTCGCCCACCGCCTGCTGCAGATCGCGCGCATCGGCCATCACCGCCACCGTGGCCACCACGTGCAACGCGTAGGCCGCGCCGAGGAAACCGTCCAGCGCGTCCTGCTTGCTGCCGAACGCCTTGAGCAGGGTGGCCTGCGGCAACTGCCACCACACCGCGGTGGTGTGCAGTTCCTGGTCGGGCAGGTTGACCGGGCCGTAGCCGATGTTCTCGTGGGTGTAGTAGCGGATCTTCTTGTAGCCGGCCACGCGCCGCACCACGTGCACCTCGCCGTGGTGCGCGTCGCCGCGTCCGGCTGCGCCGCCGTCGAAGCGGTCCAGCACCTTGAGCTTGGTGAAGTCGATGCTGTCGGTGTAGTAGTCCACGTGGGTGCGGGTGACGTAGGCCTTGCGGCCTTCCCAGTCCAGCTTCTCCACCTGGTAGGGCGTGCTCTGCACCATGTGGATGGCGCCTTCGTACAGGGTCAGCGCGGCGGCGGAATAGTCGACCTCGGCGATGATCTGCTGCTTGCCGTCGGTCTTGTCCACCACCACGAAGTTGCCGTCGGCCACCGAGCGCAGGCTCACCGCATTGGCCGGATAGCTGTCGGCGATCCACTCCCAGCGGTCGCCTTCCTGGTGCACCACCTCGCTCTCGGCCAGCGCTTCCAGGAACACCGCCGGGTCCACCGGGCCGAACGCCTCGCCGGCGACGAAGGTCAGCTCGAACGCGGCGCAACGGATGTGGTCGAACAGGATCAGCGGCTGGTCCGGGGCGATGCGCGCGTGCTCGGGCGAGGCGTCGGCGAAGAAATCCGGATGCCGCACCACGTACTGGTCCAGCGGCTGCGAACTGGCCACCAGCACGCCCAGCGCCGGCTGCTGGCGGCGCCCGGCGCGGCCGAAGCGCTGCCAGGTGGCGGCGACGCTGCCGGGGTAGCCGTTGAGCACCACCACGTCCAGCGCGCCGATGTCCACGCCCAGCTCCAGCGCCGAGGTGGAGACGATGCCGTCGATGCTGCCGGCGCGCATCGCCCGCTCGGCCTCGCGGCGCTCGCTGGGCAGGTAGCCGCCGCGGTAGGCGCGGATGCGCGGCGGTTTGCGCGGGTCGTGGTCGAAGATGTCCTTCAGGTACTTGGTCAGCACCTCCACCATCAACCGGGTCTGCGCGAACACCAGGGTCTTGAGCCCGGACTTGATCGCGATGCGGGCGATGCGGTTGCTCTGCGAGCGCGCCGAGGCGCGCAGGCCCAGGTCGGCGTTGACCACCGGCGGGTTCCACAGCAGCACGTGCTTGTCGCCGCTGGGCGCGCCGGAATCGGTAATCGCGTGCACGCGCTGCTCGATCAGCGCCTCGGCGTGCGCGCGCGGGTTGCCGATGGTGGCCGAGCACAGGATGAACTGCGGCGTGACGCCGTAGAACGCGCAGATGCGCTTGAGCCGCCGCAGCACGTTGGCGACGTGGCTGCCGAACACGCCGCGGTAGGTGTGGATCTCGTCGATCACCACGTAGCGCAGGTTCTCGAAGAACTGCGCCCACTTGGTGTGATGCGGCAGGATCGCCTGGTGCAGCATGTCCGGGTTGCTGACCACGATGTCGCCGTGCAGGCGGATCGCCTGGCGCGCATCGCCTGGGGTGTCGCCGTCGAAGGTGAAGGCCTTCACCCCGAGGTCGCCGGCACGGTTGAGGTCCAGCAGCTCGGCCACCTGGTCCTGCGCCAGCGCCTTGGTCGGGAACAGGTACAGCGCCTTGGCCTGCGCGGTCATCGCCGCGGCCACCACCGGCAGCGTGTAGCACAGCGACTTGCCCGAGGCGGTGGGGGTGACGATGGCCACGTGCTCGCCGCGCTGCGCCGCGTCCCAGGCCTCGGCCTGGTGGCTGTACAGCTGCGCGATGCCGCGTTCGCGCAATGCCGCGGCCAGCGCCGGCGGCACGTCGTCCGGGATCGGTGCATAGCGGCCGGCCTGGCCGGGGATGGTGAAGCTGCCGGTGATGCGATTGTGGTAACGCCGCTCCAGCCGCGCGCTGAGCAGGGCGCCATCGCGCGAGGGCGCCCCGTCGGTGGTGGACAGGGCGCGCTCGGCGTCCTCGGTGCGCGGGGCTAGGGCGTGGGCGGGCATCGGCACGGCTCTCAAAGCGGAACAGGGAAGCGGAATCGCGTCTCAGGGTATGAGACGGGGCGCGCAGAGGCGAGGAGGGCAGATGAGCGGATTCAGGCGGGGCGGTTGCGGGTGCGTTGACCATCTGGGTGCCGCGCCATCGGCACGCTGCTCCGGTGGCCCTGCACGCGTTGTCGTCCTCGACAGGTATCCTGTCGTCCCCCCGACACCGGCGGCCCCTGTCGCCCACTGTTCTCGCCCGTGTCTGCTTCCGCGCTTCCCCCGCACTACCGCACCGCCGCCGCCCGCCGCGCCGACCTGCTCGTCCATGCCGCCGGCCTGCTGCTGGCCGTGGTCGGCGGCGCGCTGCTGGTCTGGCGCGCCCATGCCAACGATGCGCTGATCCTGGCCACCAGCATCTACGCACTGGGGCTGCTGACCATGTTCGCCTGTTCGGCGGCGTACAACTTCGCCCCGCCGCAGCGCCAGCCGGTGCTGCGCAAGCTCGACCATGCCGGCATCTTCGTGATGATCGCCGGCTCCTACACGCCGTTCTTCGTGCTGGCGCTGTCCGGCGCCTGGGTCTGGTCGATGACGCTGGCGGTGTGGGGCGTGGCGCTGTTCGGGGTGTTCGCCAAGCTGTTCCTGCCCGGCATCGCCAAGGGCTTCTGGGTGGCGATCTACCTGTTGCTGGGCTGGGCGGGGATGGCCGCGGTCAAGCCGATCGTGGCCGGGCTGGACACGCCGGTGCTGTGGCTGATCGCCGCCGGCGGCGCGATCTACACGGTGGGCGTGGCCTTCTACGTGCGCAAGTCGATGCTCTACAACCGCGCGATCTGGCACGCGCACGTGCTGGGCGGCGCGCTGGCGCACTGGTGCGCGATCTGGCTGTGCCTGCGGCCGCTGTCGCCGACGTGAACGGCGGTGGCGACGCGCTAGAGATGGCCGCGCCGCGTCCGTAAGCTCGGGCGCCATGGACAGCATGGGCACAATGGAACCGATCGGCCGGCGCCTGAGGGCGTTGCTGGCTGTCGCGTTGCTGGCGGCGTGCGCGCAGGTGCAGGCGCAACAGGCGGCGCCTGCGACCGATGCCGCTGCGCCGCCCGCGCCGTCCGTCGCGATGCCGCCGGCCACCGACGCTGCCAAAGACGACATCCAGACCCTGGGCGAAGTGCGCGCGCTGCCCCCGGACGAGGGCGAGCCGCTGGATCTGTATCGCTTCAAGAATCCGGTGACCCCGCCGCCCAACCGCTTCGACAAGGACTGGCGGCCGCCGCCCTCGGTGGAACAGGTCAGCCAGAGCGGCGGCTACATCGCGCTCGGCGTCTACTACCTGGCCGGCAAGGCGGCCAAGGGCCTGCACACGCTGACCGGCGGTCCCGACCAGGTCCAGGCCGCCGTCGCGCGACCGCCCCCGCAGCTGAGCGAGGCCGAGCTGCAGCGCGCCATGAAGGTGTGCGCGGAACAGGGTGGGGGTTGCGCGGCGGGGCAGTGAGATGCGCCCCGTGCGCGCTGGCCGGCTCGGCCGCCTTAGCTGCAGGCGTCTTCGAATCGCAGGTCGTTGATGCCAAGTTCTGCGACGCTGCCGTCGAAGGTGCCTCCGCGGATTCTTTCTTGAATCCGAATAGCGGCTTTGCGCTCCGCGCAGTGCATGCCCTGTTGCGGAGGTCGCTTTGCCCTCAACGCCCGCCGCGCGTATAGCCTTCCAGTTCGTCGGCACGGGAGCTGATCCGGCGCAGGGTGGCTTCGGCGCTTTGCAGGCCAGCCTCCTGGCCGCGGGCGCCGAACGCGCGGTCGAGCTGTGCGGCCTGGTCGTTGGACTGCTGCCAGGTGTACTGCGCATCCATCAGCCGGGAGCGGTCCATGCCGCTGAGGCGATAGCGCAGCTTGTCGTAGGCGCGGTCCAGGCGTTCCTGCTGCACGCGTTGTTCGCGCTGGATGCAGCGGCGGTTCTCGTCCAGGCCCTGCGCCTGCTTGCGGCAGTCGTGGTAGGTGGCGGACAGGCCATCGCTCGGTGCAGCGGCTTCGGCGCCGGCCGGCGGCGTCTGCTGCAGTTGCTGCTGCATCTGCTGGATCTGCTCGGCCTGCTGCTGCAGCAGGCGTTGCTGTTGTTGCAACTGCGCGTCGCGCGGGTCCATCTGCTGCGCGGCGGCGTTGCCGCACACGCCAGCGACCACCGCGGCGATCAGCCATGCGCGCAGCCGGCGCTGGCGCTGGGTTCCCTGGTGCTGGTGCATCGTCCTTCTCCTTCGATCGGCAACCGATCCTGCCGCGCGCCGCATCGCCGGTGCGCGGTCGAGGTGGCGCCAAGCATACGGGAAGGCCGTGATGGCTTCATGGCACGGCGATGGGTGCGCTCAGCGGGGAGACACCGCGTTCGTCGAACGCTTCGACCGCGAAAACGTAGTCCTGGTCGACGTTGAGCGCGCGGAGTTCCAGGTCGGTGCCGCGGTCGGCGAACACCTGGTAGGTGAGGGTGAGGCGGTCGGCGCGCAGGCCCCAGCGCACGTTGTAGCCGACGGCGCCGGGTACCGCCTGCCAGTGCACGCGGGCATTGCGGCGGTCGGCCTCGCGGCGCGCGACGACGCCGGTGGGCGCCGGTGGCGGGGCACCGTCGGCGTTGCCGAACACGCGCAGGTCGCTGATCGCCAGGTGCGCGGCGCCGACGTGGCCGTGCACGTAGCGGATGTAGCGGGTGCGCACCGATGCGGGCAGTTGCAGGTAGGCGTTGGGCCGGTCGCGGCGGTCGGCGCCGTCGCCGACCTCGGCCAGCGGCAGCCAGTGGCGGCCGTCGCGCGAGTGCTGCAGCCGGAACGCGGTGTAGATGTCCGGCGCATCGCCGTAGCGGCCGGCACGGTAGTCGGCGAAGTTGACCTGTACGGCGCGCACGTTGCGTTCCCCGCCCAGGTCGACGGTGAGGGTCTCGCCGGGCGCGTTGCGTGCGGCCACCCAGTAGCTGCGCGGGTCCTCGTCGGTGGCGCGGTCGGCGGCGAAGCCGTCCAGGGTGGACGAGGCGGTGGCCGGCTTGCGATAGGACAACAGCATCCAACCCGTGAACAGCGCCTCCGGGTCGGCCACCGGGCCGTCCGGCATCCAGTGCGGGAAATCGCCGAAGCGGGTGGACACGCGCATCTGCCCATCGGCGGCGAACGCGGCCGGGAACAGCACGATGCGCCGCTCGAAGGTCCAGTTGGCGCCGATCCAGGCGGTGCCGCTGTTCCACCAGTTCCCGTGCGCATCCTGGAAGGTGGAGCCGTGGCCGGCGCCCTGCATGAAACCGCCGGGCTTGTACGCCACCGGGTTGTAGGGCGCATAGACGAACGGGCCGAGCGGGTGCTCGCCGACGTACACGCCGTTGGCGTAGGCGTTGTACTCGCTGCCCGGCGCGCCGTATTGCAGGTAGTAGCGGCCCCCGGTCTTGGTCATCCATGCGCCTTCCAGGAAGCTGCCGATCGGGCTGCCGTCCGGGAAGCGGGCGCCGCGGTGATCGGGGCCGAAGCGCTCCCAGCCGTGCTGCGCCGGCTCCAGCGCGAGCAGCGGCGTCGGCACGCCGCGGAAGGCGACGCCTTGCGCACTGCGGTCCATGGCGATGCCGTACAGCGGGTAGCGGTCCGACGAGCCCCAGTACAGGTACCACTGGCCGTCGTCGTCGATGAACAGGTCCGGATCCCAGGGGCCGGGCGGCACGTCGCTCAGCGGCCGGCCCTTCATCTCGGTGCCGATCGGCTGGGCGCGTGGCAGCTTGGGCAGCAGCCGGGTCAGGAAGTCGAGCTGGCCGCTGGCCGGGTCGCGGGTCTGCAGCAGCGGGCGCGGTTCGAAGGCCGATTGCATGATCACCAGGCGGTCGCCGTCGGCGACCACCGCCGGCGCGACGATGCTCTCGAACGGCCAGCGGCTGGGCGTGACGAACTGCCAGTCGAGCAGGTTGGGGGAGCGCCAGTAGCCGTCGGCCAGGGTCTGGAACAGGTAGTAAGCGTCGCCGAAGCGCACGAACACCGGATCGGCGCCGGTGCGGTAGGAAATGCCTTCGTTCAACTGCTCGAAGTTGTAGCGGTAGTCCAGGTCGATCGGATTGGCGTAGCTGCGCGTGCCCGGCGCCTGCGCCGCGGCCAGCCCGGCGGACGCCAGCAGCGCCAGCGTTGCGAGTGCTTTGAACATGGCGATGGCCTTCCCCCCGTGACGGCGCCGGCTACCGTAGCAAACGTGGTGGCGGGGCGCGATGCGCCGCGTGATGCGCCGCGGTTACCATGGCGCCCGTTCGCCGGCGCCGCGCTGCGGTCGCGGCGCCCATCCGACCGACCCCCGATTCCATGACCGCCAAGCTCTCGCCGCCCCGCCTGCTGCCCTCCCTGCTGACGTGCTTGCTGCTCGCCGCCGCGTCCGCCTACGCCAACGACAGCAGCATCGGCGACGCCAATGGCTCCATCGAACTGATCCGCCAGCCGGACATCCGCATGAGCAAGGAAGACTTGTTCATCAGCGAGGACCGGGTGCAGGTGGACTACGTGTTCACCAACACCAGCCCGCGCGAGCTGCTGGTGCCGATCGCCTTCCCGATGCCGCCGATGTACTTCGGCATGGCCGACCACAGCGCGCTCACCGACTTCAAGCTGTGGGTGGATGGCAAGCCGGTGCGCACCGAGCGCCGGCTGGTGGCCAAGCTGGACGGTGCCGACGTCTCGCGCGCCTGGGCGACCAGCGGCTGGACGCCGGACGACCTGGCCGAGTACGTCGAGAGCAGCACCGTCCCGGCCGGGCGCAAGCCGCTGCCCGCGCGCTGGTTCGATGCGAACGGGCAGCCGCGCTTCACCCTCAACGAATACTTCGTCTGGCAGCAGCGCTTCCCCGCCGGCGGCACGGTGGCGATCCGCCACAGCTACGCGCCCAGCGTCGCCACCGGCGTGCCGATGCCGGCCAGCGACCTGATCGGCGAGTACGCCAAGCCCACCTGCCTGGACGCCGCCACCCAACAGCGCCTGCGTCGCCGCGCCGGCGCCAACGGCCTGCAGTGGAGCAACCTGCGCTACGTGCTGCGCACCGGCGCCAACTGGAAAGGGCCGATCCAGGACTTCCACCTGACCCTGAAGAAACGCGCCCCCGGCGACCTGCTCAGCCTGTGCTTCGACGGCGACCTGCAGCGTACCGACGCGCTGACCTTCGAGTTCCGCCAGCGCGATTTCGTGCCCGACCGCGACCTGGACATCCTGTTCCTGCGCTGATGCGCGATCGGCGTCCGCAGCGGCTGGCCGCACCGAAGCCGACATCCGGCTGAACGCCGATGCGGCGCGGTCGGCAGTTCTGGCTCGACGCGGTGGCGCGCGCGGCGGCGGATCGGGCAGCATGCGGCGGCGCGTTTCCTCCCCCCAGGACCCACCCGCATGCGCGATGCCGCTTTAGCCGCTTCTGATCCCGTCGCCCTGGTCGCGGCGCGCCTGGAGCGCCTGCCGCCCACCCGCACCCTGTGGCGCCTGGTCGCGCTGCTGGCGCTGGGGGGCTTCTTCGAACTGTACGACCTGTTCCAGACCGCCTACCTCAGCCCTGGCCTGCTGCGCGATGGCATCTTCGCCGAGGGCGCGGCAGGCGTGTTCGGCATCGCCGACCAGGCCGCGTTCGCCTCGGCGACCTTCATGGGCCTGTTTCTCGGCGCGAGCCTGCTGAGCCCGCTGGTCGATCGTGTCGGACGCCGCGCGGTGTTCTCCTTCGCGTTGCTCTGGTACAGCGTGGCGACCGTGGCGATGGGCCTGCAGCACAGCGCGCTGGGGGTGATCCTGTGGCGCGGCGTGGTCGGCATCGGCCTGGGCGTGGAACTGGTCACCATCGACACCTACCTGTCGGAAATGGTGCCGCGGCAGATGCGTGGCGCCGCGTTCGCGCTGGCGTTCTGCGTGCAGTTCCTGGCGGTGCCGGCGGTGGCGCTGAGCGCCTGGGCGCTGGTGCCGCACGCGCCGCTTGGCCTGAGCGGCTGGCGTTGGGTGGCGCTGCTCAGCGGCGGTTTCGCGCTGGCGGTGTGGTGGCTGCGCAGTCGCCTGCCGGAATCGCCGCGCTGGCTGGCGACGCAGGGCCGGCATGCCGAGGCCGACGCAGTGCTGCAGCGGCTGGAGGCGCGCTGTGCCGCCGACCTGGGACGGCCGTTGCCGGCGCCGGAGCCGCTCCCTGTCTCCCTTGCGCCGCCGCCGCGCGTTTCCGCGCTATGGCAGCCCCCGTACCGGCGCCGCATGGCGATGCTGGTGACCTTCCACATCTTCCAGGCGATCGGCTTCTTCGGTTTCGGCAACTGGCTGCCGGCACTGCTGGCGCGGCAAGGCGCCGACAGCGTGCACGGGCTCGGCTACGCCTTCGCCATCTCGCTGGCGTATCCCGTGGCGCCGCTGCTGCTGATGGGCGTGGCGCAGCGCTGGGAGAACAAGTGGCAGGTGGTGGTGTCGGCGCTGGGCGCGATGCTGTTCGGCCTGCTGTTCGCCTGGCAGCACCAGCCGCTGCTGCTGATCGCCTGCGGCGCGGCGGTCACCTTCTGCAATGCCTGGATGAGCTTCGCCTACCACGGTTACCAGGCCGAACTGTTCCCCACTGCGCTGCGCGCACGCGCGGTGGGCTTCTGCTATTCCTTCAGCCGCCTGTCCACCGCCGCCAGCAGCCTGCTGATCGGCATGCTGCTGGACCGCACCGGCCATCGCGGCGTGCTCGGCTTCATCGCCGCCAGCCTGCTGATTGCCGCCGCGGTGGTGGGCCGGTTCGGGCCGCGCACCCACCAGCGCGCGCTGGAGCGGATCTAGGGCAGGCCCTGGGCGCACGGGCACGCCGACCGCTGAACGTCCCGCACCGGTCATCGGCTCTCGACACCATGTCGCTGCCGCCCGGTGCATGCTGTCGCCTCCCTCGCCACGAGCTTCGGCCATGACCACGCTACTGCCCGTCCCCGTGATGGATGCCGCCGACCACCGCGACCTGGCCCAGGCGCGCGCCCTGCTGGAACACCCCGGCCTGGCGGCGAAGATCGCCAATGCGGTGGGCGCGCCGATCGAGGCGCTGATCAGCAAGCGCCTGCCGAAGATGCTGTCCTCTCGCATCGATGCGGTCAGCCAGCGCGCGCTGCGGGTGGCGTTGCGCTCGGCGTTGCTGACCCTGCGTGGGCAGGCGCCGGAACGCGCACGGCCGCGCCTGCATGGCGCCGCGGTGGCGGCGACCGGCGCCGCCGGCGGCTTCTTCGGCCTGCCCGGGTTGGTGGTGGAACTGCCGCTGACCACCACGCTGATGCTGCGCTCCATCGCCGACATCGCCCGCGCCGAAGGCGAGCGCCTGGACGATCCGGCGACCGCGCTGGCCTGCCTGGAGGTGCTGGCGCACGGCGGCCGCAGCCAGCGCGACGATGGCAGCGAATCGGGCTACTTCGCGGTGCGTGCGGCGATGGCGCAGCAGCTCAGCGCCGCCGCGCAGTACATCGCCGCGCATGGCTTGGGCAGCAAGGGCGCACCGGTGCTGGTGTCGCTGCTGTCGCGCATCGCCGCCAAGTTCTCGGTGACGGTCAGCGAGAAGCTGGCGGCGCAGGCGGTGCCGCTGGTCGGCGCGGCCAGCGGTGCGCTGCTCAACACGGTGTTCATCGCCCACTTCCAGGCGATGGCGCGCGGCCACTTCATCGTGCGTCGGCTGGAGCGCCGCTACGGCGAAGTGGCGGTGCGCCAGGCCTACGAGGCGCTGCCGGCAGGGCGATGAACCATGGCGGTCGCCGCATTGCGCTGGCTGTGGGCAGCGCGCGCTGGCACAGTGGTGACCGCTTCCACGCTTCTCCCGCTCTTTCCTTGCCGCAGGTGCACGCCATGAAAAGCCGCCACCGTTCCGACAGCGACGACGACCAGCCGCGGCTGGCGGTGCTGATCGATGCCGACAACGCGCAGCCGTCGGTGATCGAAGGCCTGCTGGCCGAAGTCGCCAAGTACGGCTTGGCCAGCGTCAAGCGCATCTACGGCGATTTCACCAGCACGCGCATGACCCAGTGGAAGCAGGCGCTACTGAAGCACTCGATCAGCCCGGTGCAGCAGTTCGCCTACACCAGCGGCAAGAACGCCACCGACAGCTCGCTGATCATCGATGCGATGGACCTGCTCTATACCGGCCGCTTCGACGGCTTCTGCCTGGTTTCCAGCGACAGCGACTTCACCCGCCTGGCGCAGCGCCTGCGCGAAGAGGGGCCGACGGTGTACGGCTTCGGCGAGCGCAAGACCCCGGATGCGTTCGTGCAGGCCTGCGACAAGTTCATCTACACCGAAGTGCTGCGCAGCGAGGCCAGCGCCGCCGAACCGGCCAAGCCAGCCGCTGCGGCCGCCAAGCCGGCGGCCAAGGGCCGCAAGAAGCCGGCCGCGACGCCGGCCAAACCCGAGCCGACGCCCGCCGCCAACGAGACCAAGCAGGCGCCGCTGACCCTGCTGCGCCAGGCCATCGAGGAAGCCTCCGACGACCAGGGCTGGGCCGGGCTGGGCAGCGTCGGCAGCTATCTGAACAAGGTGCGCCCGGATTTCGATCCGCGCCTGTACGGCCACAAGAAGCTCAGCGACCTGCTGCGCCGGCTGTCGACGCATTTCGAACTGGAGGAGCGCGGCAACGAGGGCGGCGGCAAGCGCATCTTCGTGCGCTCGCGCGGATGAGCCGTCAGCTGCTGCCATTCGCACTGGTGCGTGCCGTCGCGGCACGCAACGGCACACACAGGTGCACGCCACGATGAGCGATCGCCCCTACGCCCCGTCCTGCGACCGCAACCGCGATCCGATCCTGCAGGTGCTGCAGCGGCACTTCGCCGGTCGCCGCCATGTGCTGGAGATCGGCAGCGGCACCGGCCAGCACGCGGTGCATTTCGCCGCGGCGCTGCCGCATTTGAGTTGGCAATGCAGCGAGCGCGCCGAGCACCTGCCCGGCATCGCGCAGTGGCTGGAAGCGGCGGCGCTGCCGAATACGCCGCCCGCGCTGGCGCTGGACGTGCGCGAGGGGCCGTGGCCGCACACCGGCTACGATGCGGTGTTCACCTCCAACACCTTGCACATCATGGGCTGGGACGCGGTGCAGGCGTTCTTCGCCGGGGTCGGCCCGTTGTTGGCGAACAGCAGCGATGGTGTGTTGGCCGTGTACGGCCCCTTCAATTACGGCGGCGCTTTCACCAGCGACAGCAATCGCGACTTCGATGCGTGGCTGAAGGCGCGCGACCCGGCCAGCGGCATCCGCGATGCCGAGGCGGTGGACGCGCTGGCGCAGGCGCAGGGCCTGACGTTGCAGGACGACGTGGCGATGCCGGCCAACAACCGCTGCCTGATCTGGCGTCGCGGCTGAGGCAGGAGCGCCACCCGGCGATGCCTTGGCGTCGTGCGGGTGCGCGATCGCGCAGGCGGAGCGCCGTGAGCGCCAAGTCTGACTGCGTCAGCCATGTCGTGACTGTGCATGCGCCAGCGACGCGGAGTGCGCGGTCGTACCGAATACGCCGACGTACTTGATGCAGCACTGCCTTGGCCGGTTGCATGCCTGCGCTGCATGGCGGGCGACGCGTAGGCGTTGCGTCCAGGTGACGAAGCCGCACTCTCTCCCTCATCGCGGGTTCACTGCCGTGCCACGACGGATTCACCGCGCGCTTGCGACTGTGCGTCGACACCCGCCGCCGCCGAACGGGCCTGCGGTGGGTGCTTCCTTCCTTCGCCACGGAGCGTTCCCATGGACAACAACGACAAAGCCCGCGATCTCAATCGCGACCCGATCTCCGGCACCCCGGGTTCGCATCCGGTCGGGGTCGGCATCGGCGGTACCGCCGGCGGCGTGGCCGCAGGCGCACTGGCCGGCACCGTGTTCGGGCCGCTCGGCACCTTGATCGGCGCGGCGGTGGGCGTGGTCGCCGGCGCAGCCGCGGGCAAGGGCGTGGCCGAACGCATCGATCCCACCGGCGAAGACGCCTACTGGCGCGAGGAATATCGCAACCGCGACTACGCCAAGGCCGATTACGACTACGACCGCGACTACGCCGCGGCCTACGGCCTGGGCCTGCAGGCGCGCGAGCAGTATCCCTCGCGCACCTGGGACGAACACGAGCGCGAACTGTCGCACGACTGGGGCACGCGCCGCGGCGACTCGCGCCTGGAGTGGGACGAGGCGCGGCTGGCCGCGCGCGATTCCTGGGAGCGCGCCGACGCTACCTACCGCACCTACGAGGACAGCGACCGCTATTACGCCGATCGCTTCGACACCGTCGACTATCGCGAGACCGACAGCAGCTACGACGACTACCGCCCGGCCTACCGCTACGGCGTGCAGGCGCGCAGCCGCTACCGCGACCGGGTCTGGGACGACCGCCTGGACACGGACCTGGAAAGCGGCTGGGAACGCGCCAAGGATCGCTCGCGGCTGAGCTGGGCGCAGGCCAAGGCCGCCGTGCGCGAAGCCTTCGATTCGGATCGCTACGACCGCCCCGGCCGCGGCAACCCGCCCGATCCGCGGGTCTGATTCGACGTTCGTTCCGTTGAGTGCCTTTGCTCGAGTTGCCACCGGCACTCGACCAAGTGACGTCTCGATACGACACAGCGGCCGCTCGCCTAGGGCCGCTGTGGCGTATACGGAGTGTGCGGAAGCAACCATATGGGAGGGACTTCAGTCCCGACGCGCAGACCGTTCCGTCATCGACGGCATCGCGATCGACCGGGATCCATCTGCATGGTAGTGGTGCGCGGGACGGCGCTGGCACAGGCTGCATCGCCACCGGGTGACATGGCGGGTCGCGGCTGAAGCCGCTCCTACAGCCTGGCCCTACAGTCCGTCCGACTTCAGCGAACTATCCGCAGGTTGTTGCGCCGTCGAATGCAACGGATCGTCCTCCTGCGCATCCGTCTGCGTATCGGCCTCGGCGTCTTCCTTCAACGCCGCATCCCACCATGCCGGGGCCGCCAGAGGATCTTCTCCATAGCCGTTCATGCAACCTGTTCGTTGCTGCTCCAGGCGCTTGTAGTCCAGAGTGAGACGTTGCACGTCCTGTTGCTCTGGCCACTCGCTGTAGGCGAAGTAGCCTTCGTACTGGTTCCCATCGATGCAGGCGATATACGAATCCGCCCGCAGCCCGGCTGCCTGGAAGACCAACACCCGCGCTTCGCCGTTGCGATCCAGGCGGCCATGAAAGACCGTCCACTTGCCCGACGCGCAACTCGCGCCCGAGATCCCCATGTAGCTCAGGCACGGAATCGACCAGACGTCCTGCGTGACGCGGATCCTGGCGCCCGAGAGTGGCCGATCGGGTCCCGCCACGACACGGATCGTGATGAACCGCGGCATGATCCAGGGGCCGGCGTGCTCCGCCAGCAGATAGAACAGCAGGATGGCGCCCACCAGCGCCAGGCATGCGAGTTTGACCAAACGCTTCACGCGATGTTCCTTCGAGGCTGATGCGGCCGTGGATTGCTGGCGATCCACGCAACGTGCGGATGATGCCCAAGGCTGGCCGCCCTGGGCGATGCTGCTGTCCTGCGTGCCTGCGTGCCTGCGTGCCTGCGTGCCTGCGTGCCTGCGTGCTGCTGGAGTCGGGTCGCGGCTGCAGCCGCGCTCCTGCAGCAGATGCACGGACGCCAGGGAACGCAGGAGGGCGGCAGGCGCGGCGCCAGCCGCGCCACGTTCGGTCAGACGCCTTCGATGCTGACACTGCGCCGCCGCTGCACGGCGGCAGGCGTGTCTCCCGCTCAGGCCGCCTGCACGATATGCAGCGCCTTCGGATTGCGCCAGGTCGCCAGCAGTCGCGCCTCGCGTTGCTTGGCCTCGTGCAGGTGCGCTTCCTTGACGTGGCCGTAGCCGCGGATGTGTTCCGGGATGCTGGCGATCTGCACCGCCAGTGCCAGGTTGTCGGCCTGCAGCCGCTGCAGCAGTTCGTCCACGGTGGCGAGGTAGTCGGCGATCAACTGCCGTTCGCCGCGGCGCTCGGCGCTATAGCCGAATACGTCGAAGGCGCCACCGCGCAACCGGCGCAGCTTGGCCAGCCACTTGAACGCGGTGAACATCCACGGGCCGTATTCGCGCTTGCGCAGCCGGCCGTGTTCGTCCTTCTTCGCCAGCAGCGGCGGCGCCAGGTGGAAGCGCAGGCGGTAGTCGCCCTCGAACTGCGCCTGCAGCTGCTGCGCGAACGCACCGCTGGTGTACAGCCGCGCGACTTCGTACTCGTCCTTGTAGGCCATCAGCTTGAATGCGTAGCGCGCCACCGCTTCGGTCAGCGCGGTCGAGGCCGGGGCTACGCGCTGCTCGGCGGCGCGCACGCGCTCCACCAGCGCGGTGTAGCGCGCGGCGTAGGGGGCGTCCTGATAGTCGACCAGGAAGGCGTGGCGGCGCGCGACCAACTCGTGCAGCGAGCGCGACAGGCGGCTGTCGTCCAGCGGCGCGCGCCCGGCATCGCCGCTGTCGGCGGCAGCCGGCAATTCGCGCGCCGGACGCGGATTGGACGGATTGCGCGGGGCGGCGCTGGCGCCGGCCTCGTGGCCTTCCCACTCGCCCGGCGGCAGTTGCTGCAGGCCCAGCGCCTGGGGTTCGCCCTCGTCCGCAGCTGGATCGGCGAGACCCGCCGCCCGCCGCACCGCCGGCAGGTCCAGCGCCGCCAGGCGGCCCCAGGCGAAGGCCTGCTGATTCATCGCCACGGCCGCGCCATTGAGCTCGATCGCGCGCATCAGTGCGGCGTGCGACAGCGGCACCAGGCCCTGCTGCCACGCGTAGCCGAGCATGAACAGGTTGCTGGCGATGGCGTCGCCGAGCAGCGCGGTGGCCAGTTGCGTGGCGTCGAGCAGCAGCGGATCGCGCCCGCCCAGCGCCAGGCGCACGCCGGCAATGATGTCGGCGGCCGGGAACTGCATGTCCGGATGCGTGGTGAACGTGCCGGGCATCGCCTCGTAGGTGTTCAGCACCACCTGCGAGCGGTCGCCGCGCACCTTCGACAGCGCCCAGTAGTCGTTGACCACGACCATGTCGCAGCCCAGCACCAGGTCGGCCTCGCCGGCGGCGATGCGCACCGCGTGCAGGTCTTCCGGTTGCCGCGCGATGCGGATATGCGTGGTGACCGCGCCGCCCTTCTGCGCCAGGCCGGTCTGGTCAAGCACGCTGGCGCCCTTGCCCTCCAGGTGCCCGGCCATGCCCAGCAGCGCGCCGATGGTGACCACGCCGGTGCCGCCGACGCCGGTGATGAGGATGTTCCAGGGCTGGCGCAGGTCGCTGCGGAAGTTCGGCGCCGGCAGTTGCTCCAGCAGAGCCGCAGCGTCAGCCTTGCGGCCCTTGCGCGGCTGCCCGCCGTGCACGGTGACGAAGCTGGGGCAGAACCCGGACACGCAGGAGTAGTCCTTGTTGCAGCTGGACTGGTCGATCTGGCGCTTGCGCCCGTATTCGGTCTCCTTCGGCAGCACCGACACGCAGAAGCTCTTCTCGCCGCAGTCGCCGCAGCCTTCGCAGACCAGCGAATTGACCAACACGCGCTTGGGCGGATCGGGCAGCTTGCCGCGCTTGCGCCGGCGCCGCTTCTCGGTGGCGCAGGTCTGGTCGTAGATCAGCACGCTGGTGCCCTTCACCTCGCGCAGCCGCCGCTGCACCGCGTCCAGCTCGCTGCGGTCGTGGAAGTCCACATCGCTGGGGAACAGCTCGCGCCGCCGCGTCCACTTGCCGATGTCGTCGCTGACCAGGGCGATGGTGTGCACGCCCTCGGCGCGCATCTGCCGGGCGATGTCGGGCACGCTGAGGGTGCCGTCCACCGGTTGCCCGCCGGTCATCGCCACCGCGTCGTTGTAGAGGATCTTGTAGGTGATGTTGACGCCGGCGGCGATCGACTGGCGGATCGCCAGCGAGCCGCTGTGGAAATAGGTGCCGTCGCCCAGGTTCTGGAACACGTGCGGGGTGTGGGTGAACGGCGCCTGCCCGGCCCAGGTGACGCCTTCGCCGCCCATGTGGGTGAAGGTGTCGGTGGCGCGGTCCATCCACGTCACCATGTAGTGGCAGCCGATGCCGCCGAGCGCGCGCGAGCCCTCCGGCACCACGGTGGAGGTGTTGTGCGGGCAGCCAGAGCAGTAGTGCGGCACGCGCGGGAAGTTGGCGCGCGGCAGCGCCATTTCCGCTTCCTTGGCCTCCATCCAGCGCAGCCGCTGCTGGATCGAGTCGGTGTCGAGCGCGGCGGACTGCGGCAGGCGCAGGATGCGCCGGCCGATCACCCCGGCGATGGTGGCCGGGGTCAGTTCGCCGGTGGATGGCAGGATCCATTCGCCGGCCTCGTCGTACTTGCCGACGATGCTCGGGCGCGGGCCGGCGCTGGCCGGCCAGTTGTAGAACTGCTCCTTCATCTGCCGCTCGATGAAGGCCTTCTTCTCCTCCACCACCACGATGTCCTGCAGCCCGCGCGCGAACGCGGCGATGCCCAGCGGCTCCAGCGGCCAGGTCATGCCGACCTTGTACACGCGGATGCCGATGCGCGCGCAGGCCTCCGCATCCAGGCCCAGGTACTCCAGCGCCTGCAGCACGTCCAGGTAGCTCTTGCCGGTGGTGACGATGCCCAGCCGCGCCTGCGGCGCGTCCATCACCGTGCGGTCGATGCCGTTGGCGCCGGCGAAGGCTTGCGCCGCGCGCACCGCATAACGATGCAGGCGCATTTCCTGGTCCAGCGGCGGGTCCGGCCAGCGGATGTTGAGCCCGCCCGGCGGCAGCTCGAAATCCTCCGGCAGCACGATCTGCCGGGCGAACGGGTCCACCTGCACCGAGGCCGAGGATTCCACCGTCTCGGCGATGGTCTTGAAGCCGATCCAGCGCCCGGTGTAGCGGCTCATCGCCCAGCCGAGCAGGCCCATGTCGAGGATGTCCTGCACCCCGGCCGGATTGAGCACCGGCATCATCGCGCTGACGAACTCGTCCTCCGAGCCGTGCGGCAGGGTCGAACTGCGGCAGGCATGGTCGTCGGCGGCCAGCGCCAGCACGCCGCCGTGGCGCGAGGTGCCGGCGGCGTTGCCATGCTTGAACACGTCGCCGCAGCGGTCCACGCCCGGGCCCTTGCCGTACCACATGGCGTACACGCCATCCACGCGCGCGCCGGGGAACAGGTTGGTCTGCTGCGTGCCCCAGACCATGGTCGCACCCAGGTCCTCGTTGAGGCCGGGCTTGAACACCACGTTGGCCGCGTCCAGGTGCTTGCGCGCGCGCCACAATTCCAGGTCGAACCCGCCAAGCGGGCTGCCGCGGTAGCCGCTGACGAAGCCGCCGGTGTTCAGCCCGGCGGCGCGGTCGCGCAGTTGCTGCATCAGCGGCAGCCGCACCAGCGCCTGCACGCCGGACAGGTAGATGCGGCCGTCGGTACGGGTGTACTTGTCTTCCAGCGTATAGCCGGTATCCACGCCGCCAGCGGCCGCTGCGGCGAGGGAGGACGACGGACGCGGATCGGCGATGCGGTTCATGGCTTGCCCGGAAATGGAAGGCTGGCGGGCGCGCAGCGCCTGCCGCGCGCGATCGTCCCGATTGTATCAGCGGCGATTTTTGCGCTCGTTCTCGTCCACGTCGGCCCCGCCGGGGTAGGATGGGACCCGGGTGAGGGGATCACTCCAGGGGATTGCAGCAGTGAAGGCATACACATACGCAGTGGCCGCGATGCTGGCCTGCATCGGGCTGGCCACCGCGGCCAGCGTGCGGGCGCAGGCATTGCCGGCACCGAAAGAGTTCTATTTCGACGAAGACCGCAGCACCACGCGTCCGGTCACCGCCATCGCCGGCAGCGGCGAGGCCCTGGTCGATCGCCTGGCCAGCGCCGTGCAGCGCGATCCCAACGCCAACGAAGCGCGCGCGCAGCTGGCCGGCATCGCCATGGCCGGCGGCCGCCAGGAACTGGGCGAACAGCTGTACCAGGCCGCGTTGCACGGGTTGCCCGCCGGCGTGCAGCGGCGCCAAGTGCAGTGGAACTATGGCTGGGACCTGCTGCGTGCCGGCGACCCGGCGCGCGCGCTGGCGCAGTGGGGCGCGCTGGTCAACGGCCGCCCGGCCGCGCCGGACTGGCTGCCGCCGACCCTTGCGCTGGCGTTGTGGCGCTTGCAGCGCAAGGACGAGGCGGTGAAGTGGTACGCCGCGGCGGCGCGCACCTGGCCGGACAAATGGGGCGCCACGGCCGATTTCGCGGCCTTGCTGCCGACCTGGCGCGACGACGAACGCGCCACCCTGGCCGAAGTGCAGGCCGCCTGGAAGGCCGCGCCGCCGGCCTGGCCCTGACCGGCGCGCAACGCGCCATCCGAGGCAGGGCAGGACGCACCTCGAGGCGTGCGTCGACGGCGCGCACGGGTGGCGCTGTCGCGTTTCCTGCCGTTCGACGCACAACGCACGCGTGCGTCCCAATGCGTCGTGCCGCGGGTGATGTCGCCCATGCAAGCGCTGCCGACGCGGTGCTTGTAGGCCGCCGTGCCCGCCGCGTGGCGGAGCGCGATCGCCATCTTGATGTGCATGCGCCGGCACGCGGCCGCGTCTCCATCGCGTCCACGCAGCGCATGCGATGATGCGGGCCGATTCTCGTCGAGTTGCGTTGTCGCGATGGCCTTCGATGCCTTTGCCCTGATTCTGGCCATGCTGGCGCTCGGCAAGCTGTTCGCGCGCCTGCGCGTGCTGCCGGCCAACAGCACCGAGGTGCTCAACGGGGTCGTGCTGTATCTGTGCCTGCCCGCCTCGGTGCTGATCTACGTGCCGCGCCTGCAGTTCAATTGGGAACTGCTCGGATTGATGCTGACGCCGTGGCTGCTGACCGGTGTGAGCGTGCTGGCGATGCTGGCCTTGCGCGGGCCGTTGCGGCTGCGCCGCGAGCAGCAGGCGGTGCTGCTGCTGTGCGTGGCGCTGGCCAATTCCAGCTTCATCGGCTACCCGATGGTGCGCGCGCTACTCGGCGAGGCGGCCCTGCCGTATGCGGTGGTCTACGACCAGTTCGGCACCTTCGTGTTGCTGTCCAGCTTCGGCCTGTACGTGCTGGCGCGCTACAGCGGCGAGGCGCCGCCATCGCCGCGGCAGACCCTGTTGCGGATGGCACGTTTCCCGCCGCTGTGGGCGCTGGCGTTCGCGCTGACGCTGATGCCGGCGCAGCCGCCGGCCTGGATCGCCTCCGGCCTGCAGCACCTGGCCGACGCGATGCTGCCGCTGGTGATGCTGGCGGTGGGATTCTCGATCCAGTTGCGCTTGCCGCGCGAGGAACTGGCGCCGCTGGCCGCCGGGCTGATGTTGAAGCTGCTGCTGTTGCCGGCCCTGGCCTGGCCACTGTCGTGGGCGCTGGGCCTGAGTGGGCAGGCGCTGCAGGCAAACGTGCTGGAATCGGCGATGCCGACCATGATCACCGCCGCGTTGCTGGCGATCTCGCATCGCCTGGCGCCGCGCCTGGCCGCGGCCCTGGTCGGCTACGGAATTCTGCTGTCGCTGGTGACCTTGCCGGCCTGGGCGTGGTTGTTGGGGGCGTTGCGGTAGCGGCGATGGCACGTCTCGCCGCAAGGTGTCGAGGCTGAAGAGGGCGGTGCCTCGATCGGCATTGCATGCGTGTCCGTACCCTCATCCGCCCCTTCGGGGCACCTTCCCCCAAAAAGGGGGCCATGGTCCCGGAGGGAGAAGGAATTTAGAAGCCCCTCTCCCCCGGGAGAGGGGTTGGGGTGAGGGTCGGGCGCAGCCTCGATAGCGGCATCGCCCGGTGTCACCAACCGCCCGCCACTAATCCGCCGGCACCGTCCGCCCACTGGCCCAACTGCGCAGCGCCTGCACCTGCTCGGCCATCAACACCGAAAGCGGTCGGGTGTTGCGGATCTCCTGCATCAGCAGCTCGGTGTCCAGCGGCCGCTGTTCGGCATGCGCGGCATACAGCCCGGAGACGATCGCCTGCTCGATCTCGGCGCCGGAGAACCCATCCGCCGCGGCAGCCAAGGCCGGCAGCGCGAACGCGTCCGCGTGCAGTTGCCGCCGGGTCAGATGCAGGCGCAACAGCTCCACGCGCGCCTGCGGATCGGGCAGGTCGACGAAGAAGATCTCGTCGAAGCGGCCCTTGCGCAGCAGTTCCGCCGGCAGCTCGTGCACCTGGTTGGCGGTGGCGACGATGAACACCGCGGCGCTGCCGTCGGCGCTGCCGCGTTCGGCCATCCAGGTCAGCAGCGTGCCGAGCACGCGCCGCGACACGCCGCCGTCCTCGCCGCCGCTGGCCAGGCCTTTCTCGATTTCGTCCATCCACAGCACGCACGGCGCCAGTTGCTCGACCGCGGCAAGGGCATCGCGCAGATTCTTCTCGGTCTCGCCGTGGTACTTGGCGTACAGCGCGCCCATGTCCAGGCGGAGCAGCGGCACGCCGAACCCGGCCGCGGTGGCCTTGGCCAGCATCGACTTGCCGCAGCCCTGCACGCCGAGTAGCAGCACGCCCTTGGGCGGGTCCAATCCTGGTGGCGCGGTGCCGGCGAACACCGCGCGGCGCTGCGCGATCCATTGCTTGAGCCGGCGCGCGCCGGCCACGTCCTCGAAGCGCGTGGCGTCGTTGTCGTACTGCAGGTGGCCACTGCGGTTGAGCAGTTCGAACTTGAGCTTGGCCAGTTGCGGCAGGTCGGATGCGGTGAGCGCGCCATCGGCGTAGATCAGTTGCCGGGCGATGCGCCGCGCGTCGATCAGGCTGAGCCCGCGCAGGTTGCGCAGGATCTGCTTGACCGCCTCGCCGTCGACCTCCACCCGGCGTCCGCCGAATTCGCGCGCATAGCCCAGCGCTTCCTCCTGCACCATCTTCAGCAGCGCGTTGGCATCGGGCAGGCGTGGATTGAAGCGGGTGGCCAGCGCCTCGAGTTCGGGCGGCAGTTCGATCCGCGTGCCGATCAGCACCAGCACGTGCGGCTGGCAATGGCGGCGCTCGACGATGTCGCGCAGCAGGCGCTGGTGGCTGGCATAGCCCAGGTACGGGGTGACGTCGAGCAGCAGGTAGATGCCGCGCTGATCGGCCTGCTTGATCGCCTGCAGCACCGCGCTGGCGTCCGGCGGCCCGCTCGGCGGATCCTCGCGGTCCAGATCGATGCGGCGCAGGCCCTCGGTGATCGACCAGCGGTGCAGGGCGCGCCAGACCTGCATCAAGGCCTGCCGGAACAGATCGACGATGCGCGCCTCCTCCTGCGTCTCGATCACGATCAGGGGCGTGTTGGCGCGGATCAGCGCGACCAGGTCCTGCAGTTCGCTCATGGCATCGGAAGCCGAAGGGGGCCGCCACGATAGCAAGCCCGGCGGCGGCCGGCGTGCTGCCGGCCGGCATGCTGCATGTTGACTACCGGCTGACGTAGGGCCGGTGTACGCTCCGGCTTCTTCCCCCGGAAGCGAGGCGTGCATGAAGACGATCCTGGTGGCCGGCTCCAAGGGCGGCGTGGGCAAGACCACGGTCGCCACGCACCTGGCGGCGTCCTACGCGCTGGCCGGCAAGCGCACGGTGCTGGCCGATGCCGATCCGCAGGGCTCCTCGACCCGCTGGGCCGAACGCCGCGCCGGCCTGGACAGCGCGGTGCTGCCGATCGACGCCAGCCGCAAGCGCAGCTGGCGCGCGGCGCTGCCCGACGACGCGCAGCGGGTGATCGTCGATGCCGCCGCCGGCGCCATGGCCGAGGATCTGGGCCACTTCCTCGACGAGGCCGACGCAGTGGTGGTGCCGGTGATGCCGTCGGCGCTGGACATCGAGGCCACCGTCGGCTTCCTCAACACCCTGGCCAAGGTGCCGCGGGTGCACCAGCGCAAGCTGCCGGTCGGGCTGGTGCTCAACCGCAGCAAGCCCTGGACCAACGCCACCCAGCAGGCGCTGCAGATGCTCGGCGAATGGCCGTACCCGGTGGTGGCGCAACTGCGCGACAGCCAGGCCTACGTGGTGCTGGTGGGGCTGGGCCGCAGCCTGTTCGATTACCACTCCGTCCAGGTCCGCGACCACCAGCAGGACTGGGAACCGTTGCTCAAGTGGCTCAAGAAGGCCTGACCGATGACCATCGTTTTGCGAGAAGTGATCCTGCTGCGCCATGCCCACGCCGAACCGGCCGACACCGGCCAGGCCGATTTCGACCGGCCGCTGTCGCCGCACGGCCTGGCCGAGGCCGAAGCCGCCGGGCGCTGGCTGCTGGAGCAGCGGCTGGTGCCGGACCGGGTGCTGTGTTCGCCGGCGCGGCGCGCGCGCGAGACCCTGGAGGCGGTGCTGGAGCTGACCGGCTACGTCGAGCAACGCCTGGAGCCGCGCATCTACGAGGCCACTTCGGGCACCCTGGCCGATCTGCTGGACGGCCACCGCGACGTCGAGCGGCTGTTGCTGGTCGGCCACAACCCGGGCCTGGAGCGGCTGGCGGCACTGATGCACAGCGGCCAGTCCGGCGACTACCGCGGCATGCCCACCGCCAGCGTCGCCGTGCTCGGGGTCCCGCACGACGCGGCGATCGAGCCGGGCGTGGCGCGCTTGACCGCGTTCTGGTGGCCCTGAGCGCGCTGCGCAGGTCCCTGCGGCCGGCGCTGTGCGCCGCGCTGCTGCCGTTGTGTCTGTGGTGCGCCGCCGCCTGTGCGCAGGTCACGCCGGCCTTGCTGGCACCCGGCGAGTACGCGCTGGACCCGGCGCAGTCGCGCTTCGGGTTCGAGATCCGCACCCGCTTCGGCCAGCGCATCGAAGGCTTCTTCCCGCGCTACGAGGGCACCGTGCATGTGCTGCCCGATGGCCGCCATCAGGTGCACCTGCGCCTGTTCACCGCCTACGTGGAAATCCCCGGCAAGCCGCGCTACACCGGCTGGATGCGCGGCGAGGATTTCTTCGACGCGCCGCGCTACCCCACCGTGTCCTTCGACTCGCAGCCGTTCTCGCCGCAGGTGCTGGGCAAGGGCGGGCCGATCCCCGGCATCCTGAGCATCCGTGGGATCAGCCACGCCGAGACGCTGACCGTCATGCCGGCCGCATGCACCCGCGCAGGCTATGATTGCGACGTCATCAGCCGCGGTACGGTATTGCGTGGACGTTACGGAATGGACAAGTGGGATCTGGCCTTGAGCGACCGGGTCACCTTCGTGCTGCGCGCACGCCTGACCGAGGCGTCCACTCGGTGACATCACGATGGATGCGGGTGCTGGTGGTGGTGGCGCTGCTGCTCGGCAGCGGCTGCGCGAGCCTGTCGCAGGCGCAGCACGGCCGCGCCGTGGCGATCGCCGAGGCCGCGCGCGACCGCCAGGTCGACTGCACGCGCGGGGACCACTGCGCGCTGGCCTCGCCGCTGCGCGGGCTGGCCGGCAAGGCCTTCGCCCAGTCCGGCGACGGCGCGCCGCGGCACTACGCCACCATCCTCGACCACGGCGAAGAAGCGCTGGTGGCGCGGGTCAACCTGATCCGCAGCGCCAGCCGCAGCATCGACCTGCAGACCTACATCTTCGACAAGGACGACAGCGCACGGCTGGTGATGGACGAGCTGCTGGCCGCGGCGCGGCGCGGGGTCAAGGTGCGGGTACTGATCGACCAACTCTCGGCGATCTCCGACCTGCAGATCCTCGGCGCCCTGGCCGGTGCGCACGAGAACTTCTCGCTGCGCATCTACAACCCCACCTTCGGCCTGGCCAAGCCCAACTACTTCCACTACGCCGCCAGCGTGCTGTGCTGCTTCCGCCGCTTCAACCAGCGCATGCACAACAAGCTGCTGGTGATCGACGATGCGATCGGCGTGGTCGGCGGGCGCAACTACCAGGACGACTATTTCGACTGGGACGCCGAGTACAACTTCCGCGACCGCGACGTGCTGGTCGCCGGTCCCGTGGCGCGGTCGATGGCCGCCAACTTCGACGCCTACTGGGCGGCGCGGCGCAGCGTGCCGGTGGCGCGGCTCAACGACGTCGGCAAGCTGCTGCTGCGCGAAGGCGTGCCGGCGATGCCGCCGGCGCAGTTCCTGCGCCCGGAGCGGGTGCAGCGGGTCAGCGAGGAGGCGGCCGATCCGGCCTTCGTGGAGAACGCCTTCGTGCTGCCGGCGCTGCCGGTCAAGCATGTGGACTACGTCGCCGACCTGCCGCAGAAGCACCGCCGCGAACACGGCCCCAAGGCCATCTCCACCGCGCCCAAGCTCGACCGGCTGATCGCCGACGCGCGCGAGGAGATCATCCTGCAGACGCCGTACCTGGTGCTGTCGGACCCGGCGCAGGAGATCTTCCGCGACCTGCGCAAGCGCACCCCGCCGCCGCGCGTGGTGGTGGCCACCAACAGCCTGGCGGCCACCGACAACCCGGTGGTGTACGCGCTGTCCTACAAGTACAAGCGCCGCAACCTGCGCGAGCTCGGCTTCGACATCTACGAATACAAGCCGTTCCCGCTGGATGCGCCGGTGGACTACGCCAACCTGCTGCCGGCGCCGCTGCAGGGCGAGGTGCCGGCCGCGGCGGGCAGCGACGACAACCAGGGCGAGCCCGGCAGCGGGCGCAACACCTTGCTGGGCGGCAGCGCCGCCGGGCGCAGTTCGCTGCTCGGCAGCGGCAGTGGCGGGCCGTCCGGCGGCCGCGGCGACGGCAGCGAGGTCGCGCGCCGCGTGCTGCGCACCGAGACCCGCCCGTCCTACCTGAGCCGGCGCATCGCCAACCGGCCGTTGCCGGTGACCCGCGAGGGCGCGCGCATGGGCCTGCACGCCAAGTCGCTGGTGGTGGACCGCCGCGTCGGCGTGATCGGCACCCACAACTTCGACCCGCGCAGCGAGACCTACAACACCGAGGGTGCGGTGATCGTCGACGATCCGGCGTTCGCGCAGGCGCTGGCGGCCAGCATCGGCCGCGACATCGAGCCGGAGAACTCCTGGGTGGTGGCGCCGCGGGTCAAGCCGCCGGTGCTGTCGGGCCTGAACTACAGCATGGGCAAGGTCTCCGAGGCGCTGCCGGTGCTGGATTTCTGGCCCTGGCGCTACGCCACCGACTACGAGTTCCAGCCCGGCCCCGACTGCCCGGCGCCGCTGACCCGGCGCGACCCCGGTTTCCACCGCTGCTACAGCGCCGTCGGCGACTTCCCCGAGGTCAACGTCGGCCCGAAGTGGCTGCTGGTGCGGATGTTGACCGCGTTCGGCTCGGGCTTGGTGCCGATTCTCTGAGGGGCGGGGATTCGTGGGATTGGGGATTCGGGATTCGTAAAAACGGATTCCCTGCGACCTGATGCCTGTGCAGGCGCGATAATGTCCGTGCCTGGCATGCGCTCTTGCCAATCCCGAATCCCGAATCCCCAATCCCGGCCCCCAAATGCCCTTTCGCGAACCTGCCGATCTCGCTGTCCTCAACGCCGATTGCCGCGACACCCTGATCGCGCACCTGGGCATCGTCTTCACCGAGGCCGGGCCGGACTGGCTGCGGGCGACGATGCCGGTGGACGCGCGCACGCGGCAGCCGTACGGGCTGCTGCACGGTGGTGCCTCGGTGGTGCTGGCCGAGACCCTGGGCAGCACCGCCGGCAACCTGTGCGTGGGGCCGGGGCGGATCTGCGTGGGCCTGGAAATCAACGCCAACCACCTGCGCGCCGCGCGCAGCGGCACGGTCACCGGCACCGCGCGGCCGCTGCACGTGGGCCGGACCACGCAGGTGTGGGAGATCCACATCGAGGACGCGGCCGGCAAGCCGGTATGCGTGTCGCGGCTGACCCTGGCGGTAGTCGACCGCGGCTGAACCCGGCGCCCGGGCTGAACTCTGCCTCGGCACGCGCGGCCGCGGCGGCGCCAGCCGCGTCTTCGGGGTGACACAATTCTCCGCTAGGCCCCCGCTTCCGGTACCCTTGTTCAGATGAGCGAGTTCTCCCCACCCGCCATGCGCCAATACGGTGGGGCGCTGCGCTGGGTTCGTTACGGCTACCGCGTGCCGCTGCTGGCGTTGCACGTGCTGTTGTCGCTGCCGTTCCTGCTGGTGTGCATGGCGCTGTCGCCCGGCCGCGCCGGCACCGAATCCTTCGGCGACCGCATGGTCTGCTGGTGGTCGACCTGGCTGCTGCGCATCTTCGGCCTGCGCGTGCGCCGCATCGGCGCGCCCCTGCCCAACCCGGTGCTGTTCGTCGCCAACCATGTCAGTTGGATCGACATCGTGATGCTGCACAGCCAGCGCATGATGGGCTTCGTCGCCAAGCGCGAGATCGCCGGCTGGCCGCTGGTCGGCTGGCTGGCCGCGCGCGGGCAGACCATCTTCCACCAGCGCGGCAGCACCGAGTCGCTGGGCGGGGTGCTGCAGGCGATGCTGGAGCGGCTGCGCTCCGGCTGCTCGGTCGGCGTGTTCCCGGAAGGGCGCACCCGCAGCGGCCAGGACGTGGGACCGTTCCACGCGCGCATCTTCCAGGCCGCGGTCGAGGCCGAGGTGGCGGTGCAGCCGGTGGCGCTGCGCTACGGCGCCACCGGCTCGGCGCAGCAGATCGTCGCGTTCGGCCCGCACGAGAGTTTCTTCGCCAACTTCCTGCGCCTGCTCGGCGAGCCGGGGCGGGTGGCCGAGGTGCATTTCCTGGAGCCGATCCGGCTGCAGGACGTGGAAGGGCGCCGACGCATTGCCGAGATCTCTCGCGCGCGCATCGTCACGGCGATGGCACAACCCTGAACAGCGGGACACTGCCCCTGCCGCGCTTGACCGATTACTCCAGTCGACAGGCGCAAGCTCGCTCTCCATGAACGCGACCGATTACTCCCCCCCACGCTGGCTGCGCAACCCGCACGTCCAATCGGTACTGGGTTCCAGCCTGCTGCGCGTGCGCCGTGGCGAACAGTTGCTCGCCGCCAGCGGCGCCACTACCACCTCGCACATCCTCGACGGCGGCGATGGCGTGCGCCTGCAGGGTTGGCTCAGCGTGCCGGCCGGCGAAGCGCCGCGCGGCACCGTGCTGCTGCTGCACGGCTGGGAAGGCAGCGCCGACTCCAGCTACATGCGCCTGACCGCGGCGAAGATGCTGGCGCTGGGCTACCAGGTGTTCCGGCTCAACTTCCGCGACCATGGCGGCACCCACCACCTGAACGTGGACCTGTTCCACTCCGAGCGCCTGGACGAGGTGGTCAACGCCGCCTGCGACCTGTGGCGGCGCTTCCCGGCGCCGACCCTGCTTGCGGCCGGGTACTCGCTGGGCGGCAATTTCGCCCTGCGCCTGGCGCTGCGCGCGCCGGCGGCGGGGCTGCCGCTGCAGCACGTGGCCGCGGTATGCCCGCTGCTGGACCCGGCCACCACCATGCAGCGGATCGAGAACGGCCCGCAGTTCTACGACTGGTATTTCCGCCGCAAGTGGCGCGAGTCGCTGCTGCGCAAGCGCGAGCTGTTCCCCGACCGCCATGGCTACGATGACGCCACCCTGGCGCTGGACATGCGCGGGCTGATGGCCTGGCTGGCCGAGCGCCATGCCGGCTTCGCCAGCCTGGACGCCTACTTCGACAGCTACTGCATCGCCGGCGAGCGCCTGCTCGGCCTGCGCGTGCCGGCCGACATCCTGATGGCCGAGGACGATCCGGTGATTCCGCTGGACGACTTCCGCAGCTGGCGCCTGCCCGACATCGCCCGGCTGGAGATCGCCCGCTGGGGCGGGCATTGCGGTTTCATCGAGAACGCGCGCGGCGACGGCTTCGCCGAACGCTGGGTGGCCGAACGGCTGACCGAGGGGTTGGTGGAGGCCTGACCGGCGGTGCCGTGCAGGCCGTCGGGCGACCTCGCCCGCGCCTTGCGCGCCAAGCGGTCAGCAGCGTGGGCGTACCGCGATTCCCGGGTGCGGCACGCGTCGACGCCCCTTTCGTGGTTCCCGCGCCGGCATCGCCGCCACTACCTGTCGCTGCCCGGCGCACGTCGCCATTGCGTCGCCTCAGCCCACCCGTAGCGTGGCGGACACGGCCGTTCCCAGCGAGGCCAGACGCCGCCCGCCGTGCCCGCCGACTGGCCCCAGCCGCCAGTCCAGGGCGGCCCGATGCTGCCGCTACAATGCGGGTTTGCCCCGAGCCGGAACTCCATGCACGAGCCCATTCTCGACGCCCTGCGCCGCCAGGACACCGCCGACGCGCTGCGTCTCGCCCAGACCTGGGCCGCCGAGGTCGCCGACGACCCGCAGGCCTTCCGCTGGTTGGCGCTGGCGCAGCAGCAGCACGGCGAGACCGCCGCCGCCCTGGACAGCATCGGCCGCGCGATTGCGCTGGCGCCGGAAGACGCCAGCCTGCACCTGCTGCACGCCGGCATGCTGGTCAGCGCCAACGACCTGGCCCAGGCCGAGGACGCCCTGGCGCAGACCGCGGCGCTGGATCCCAACGAATTCCTCGCCTACGTGATGCGCGCGCACCTGGCGCTGGGCCGCGGCGACCTGGACGAAGTGGAGCGGCTCAGCCGCACCGCCGCGCGCTTGCAGCCGGAGCATCCGCAACTGCTCGGCGTGGACGGCATGCTGGCGCTGCGCCGCGGCGACGCCGACCGCGCGCTGGCGCTGCTCGCGCGCGCCAGCAACGCGCTGCCGGACGATCCGCGCCTGCTCTACGCGCTGGGTTTCGCCTACCTGGACAAGCAGCACTTCGCCTTCGCCGAGACCGCGTTCCGCCGCGTCGCCGCGCTCACTCCGGGCACCGGCGCGGCGATGATGGCGCTGGTCGCGCAGTTGGCCTACCGCCAGGGCCGCCTGGACGACGCCATCACCGCGCTGGAGACGGTGCTGGCCGATCCGGCCGGCGATACCGCCAACATGCGCCGGCTGGCCGGCGAGTACGCCCTGCAGGCCGATCGCCCGGCCGAGGCGCTGGACCACCTGCGCCGCACCCTGGCGGTGGCCCCGGCCGACCGCCGCACTCTGCACGCGGCGCTGATCGCCTGGCAGCGCCTGGGCACGATCGACGACGCCCGCGCCACCCTGGAAGCGGCGCTGGCCACCACCACCGACGCCCACGACCTGTGGCTGGCGCGGCTGGCGCTGGAGCCGGTGGGCGGCCCCGAGGCGCGCGCGCTGATCGCGCGCTGGCAGGCGGCGATGCCGGCGCACGTGCCGGCGCTGGAAGCGCAGCTGCGGGTGCACGACATGGCCGGCGAGCGCGACCAGGGCGAGGCCGTGGCGCAGCGCATCGTGGCGCTGGAACCGGGCCGGCTCAGCGGCGAGGAACGCCTGGTCGAGGCGCTGCTGGAGCGCGGCGAGCACGATGCCGCCATTGCCCACGTGCATGGCCTGATGCAGCGCATGCCCGAACGCGACCGCACCGTGGTGCGGCCGTGGCTGGCGGCGGTGCAGGATGCGGCCGGGCGCCCGGAAGACGCGCTGGCGACCTGGGTGGCCTTCCAGGAGGAGCAGTTGCCGCACCGCCTGCCGCTGCCGCCACTGGGCCAGGCCCCGGCGCAGTGGCCGCCGCTGGGTACGGTCGACCCGCAGAACCAGGCCCGCCCGCTGTTCGTCTGGGGTCCCCCGGGCAGCGGCGTGGAGCGGGTGATCGCGGTGATCGACGCGGCCAGCCCGGTGCTGCGCGGCGACCGCTTCGGCCCGCAGCCGCCGACCGACGGCCTGCAGCGCTTCCGCAGCGTCGAGGAACTGGACAGTGGCGCCCTGGACGGTGCGGCGCTGGTCGCCGAGTGGCGCGCGCAACTGCCGGCGCGCGGTGTCGGCGACGGCAACATCGTCGACTGGCTCCTGTGGTGGGACAACGCGCTGCTGCGCGCGCTGCGCCCGCACCTGCCGGAAGGGCGGCTGCTGATCGTGCTGCGCGACCCACGCGACATGCTGCTGGACTGGCTGGCCAATGGCGCCCCGGCGCCGCTGGGCCTGGCCTCGCCGGAGACCGGTGCGCAGTGGCTCGCGGCGGTGCTGGCGCAGGTCGCCGACCTGCATGAGCAGGATCTGTATCCGCACCACCTGGTGCGCCTGGACGGGACCGAGCACGATCCGGCCGGCGTGGCGGCGGCGCTGGAGCAGGCGTTCGGCGTGGCGTTCCCGACCATCGCCACGGTCGGCCCGCCGCGCCTGGCCGCCGGCCACTGGCGCGCCTACGCCGCCCCGCTGTCCGCGGCCTTCGCGCTGCTGACGCCGGTCGCGGTGCGCCTTGGCTACCCTGAAACCTGATTCCCCAAGGAGATTCACGCATGCGTCTTCGCAGTGACAGCATCCAGCCGGGTCAGCCCATCGCCGCGACCTACGCGATGGGCCAGGCCGACGGCCTCGGCGGCAACCGCAACCCCCACCTGGCCTGGGACGCGGTGCCGGCCGGCACCCAGTCCTTCGTGCTGCTGTGCGTCGATCCGGACGTGCCGACCGTGGCCGAGATGGTCGGCCGCGACGACGTGCAGATCCCGGTCGAACAACCGCGCACCGAATTCGTGCATTGGGTGGCAGTGGACCTGCCCGCGGATCTGCGGGAGATCGCCGAGGGCAGTGCCAGCGACGGCGTGGTGGCCAAGGGCAAGCAGCAACCGCCCGGCCTGGACGGCGCGCGGCAGGGACTGAACAGCTACACCGACTGGTTCGCCGGCGACGCGGCGATGGGCGGCGACTACCACGGCTACGACGGCCCGTATCCGCCGGCCAACGACCTGCGCGTGCACCGCTACTTCTTCCGCCTGTTCGCGCTGGACGTGGCGCACCTGGACGTGCCGGCACGCTTCACCGCCGCCGATGCCTTGCGCGCGATGCAGGGCCACGTGCTGGCCGAAGCCAGCCTGCACGGCACCTACAGCCTCAACCCAGCGGTGAAGTAAGCCACAAAGTCCCTCTCCCCTCGGGAGAGGGGTTGGGGTGAGGGTCGGGGCGCGAAGCGCCTCGCTAATCCTGTCATTGCGAGGCTTCGCCCGCACCCTCATCCGCCCCTGCGGGGCACCTTCTCCCGGGGGGAGAAGGGAAGAGCCAGAGCCCCTCTCCCGTCGGGAGAGGGGTTGGGGTGAGGGTCGGGGCGCGCAGCGCCTCGCCGATCTGCCATTGCGAGGCTTCGCTCGTACCCTCATCCGCCCCTGCGGGGCACCTTCCCCCGAAAAGGGGGCCGTGGTCCCGATGGGAGAAGGAAGGAGCCGAAGCCCCTCTCCCGCCGGGAGAGGGGTTGGGGTGAGGGTCCGAAGCGCGCAGCGCCTCGCCCACTCAACCCCTCACGCCGCCGGCAACCACAGCAGCAGCGCCGCGCCCAGCACGATGCGGTACACCGCGAAGGCGGTGAAGCGGTGCGACTTGATGTAGCCCAGCAGCCACTTCACCACCACGAAGCCGGTGACCATCGAGGCGACGAAGGCCAGCGCCACGTCGCCCCAGTTCTCGCTGCCCAGGCCGCCATCCTTGTACAGCTCCAGGAACGAGTAGGCGCTGGCCGCGAACATGGTCGGAATGCCGACCAGGAAGGCGAACTCGGCCGCGGCCGAGCGCTTGCTCAGGCCCAGCAGCATCGCCAGGAAGATCGTCGCCGCCGACCGCGAGGTGCCGGGGAACACGCCGGCCACCACCTGCGCCAGGCCGACCGCGATGGCCACCGTCCAGGTCACCGTCTCGCGCTCGGGCAGGCGCGCGGCGAAGTACTCGGCCACCAGCATCCACACGCCGCCGATCACCAGCGCCCACGCCACCGGTTGCACGCTGTCGGGCAACTGCCAGCCGGCCTTGCGCACCACCAGGCCGACCACCGCGGTGACCAGGAAGGCCGCGCCCAGCTTGAATGCGTAGTCGCGGTTGGCGCGGTCGCCCAGGCCGGTGGCCAGGTCCCACAGGCGCTGCCGGAACACCAGGGTGGTCGCCAGGATTGCGCCGGCCTGGATCACGATGTTGAAGAAGTCGGAACGGTGGCCGAGCCAGCGCTCGGCGATCAACAGGTGCCCGGTGCTGGAGATGGGCAGGAATTCGGTCAGGCCTTCGATGATGCCCAGCAGCAGGGCCGACAACAGATCGCTCATGGAGGAGAGGGTCGCGTTTTGGGGGAGGGGAAAGCTGCGCAAGGATAGAGCATCCTCCATGCGCACAAGTTTGGTGCGTTCAGGTGTGAATGCACCACAAAAGTGCAGTGCATTTGCATCGTTCGCGTGCACGCTTCAGCAGAATCAAGGGCTTGTGAGTGCCACACGCTTGGCATGGCGATTGCTGATACTCGCCCACGCCCTTCACAACCCGAGGTTGCATCGAATGTCTGCGGAAACTATTGAGAAGCTGGTCAAGGACAACAAGATCGAGTTCGTCGACCTGCGCTTCGTCGACATGCGCGGCGTGCAGCAGCACGTCACCTTCCCGGTCAGCATCATCGAGCCGTCGCTGTTCGAGGAAGGCAAGATGTTCGACGGCAGCTCGATCGCCGGCTGGAAGGGCATCAACGAGTCGGACATGGTCCTGCTGCCCGACGCCGACACCGCCTTCGTCGATCCGTTCATGGCCGATCCGACCCTGGTGCTGACCTGCGACATCCTCGACCCGGCCACCATGCAGAGCTACGGCCGCGACCCGCGCGGCGTGGCCAAGCGCGCCGAGGCCTACCTGAAGTCCAGCGGCATCGCCGACCAGGCGTTCTTCGGCCCGGAGCCGGAATTCTTCATCTTCGACGGCGTGCGCTTCGGCAACGAGATGGGCCACACCTTCTTCAAGATCGATTCGGAAGAGGCAGCCTGGAGCAGCGGCAGCAAGATCGAAGGCGGCAACAGCGGCTACCGTCCGGCGGTCAAGGGCGGCTACTTCCCGGTGCCGCCTACCGACTCGCTGCAGGACCTGCGCGCCGAGATGTGCAAGACCCTGGAGCAGGTCGGCATCGAAGTCGAAGTGCACCACCACGAAGTGGCCACCGCCGGCCAGTGCGAGATCGGCACCAAGTTCAACTCGCTGGTGAAGAAGGCCGACGAGCTGATGATGATGAAGTACATCATCAAGAACGTCGCCTACCGCAACGGCAAGACCGCGACCTTCATGCCCAAGCCGATCGTCGGCGACAACGGCTCGGGCATGCACGTGCACCAGTCGCTGGCCAAGGGCGGCACCAACCTGTTCTCCGGCGACGGCTACGGCGGCCTGTCGCAGCTGGCGCTGTGGTACATCGGCGGCATCTTCAAGCACGCCAAGGCGATCAACGCCTTCACCAACTCCGGCACCAACAGCTACAAGCGCCTGGTCCCGGGCTTCGAGGCGCCGGTGATGCTGGCCTACTCGGCGCGCAACCGTTCGGCCTCGTGCCGCATTCCGTGGGTGTCCAACCCGAAGGCGCGCCGCATCGAGATCCGCTTCCCGGATCCGCTGCAGTCCGGCTACCTGACCTTCGCCGCGCTGATGATGGCCGGCCTGGACGGCATCAAGAACCAGATCGACCCGGGTGCCCCCAGCGACAAGGACCTGTACGACCTGCCGCCGGAAGAAGAGAAGCAGATCCCTCAGGTGTGCTCCAGCCTCGACCAGGCGCTGGAAGCGCTGGACGCCGACCGCGAGTTCCTCAAGGCTGGCGGCGTGTTCACCGACGACTTCATCGACGGCTACATCGCGCTGAAGATGCAGGAAGTGACCAAGTTCCGCGCGGCCACGCACCCGCTGGAATACCAGCTGTACTACGCCAACTGAGTTCCACGCGCGGCGATGGCGAAGGCTTCCCCTCCCTCCTTCGCCATCGCCGCCACCTGCCCGGCTGGGGAGTCGCGCAGGTGGTCCGCGCCAGCGTTTGCGTCATCGATTGACCAGGGGATGTACCGCGCAACAGAGCGCTTGCGTGCCGTGGGCCACGTTCCCTCCCACGTCGCCGTTGCCGCCGCACCTTGGGTGCGGTGGGCCACGGCGTGATCCACGGAACGCATCGCGCAGCAGTAACCGCGCCGTTCGCGGCGCGGTCGATGGGCTCAGTGCCGGCCGGCCTTCGGCGGCCGGTTCCTTCCACCAACGGGGTATGCGCATGAAACTGATCACCGCCATCATCCGGCCATTCAAGCTCGACGAGGTCCGCGAGGCCTTGTCGCAGGCTGGGGTGTCCGGCATCACCGTCACCGAGGTCAAGGGCTTCGGTCGGCAGAAGGGCCACACCGAGTTGTATCGCGGTGCCGAATACGTCGTCGACTTCCTGCCCAAGATCAAGATCGAGACCGTGGTGACCGACGAGCGTCTGGATGCCGTGGTCGAGGCGATCCAGGGCGCGGCCGGCACCGGCAAGATCGGCGACGGCAAGATCTTCGTCACCGCCATCGAGCAGGTCGTCCGTATCCGTACCGGCGAAATCGGCGCCGATGCGCTCTAACCCCACCTTGGAGCCCTTCATGAAGACAGGTCTGTTCGCCGGGTGGAAGGCCCGGTTCTATGCGGTATGCATGCTGATGCTGGTCAGCGCGATGGCGGTCGGCGTGCCCGGCAATGCCTTCGCCCAGGCCGAAGTCACCCCGGCGCCGACGCCGGACGTGGTCACCGAACAACTGACGCCACCGCCAGCACCGGCGGCCGCGCCGGCCGCGGCCACGCCCGCGCCGGTGGTAGACAAGGGCGACGTCGCCTGGATGCTCACCTCCACACTGCTGGTGCTGATGATGGTGGTGCCCGGCCTGGCGCTGTTCTACGGCGGCATGGTGCGCGCCAAGAACGTGCTGTCGGTGCTGATCCAGGTCGGCGTGGTGTTCTCGCTGATCGCGGTGCTGTGGGTGGTGTACGGCTACAGCCTGGCGTTCGCCGACGGCGGTCCGTTCATCGGCACGCTGCACAAGGCGCTGCTGGCCGGCGTCGACACCACCACGCTGGCCGACACCTTCTCCAAGGGCTTCAAGCTGCCGGAGTACGTGTTCGTCGCCTTCCAGCTGACCTTCGCCGGCATCACCGGCGCGCTGATCGTCGGCGCCTTCGCCGAGCGGGTGAAGTTCGCCGCGGTGCTGCTGTTCGTGGTCATCTGGTTCACCTTCGGCTACCTGCCGCTGGCGCACATGGTGTGGTCGGCTCCGGGCTTCCTGTTCGGCAAGGGCGCGCTGGACTTCGCCGGCGGCACCGTGGTCCACATCAACGCCGGCGTGGCCGGCCTGGTCGGGTCCTACTTCGTCGGCAAGCGCCTGGGCTTCGGCCACACCGCGATGAAGCCGCACAACGTGACCCTGACCTTCGTCGGTGCCTCGCTGCTGTGGGTGGGCTGGTTCGGCTTCAACGCCGGTTCGGCGCTGGAAGCCAACGCCACCGCGGCGCTGGCCTTCCTCAACACCCTGCTGGCCACCGCCGCGGCGGTGCTGGCCTGGTCGCTGACGGAGAAGGTGATCAAGGGCAAGTCCTCGGCGCTGGGCGTGGCCTCGGGCATGGTCGCCGGCCTGGTCGGCATCACCCCGGCCGCCGGTACCGTGGGGCCGTTCGGCGCGATCGCCATCGGCGTGGCCGCCGGCGTGATCTGCGTGTGGGGCGTGACCGGGCTGAAGAAGCTGCTCAATGCCGACGACACCTTGGACGTGTTCGGCGTGCACGGCGTCGGCGGCATCGTCGGTGCGATCCTCACCGGCGTGTTCACCGACAAGGCGCTGGGTGGCATGGGCTACGCCGAGGGCATGACCATGGGCAAGCAGTTGGTGGTGCAGGCCGAAGGCGTGCTGATCACCGTCGGCTGGATCGGCGTGGTCTCGGTGGTCGGCTTCCTGATCGCCAAGCTGGTGATCGGCCTGCGCGTGCCGGAAGACGCCGAGCGCGAGGGCCTGGACATCACCTCGCATGGCGAATCCGCCTACGAGTTGTGAGTTTCGCCGGCCCGCGACGGCGGTCGCGGGCCTTGTCGCAGTACGTGTGGCCGGCGCTGGTGGCCGGCCCACGCACCCGCGGCCTTCGCCGGCGCTTCCTGGGGGGAAGCGCCGGCCATTCTCAAAAGATCGAGGTATTCCGCGTGGCCATTCGCCTCGCCACACCCCCGGCTTTCCGCAAGATTCCTGGCTGCGTCGCGTTGCAAGGTCCGGTGCTGGCGTCACCCGGTCCGCAGGCGGCTGCACGCCGCGCCATCCGCAACGGCAGGGGACGTGTCGTGCGCCGCTCGCCCGTGCCGCCTGCCTGGCTTTGCACTACATTGGTGCAATGCGCATGAACACCCCGCCGCCCCCGCTTTCCGCCCTCGGTACCCCGGTGGTCTGGGCCGATGGCGACGGCCGCCTGCGCGGCGCCAACCCCGCCTTCGCGCGCTGGCTCGGGGTCAGCGTGCGGCGCCTGCTCGACCAGCCGCTGGCCTCGCTGGAAGTGCAGGGCGACGCGCTGGCCCGGTTCCTGCGCAACGACGAGCGCGACGTGCTGCGCCTGCACCGCATGGCCCTGGCCGTGCCCGGCGAACCCCCGCGCTTCGCCGAGGGCTGGCTGTCGCGGCTGGACGACGGCGGCTGGCTGCTGGAAGCGCACCCGGTCGACGAGTTCCCCACGCCGGACCCGGCACAGGCCCTGCCGAACGCGCTCAGCGCGGCGCTGAAGGGCCTGGCCCACGAACTGCGCAATCCGCTGGCCGGGCTCAAGGGCGCCGCCCAGCTGCTGGCGCGCCGCGCCCAGCACCGCGACGAGGACGAGCGCGAACTGATCGAGCTGATCGGCGCGGAGATCGAGCGCCTCAACAGCCTGCTCGACCAATTGCTGTCGCCGGCGCCGGCACGCCCGCATGCCATGCTCAACATCCACGCGGTGCTGGAGCGGGTGCTGCGCCTGGCCGAGAACGAAGGCGGCTGGTCGGTGCGCCTGCAACGCGACTACGACCCCAGCATCCCCGAATTCCTTGGCGATGCCGACCGCCTCACCCAGGCGGTGTGGAACCTGGTGCGCAACGCGATCCAGGCCGGTGCCGCGCAGGTCACCCTGCGCACCCGCGTCGAGCACGGCCAGCGCATCCGCGACCGCGTGCACGCGCGCGGCCTGCGCCTGGAGATCGTCGACGACGGCCGCGGCGTGCCCGAGGAACTGGCCGAACACCTGTTCCTGCCGCTGGTCAGCGGCCGCGCCGAAGGCAGCGGCCTGGGCCTGGCACTGGCGCAGCAGGTGGCGCGCGAGCATGCCGGCTCGCTGACCTACCGTTCCCGCCCCGGCCACACCGTGTTCACCCTGCTGCTGCCGCAGAGCGCAGCGGATACCGATTAGGAGCACCGCGATGACCGACGCCCTGCAAGGAACGCAACGGATCTGGGTGGTCGACGACGACCGTTCGGTGCGTTTCGTGCTGTCCACCGCACTGCGCGACGCCGGCTACAGCGTCGACGGCTTCGACAGCGCCGCCGCCGCGCTGCAGGCGCTGGCGCAGCGGCCCATGCCCGACCTGCTGTTCACCGACGTGCGCATGCCCGGCGACGACGGCCTGGTGCTGCTGGACAAGCTCAAGGCCGCGCATCCGCAACTGCCGGTGATCGTGATGTCGGCCTACACCGACGTGGCCAGCACCGCCGGCGCGTTCCGCGGCGGCGCCCACGAGTTTCTGTCCAAGCCGTTCGACCTGGACGATGCGGTGGCGCTGGCCGCACGCGCGCTGCCCGATCCCGGCAGCGCCATCGCCGCGGCGCCGCCAGTGATCCCGGCCGGGCAGGGCAGCACCGAACTGATCGGCGACACCCCGGCGATGCGCGCGCTGTTCCGCGCCATCGGCCGGCTGGCGCAGGCGCCGCTGTCGGTGCTGATCAACGGCGAGACCGGCACCGGCAAGGAACTGGTGGCGCACGCGCTGCACACCGAGTCGCCGCGCGCGCGCAAACCGTTCGTCGCACTCAACACCGCCGCGATCCCGGCCGAACTGCTGGAGAGCGAGCTGTTCGGCCACGAGGCCGGCGCCTTCACCGGCGCGCAGCGCCGCCATATCGGCCGCTTCGAGCAGGCCGACGGCGGCACCCTGTTCCTCGACGAGATCGGCGACATGCCGCTGCCGCTGCAGACCCGGCTGCTGCGCGTGCTGGCCGAGAACGAATTCTTCCGCGTCGGCGGGCGCGAACTGATCCGCGTCGACGTGCGGGTGATCGCCGCCACCCACCAGGACCTGGAGGCGCTGGTCGAACAGGGCCGCTTCCGCGCCGACCTGTTGCACCGCCTGGACGTGGTGCGGCTGCAGCTGCCGCCGCTGCGCGAGCGCCGCGCCGACGTGCCGCAACTGGCCGAGAACTTCCTGGCGATGGCCGCGCGCAAGCTCGACACGCCGCCCAAGCGGCTGGCGCCGGCGGCGCTGGACGCATTGCGCGCCTATCCCTGGCCAGGCAACGTGCGCGAACTGGAGAACGTGTGCTGGCGCCTGGCCGCGCTGGCGCCGGCGGAAATCATCGATGCCGGCGATGTCGAGGCCGCCCTGCTGCGCGGCGGCCGCCGTGAGCGCAGCGGCGACGGCGGCGAGTGGGACACGCAGTTGTCGGCCTGGGCGCAGCAGCGCCTGTCCGACGGCGCCGAGGGCCTGCATGCCGAGGCCCGCGAACGCTTCGACAAGGCGCTGCTGGAAGTGGCGCTGCGCTTCACCCAGGGCCGCCGCGCCGAAGCCGCCGCCCGCCTGGGCGTGGGCCGCAACACCGTCACCCGCAAGCTGGGGCCCGGGCGGCGGCGGCGCTGAGGGGCGGGGATTGGGGATTGGGGATTGGGGATTCGCAACGGCGGCCCCACGTGCGGGCGGGCATCGCCCGCTGCATGGACGCGTGCTGCCGCATGGTGCACGGGCCATCGCGCCGAACCGCGTGGCGCTACGCTCCTGCGAATCCCGAATCCCGAATCCCGAATCCCGAATCCCGAATCCCGAATCCCCAATCCCCAATCCCCAATCCCCAATCCCGAATCCCCAATCCCCAATCGCACCCAACTAGACTGCACGCCGTGCGCCTTCATGAGGTCTGCACGGCCGCCCCTCTAGTTTCGCCCTGCCACAGGAGTCGATGTCGATGCGTTATGGATTGCCCCTCGCCGCGAGCGCCTTGTTGATGCTGGCCGCGTGCAGCAGCGCGCCCCCCAAGGCCCCGCCGCCGCCGCCGCCACCCAAGGCGCCGCCGCTGGCCAGCGCCGGCACCGTGCAGCAGGCGCAGGCCGTGCTGGCGCCGGCCTCCGGCAGCCTGGTCAGCGGCAAGCTGTCCCTGGTTGCCGCGCCCGGTGGCGTGCGCATCACCGGCACGCTCGGCGGTCTGCAGCCCAACCGCAGCTTCGCCTTCCACGTGCACGAGCGCGGCGACTGCAGCGCGGCCGACGCCAGCAGCGCAGGCGGCCACTTCAATCCGCTCGGTGCCCCGCACGGCCGCGCCGGCAGCGGCCCGCACCATGCCGGCGACATGGACAACCTCAACGCCAATGCCGACGGCACCGCGCAGGTCGACGTGCTGTTGCACGGTGTGGTGCTCGGCGGCGGCGCGGCCAACGACATCGTCGGCCGCGCGCTGGTCGCGCATGCCGATCCGGACGACTACCACAGCCAGCCGGCCGGCAACGCCGGCGCGCGCGTGGCGTGCGGCGTGATCCGTCCGCTGCGCTGACCCCGCATCGCTACTTCCGCCCGGGTCCGCCTGGGAGGTCCGTCCGCATTCCGCGGCTCTGCAACGAAGGAGAACCCCATGCGTCGTACCCTTCCCAGTCTGCTGTTCCTGGCCACCACCCTGGCGCTGAGCGCCTGCAAGCGCGAAGAACCCGCCGCCACGCCGGCGGCAACCCCCGAACCCACCGCCGCCCCGGCCGCGAGCGCGCCGCCGGCCGCCAGCAACGCCACCGGCAGCGCCAGCGCGGCGCTCAGCCCGACCCAGGGCAACGAAGTGGCGGGCGAGGTCAAGTTCACCACCGTCGACGGCGCCGTGCATGTCACCGGCACCATCACCGGGCTCAAGCCGAACAGCGAGCACGGCTTCCACATCCACGAGTTCGGCGATTGCAGTGCGCCCGACGGCAGCAGCGCCGGCGGCCACTTCAACCCGGCCAAGACCGAGCACGGCCAGGTCGGCAGCGATCCGCACCACGGCGGCGACATGCCCAACCTCAAGGCCGACGCCGAAGGCAAGGCGACCATCGATGCGGCGGTGTCCAACAACGTCAACATCGGCAAGGGCGACGGCTTCGACATACTCAACCACGCGGTGATCGTCCACGCCGACCCGGACGACTACAAGAGCCAGCCCACCGGCAATGCCGGCGGCCGCCTGGCCTGCGGCGTGATCAAGGGCGACGCGGCGGCCGCGCCGGCGCAGTAAGCGCACGCTGGATGGCGTTCTCATGGCGGCGTCCGCGTTGCGGGCGCCGCCGTTTTGCCGTTTCTTCGATCTGAACTTGCCTGATGGGCGCTGATATCCGGCAAACGGCTCAAGTCGCGCCGGATCGTGGCTGGATGCCGCAGAGCGGCGGCGTGTGTCGCGCTCAGCGAGGATCTGATTCCGCCAGTCGCTGGCGGACCTCCATCAGGGCGAAGCCCAGCAGGTTCTCGCCCTGCCACGTCGTGGGACCGGCGGCGCGCGGGTCGTCCGCCGCCAGGCCGATGCCCCAGATCCGATCGACCGGACTGGCTTCGACCAGCACCCTGTCGCCGGTCCCGAGCAGGAAGGTTTTCAGCGCCGCGTGCTGGCCGAACTTGCCCAGGTTGCCCGCGATGACCAACTGCATGCGGGCGTCGCGCCAGGTGGATTCATCGAAACCCTGGATCTCCCGCCCGATCGCCTTTGCCTCGCCGGGATGCGCGGCGGCCAGAATGCGGGCACAGGCGGCGTGATCGCCGAATAGCCGCGCCTTGCCGGCCATCATGTAATGCTCGGCGGTGGGATAGGTCACCGAATCGAGCACGAAGGGCGCCTCGAACCATTGGCTGAAGCAACTGCGGTCGATGGCGCCGGGCTGTTTCGGCGTATGCCCCCAGAAGTGGACGAACTTGAGGTGTTCCCCCGCTTGCTGACGCGCGCACAGCGCTTCCACGGTCAACACGGTGTGCATGGATGTCCCCGCTGGAAATCAAGCTCGTTTGCGCCGCTGCAACCCCTCGGTGCCGGATAGCGCCGCGGATGCTGCGACATGCCGTTGCGGCCGCCTGTTGCCGCGTCAGCCCGGCGTCGCTTTCTCGCTGCAACGCGCGCCTGCCCGCAGGTCACCGCTGGCCCGCTTGCTCCGGTCGGGCGGTGACACGCCACCGGATCTGCCGAGGCGGCTCAAGCCGCAAGCAACGCCTGCTTGGCGTCCTGCCCGCTTTCGCAATGCACGTACAGCACCGGCAGGCCGTGGGCTTCGAGCACCGCGGCCAGTTGCCGCTGGCGCGCCAGGTACTGCTCGTAGACCCGCTGCAGGCGTTCGCAGTCCTGGCGGTCGTAGGCGTAGTGCGCGCACCAGCTGGCCGGGTCGAACAGCGCCATGCGCACCTCGCCTTCGCGGTAGCGCAGCAGCGGCTCGGGCGGGGACTGCAGCCATTCTTCCTGGTCCGGCGCCAGCAGCGCGGTCTCGATCAGCGGCCACAGCGGCGCCAGGCCCTGGTTGTCGTACTGCATCGACATCATCGCTGCCAGGTCGTTGCCGGTCAGGTAGCGGGCGTGCTCGATCTGCGCGCCGAAGCCCTGCTGTGCCAGCAGCGCGGTGTCCGCTTGCGCCATGCCCTGTGCCAGCAACACGTCCTCCAGCGCTTCGGCTACGGCCTGCACGGTGTCGGCGGGGCCGCTGAGAAGGAACGGCACCACCCGCAACGCGCCGCCGCGCAGGCCAGGGTCGGCCTGGAACGGCAGCGGCACACTGCCGTCGGCATCGGTACCGAAGGCCAGCAACCGCGGGCCTTCGGCGCGGCCGGGCGCGCGGGCGGCGAGTTCCTCCAGGCGCCGGTGCAGCGGCCAGCCCGGACGCAGCGCTTCGGCCGGGTCGAAATGCGCGCCGGCCAGGCTCAGTTCCAGTTCGCGCACCGCCGGCACCAGTTGCGCTAGGTCGCGGCCGACCTTCTCGGCCAGTTCGGCGGCCTGCGCATGCGGCAGCGCCGGCTGCGCCGGTTCGCGCCCGGAGGACAGTTCCAGGGCGATCACCCCGTGGGCGTGGCGGTTGGCGGAGGCTTGGGTCATGGGATTGGCGGTTGGCCCGTCGCGGGCGCATAGCTACACTCGCTTCATTATGCCTGCGCTACCGTGCAGGCCATGTCCCCGACTCCCCTCGCGCGAGGTAATCCCATGCCAGCAGCCCGTCCCGTCGCCATTCTCGGCGGCGTCCGCATTCCGTTTTGCCGGCAGAACACGGCGTATGCGGATGTCGGGAACCTCGGCATGTCGGTGCGTACGCTGGGCGCGCTGGTCGAGCGTTACGGGCTGCACGGGCAGCAGCTGGGCGAAGTGGCGATGGGCGCGGTAATCAAGCACTCCAGCGACTGGAACCTGGGCCGCGAGGCGGCGCTGTCCTCCGGGCTGTCGCCGCTGACCCCGGGCATCACCCTGCAGCGCGCCTGCGGCACCAGCCTGGACAGCATCATCACCGTCGCCAACAAGATCGCGCTGGGGCAGATCGAGTCGGGCATCGGCGGCGGCTCGGACACCACCTCCGAAGTGCCGATCGTCTACGGCAAAAAGCTGCGCGCGCGGCTGCTGGCGGCCAACCGTGCCAAGAGCACCGGCGACAAGCTGCGCGCGCTGACCCGCGGCTTCAAGTTCGCCGAGCTCAAGCCCGAGTTCCCGGGCGTGGCCGAGCCGCGCACCGGCAAGAGCATGGGCGACCACTGCGAGGACATGGCCAAGCAGTGGAACATTTCGCGCGATTCGCAGGATGCCTGGGCGGTGTCCTCGCACCACAAGCTGGCCGCCGCCTACGAGCGCGGCTTCTTCGCCGACCTGATCGCGCCGTTCCGCGGCGTGGAGCGCGACAACATCCTGCGCGCGGACACCTCGCTGGAGAAGCTGGCCACGCTGAAGCCGGCCTTCGACAAGGTCAGCGGCCGCGGCACCCTGACCGCCGCCAATTCCACTCCGCTCACCGACGGCGCCGCCGCGGTGCTGCTGGCCTCGGAAGAATGGGCGCAGGCGCATGGCCACGTGCCGATGGCCTACCTGCGCGATGCGCAGGTGTCGGCGGTGGATTTCGTGCACGGCGAAGGCCTGCTGATGGCGCCGACCGTGGCCGTGCCGGAGATGCTCAAGCGCCATGGCCTGCGCCTGCAGGACTTCGACATCTACGAGATCCACGAGGCCTTCGCCGCGCAGGTGCTGTGCACCCTGCGCGCGTGGGAGAGCGAGGACTACTGCCGCACCCGGCTCGGCCTGGACGCGCCGCTGGGGCAGATCGATCCGGCCAAGATCAATCCGGTGGGCTCGTCGCTGGCCACTGGCCATCCGTTCGCCGCGACCGGCGCGCGCATCGTCGCCACCGTCGCCAAGCAACTGGTCGAACGCGGCGGTGGCCGCGCGCTGATCTCGATCTGCACCGCCGGCGGCATGGGCGTGGTGGCGATCGTCGAGCGCTGAGCGTCACCCGCGCGCGGGCTCCCGTGCCGGCGCGCCGCGCCCAGGCCTTCGGCCCTGCGGCGCCGCCCCGGCGCTGACCGCGCCGCATCCGCGCTACCATGCCCGCCGATTCGCCCGCGCCACGCGGGCGACACGGCGCGCAGGGGGCGCAGGCCATGACCGAGCAGGGCAGTTTCAATCCGTACCAGGCGCCAAGCGTCGCCAGCCCGTCCAGCCTGCCGCCGCCGTTGCCGGGCGAAACGTTGTGGCGCGCCGGTGGCGAGTTGGTGTGCCTGCGCGATGCGCCGTTTCCGCCGCACTGCGTGAAGTGCGGGGCGGCGCTGCAGGCCGACGAACTGAAACAGCGCACCTTCTATTGGCATGCGTCCGGCTGGTATGTGTTGCTGCTGGTGAACATCGTGGTCTATGCCGTAGCGGCCTTGGTCGCGCGCAAGCGCAGCAGCCACATGCTGGGGATGTGCGCCACGCATCGGCGCCGACGCAACAGGTTCATGCTGCTGACGGCAGGCGCCTTCCTCGTCGGGCCATTGCTGGGGTTCGCTGTCGGTGGCGACCTGGGAGCCGGGCTGGGCGTGGTCGCGTTCCTGACCATGCTGATCTGGGGCATGGTCGGCGCGCGCATCCTGGTGCCGCGGCGCATCGATCAGCGCTATGCGCGCTACAAAGGGCTGGCGCCCGCATTCCTGGAGCGCCTGCCGATGTTGCCGCCCTATCTGCGCCGTTGAGCGGAGCACGCTGCTGGCCATCCGCGCGGTGATCGTTGCACAAGTGCAGCTGCGTCCAACTGTATGGTCGCGTTGCGCTCCCAAAGCAATCTCGTAGGAGCGGCCTCAGCCGCGACAGGCATTCCCGGTAACGCCCGTCGCGGCTGAAGCCGCTCCTACGGAGCGATCGGACTCAGCCCTCCAGCCGCGGGAACCCATGCTCGTCGCGGTGCTCCGTGCTGCCCGGCTCCGGCGCGATCGAGGATACCGGCGCCACCGGCTCCGGCAGCGGCTGGGCCGGCTCGCCGCGCTGCACGCGCAGTGCATTGGCGTAGCAGCGCTGCGCCGCGAGCATGTCGCCGGCGTCGGCATAGCCGTCGCCGAAGATCTCCCAGGCCTCGGCGCCGGCGCCGAGCGCCAGCGCGCGGTGCAGGAATTCCTCCGCCTGCGGCCACTGCTGCTGGTGCCGGGCCAGGCGCGCCAGGGTCAGCAGCAGCGCCGGGCTGTCCGGATGCGCCTGCAGCCAGCGCTGCGCACTGGCACGGCGCGAATCGTATTTCTCCACCGGCAGCCGTCCGTACAGCGCGGCCAGGCCTTCGTCCCAGCGCGTGTCCAGCGCCTGCTCCAGGCTGCGCAGCGCCGCATCGTCCCAGCGTAGCGACGCCGCGCGCACCGCGTAGGCGGCGACCACCGCCGGCTCGCTGCGCAGCGACTTGGGCAGGCTTTCCCAGCGTTCGGCCAGGGCATTGGCATCGGTCGCCTGGTCCAGCGACGCCGCGGCCAGCCGCGTTTCCAGCGTGGCGATCGCCTCCAGCGGCAAGGCCTGCTGCTGGCGGATCGCGCCGAGCTGGCCATAGGCCTCGCCGGCACGGCCGATGCGGGTCAGTGCTTCGGTGCGCAGCAGCAGCCCGCGCGGCGGCAACGGCTGCGCCGCGGCCACGTCCAACGCGTTGATCGCATCGACCGGGCGCTGCTGCTCCAGGTGCAGCTCGGCCAGCAGCAGCGCATGCGCGGCGGCATCGCGGTCGGCCAGGCGCCGCAGGTGGCGCTCGGTCGCCTCGCGGTCGCCGCGCGCATCGGCCGCGCGCACCGCGGCGATCATGGCGATGGCGCTGACCTCGGGATCCTCCGCGGCGGCGTTGAGTTGCTTCTCGGCCCGCGTCCACTGGCCGGCGTGGGCAGCGGCCAGGCCGTCGAGCAGGCGCACACGCGACTGCTTGCGGCGCCGACGGCCCCAGGCGCGGAACGGGAAGCTGAGCACGTTCCACACCAGCCACAGCGCCAGGAACGCGATCACCAGCAGCAGCGAGGCCTGCGGCAGCGAGGCGATGTAGTCGGTGCCGCCGACGCGCACGATCACCTCGCCCAACTGGCGCACCGGGTCCTGCCCCAGCCATTGCGCACCGATCACGCCCAGCGCGATGACGATCAACAGCACGATCAGGGAACGAAGGGATTTCATGACGGGCTCCTTGCGTCGCGCATCGCGCGCAACTGTTGCAGGGTGGTTCCGAGTTCGGGAATGGTCGGACGCAGATCGGCGTTGGCCAGGGTGCGCAGCGCGGCGCGGCGTTCGCGCAGTTGCGGCGACTCCGGCCACAGCCGTGACAGCCAACGCCCGGCGCCGGCCAGCGCGCTGCGATAACCGCGCGTGTCGCCGCGTTCCAGCGCCGCGCGCGCCAGGGTCAGGTCGAGCTGCAGCGCATCGTGGGCGGCCACGCGCTCCGAGCCGGCGGCCAGGACGCCGCCCTGCGAGGGGCGGATCTTCACCAGCGGCGCCAGCAGGCGCTGCCACAGCGGCTGCTGCGCACTCTCCGGCAATTGCGTCGGCAGCTTGTCCAGGCTGGCGGCGAAGGCATCCAGCTGCGCCGCCAGGCGCGCCTGTGGGCCGTCGCCCAGCGCGTCCAGCGCGGTGCGTTCCTGCAGCAGCGCCTGGCGCAGATTGAGGAATTGCGGATCGTCGATGCCGTCCAGCACGCCGCTGGCCAAGGCGTAGGCGCGGCGCGCGCCGACTGCGTCGCCGGCCAGCAGCAGGCGCTGCTGGCCCTGGTTGAGCAGCAGTTCGACCTCGTCCAGGCGCAGCGCCTGCGCGCCGTGGCGGTTGGAGTCGGCCAGCTTGGCGACATTGGCCTCCAGCAGCGCGCTGCGCTGGCTCAGCCCGAGCATTTCGTCGCGCAGCACACGGTTGGTGCTGGCCGCGTCCTGCAGCCGCTGCGCGGTGGCGCGCTGGTCGCGGCGCAGGCTGTCCTGGGCCTGCTGCAAGGCCTGCAGTTGCTGCTGCAGGTCCGACTGTTGGGCCAGTTCGCGCGCGCTGCGCGCCTGCCACCAGTCCCAGCCACGCCAGCCGGCGAACGCCAGCGCGGCCAGCGTGGCGAGTACCAGCAGCAACCAGATCCAGCGTGTGGAACGGCGAGGCGTGATCGGGATTTCGTCGGTCATCGGCAGCGTCCTGGAGAGCCGTCGCCCGTCGCGAGCAAGGCGGGGGTCGGCGCGGCACCGCCGAGCATGGCGTGAGCGGCAGTGCGGCCGCAACCCGTGCGCTGGCCCGCGTTCAGCGAGGTGGCGAACGCGTCACGATCGCCATCGCGGCGGCCACCAATTGCTGCGGCATCGGCCCGGCCGCCTGCGCGACGTCGACGAAGCCAAGGTCCGCGGCCAGGGTCGCCAGGCGCGCGCTGGCCGCGACCAGCGGACGCATGCGCCAGGCCAGCGCCAGGTCCTCGGGCAATTGCGCGAGGACCTGTTGGAGCGCCTCGCCACTGCTCAGCGCCAGCACCCCGGGCGCTGCCGCACGCAGGCGGGCCAGGTCGGCCGGGCGCAACCTCACAGGTTCGCGGACATACACGTCGGCGCGCCGCAGCGGCGTGCCGCGCGCCTGCAGGTGCGCGGCGATCAGGCCGCGCCCGCCGGGAGCGGTGACCAGGCCCACCGGCAACTCCGGCGCAGCCAGTTCCGGCAGCGCCAGCAGCCCGTCGCTGTCCATGCGCGTCGGCGTCGCCACCTCGGCGATGCCGTGTTCGCGCAAGGCGCGCGCCGTGCCTGCGCCCACCGCCAGCCAGCACTGGCCGGGGCGTGCGGTCAGCGGCTGCAGCGCCGCGGCCGCGCGTACCGCCGCCGGGCTGCTGACGATGACCCGCGGCGCAGCCAGCGCTGCGGCCAGGGCCGCACGGGTGGCGGGATCGGCGCGCGGCCGTATCCGCCATGGCGACACCGCCAGCACCCGCCCGCCGCAGCGCGCCGCGGCCCGCCGCAGCGGTGCGTGCTCGCCCTGCGGGCGCAGCGAGATCAGGATCCAGGCCGGGGCCGCGGTTGCATGCGCGCTCATGCCAGGCATTATGCGAGCCCCCACCGGCAGCACAATCGCACCATGGCAGCGGATCTTTCCTTCGAGGCGTTCCTGCAGCAGTTGCAACGGCAGTTCCAGGCCATGCCGCCGGTGGCGGCGCTGCAGGTCGCCGTGCAGGACTATGCCGAGCAGCGCCTGCACCTGCTCGCGCCGCTGGCGGCCAATATCAACGACAAGGGCAACGCCTTCGGCGGCAGCTTGGGATCGGTGATGACCCTGGCCGGCTGGGGGCTGGTCAACTGCGAACTGCACCGCGCCGGCCTGCAGGCCGACGTCTATGTCGCCGACAGCCAGGTGCGCTACCTGTCGCCGCTGTACGCCGATCTGCATGCCCAGGCCAATGCCGACGCGGAGGGCGACTGGGACGTGTTCGTGAACACCTTCCGCCAGCGCGGCCGCGCCCGCATCGGCATCCAGGCCCAGGTCGGTGCGCCCGGCGCAGCCGCGGCGGCGACCTTGAGCGGTCGCTTCGTGGCCATCGCCAAGGGGTAGGATGCGCGGATCGCGCACCCCGCGCGCCGCCACCTGGACGCTGCCATGCCTTCGATGTTCCGCGCGCTCGCGCTGCTGTTGCTGCTGGGCTGGACCGGAGCGGCCGCGGCCGGCAGCGGCGCGCAGCAGCGCAAGCTCGACGACCTGCAGACCGCCTATGCCGCGGCGGTGCGCTGGAGCGAGTTCGAAACCGCCTGGCAGGCGGTGGATCCGGCCTACCGCCAGGCGCACCCGCTGACCGACCTGCAACTGGAGCGCTACCGGCAGATCCAGGTCTCCTCCTACAAGGTCGGCGCCGCCGCGGTCGGCGACGGCGAGGCGCTGCGCGAGATCGAGCTGGGCGTGATCAACCGCAATACCCAGGCCGAGCGCATCGTCCGCTACCGCGAGCGTTGGCGCTGGGACCCCGCGGCCAAGACCTGGTGGCTGCAGGACGGCCTGCCGGACCTGTGGAACGGCCAGTAGCGCGGTCGCCGAGCTGTGCGACAATCGGCGCCCGCTTCCCGCCCCTGAGTCCCGTGAACTTCGAAGAACTGCTGGCCTTCGCCGGCCGCAACCCGATGCTGGCCCTGGCCCTGGTGGGCCTCACCATCGCCCTGATCGTCACCGAAGTGGCGCGCCTGTTCCGTGGCTACAAGAGCCTGCGGCCGGCCGAGCTGACCCGCCTGATCAACGTCGGCAACGCGGTGGTGGTCGACCTGTCGGCCTCGGCCGATTTCGAGAAGGGCCATATCGCCGGCAGCCGCAACGCCACCGCCAGCCAGTTCGGCCCCGAGCACAAGCTGGTGGCCAACGCCAAGGCGCAGCCGGTGGTGCTGGTCTGCCGCACCGGCACCACCGCCGACGGCGCCGCCAAGCAGTTGAAGAAGGCCGGCTTCGAGCAGGTCTACGTGCTGGAGGGCGGCATCGCTGCCTGGCAGCAGGCCGAGCTGCCGCTGGTCAAGGGCCGCTGAAACACCCCGTCCGGCCGGCCCTGGAGTGTCGCGGCCGGCGTGTGATAATCCCGTTTCTTTCTGTTACCGAATCCACCGGAGTCAAGCAATGTCCGACCTCACCAATAACGGCGCCGCGGCGCCGGCCGACGCCGCGGCCGGTCCCGCCTTCACCATCGAGAAGATCTACGTCAAGGACGTGTCCTTCGAGTCCCCCAACGCGCCGTCGGTGTTCAACGACAACGCGCAGCCGGAACTGCAGCTCAACCTCAACCAGCGCGTGCAGCAGCTGAACGAGCAGGCCTTCGAAGTCGTGCTGGCCGTGACCCTGACCTGCAACGCCGGCGGCAAGACCGCCTACGTGGCCGAAGTGCAGCAGGCCGGCGTGTTCGGCCTGGTCGGCCTGGACCCGCAGGCGGTGGACGTGCTGCTCGGCACCCAGTGCCCAAGCATCCTGTTCCCGTACGTGCGTTCGCTGGTCAGCGACCTGATCCAGGCCGGCGGCTTCCCGCCGTTCTTCCTGCAGCCGATCAACTTCGAGGCCCTGTACGCCGAGACCCTGCGCCAGCGCGCGCAGCAGGGCGAGGGCCAGTCGCTGGCCGATTCGGAGCCGGCCGGCAACGCCTGAGCGCGTTCGCCGTTGCGCATGCGCGATAACGCCAAGAAGAAGATCGCCGTCCTCGGCGCCGGCTCCTGGGGCACGGCGCTGGCGTCGCTGACCGCACGGCACGGGTATCCGACCGTGCTGTGGGGTCGCGACGCCGTGGTCGCCGAGGCCATCGCGCAGCGCCACGAAAACCCGCGTTACCTGCCGGGAATCGCGCTGCCGGAGGGCCTGCAGGCCACCACCGACCTGGCGGCGGCCATCGACGGCGCCGACTGGATCCTGGTGGTGGTGCCGTCGCATGCGTTCACCGACACCCTGCAGCAACTGGCGCCGCTGCGCCCGGCGCAGGCCGGCGTGGCCTGGGCGACCAAGGGCTTCGAGCCCGGGTCCGGGCGGTTCCTGCACGAAGTGGCGCAGGAGATCCTCGGCGAGGACGTCCCGCTGGCGGTGGTCACCGGCCCGTCCTTCGCCAAGGAAGTGGCCCTGGACCTGCCGACCGCGGTGACCGTGCACGGCGATGCCGCGTTCGCGCAGCAGGTCGCCGACGCCATGCACGGCCCGACCTTCCGCGCCTATACCGGCGACGACATGGTCGGCGCCGAGCTGGGCGGGGCGATGAAGAACGTGCTGGCGGTGGCCACCGGCGTGGCCGACGGCATGGAGCTGGGCCTCAACGCCCGTGCCGGCCTGATCACCCGCGGCCTCAACGAGATGCTGCGGCTGGCCGCGGCGATCGGCGCCAAGCCGGAGACCCTGATGGGCCTGGCCGGGCTCGGCGACCTGGTGCTCACCTGTACCGGCGACCTGTCGCGCAATCGCCGGCTGGGCCTGGCGCTGGGCCGCGGGCAGCCACTGCAGGAGGCGGTGCGCGCGATCGGCCAGGTGGTCGAGTCGGTGCAGACCGCCGACGAGGTGATGCGCCAGGCCGAGCGCCACGGCATCGACCTGCCGATCTCCAACGCGGTGCGCGCGGTCCTGCACGGCGAACTGACCCCGGCGGTCGGCCTGCAGCAGTTGCTGGCGCGCGAGCAGAAGCCCGAGTACCCGACCACCCTGTTCAGTTGATCCAGCCCGTTGCCGGACACGAAAACGCCCGGCCTGGCCTGGGCGTTTTCGTGTCCGCGCGTCGGTGTGTCATCGACGACGGCCGGATCGACAGGCAAAAAAAAGCCCGGTCGTGGGACCGGGCTTTCCGAACCGCGCGCGGCGGGAGAGAACGACGCGCGCAGTGCTAGGCAACGCTTACCAGCTGAAGCGCGGGCCGACGAACCATTCCTTGTCGCCGTGGCGGTCCATCTTCAGGTCGGCGCTCAGGCCCCAGTTCTGGTTCAGCTTGGCCTGCGCGCCCAGGCGGCCGTAGAACTGGCCTTCCGGATTGATGCCGTCCTTCTTCGCGTAGTCCTCGTAGCCGCCCAGCGCATAGACTTCCAGGTACGGGTTGAACGCGGTGCGGATACCCGCTTCGGCGCTCCAGCCGTTGAACTTGGTGCCGTATTCCGGGTCGAAACGGTTGTAGGCCACGCGGGTCACCAGGTCGGTGCTGGTCGCGATCTCGTGGTTGTAGCCGGCGCCGATGCGCCACTGGTCGACGCGCACGTCGCCGAAGTCGGTCTTCTGGCGGTTGAAGTCGCCGAACACGCTGAAGTTCGGGTGGAACGCGTAGGAACCCTTGACAGCCCAACCGTCGGCATCGCCGCCGCTGGCGTCGGTCTTGACGTAGCCGCCCTCGACATAGTTGTAGGAAAGGCCTTCGGCAGCCGAAGCGGCGAACGGCAGGGTGGCCAGGAGGCCGAGAGCAAGCAGAGAGGTCTTCATAATCGGGTACCTTCGTTATTAGGTTTGTCGGCGCTGAGGCGTGGGGCCGTTCGCTGCCGATATGTAAATTATCCGTTAGCGACCCGAACTCGCCCTGAATCCCGAACTGACTAGTACATAAATTAAACGCCGTGTTCAGAAACGGCAGCACGCTGCCGGGATGCAGTTCACACCGCTCTGCAAGCGCTGCCGGCAAGCAGTTGATGATCCACATCCAAAGCGTGCTTCTGCGCGTGGTCCAGGGTGCGCCGGATCAGCCCGGCTTGGCTGGGCACGCCACGGCGCGACCCTGCAGGCTCGGGGTCATCACCGAAGCCGTGCCTCGCGTTGCTGGGGGAGCGAGGATGCCCGCGTGCCTCTGTCGTCTCCCTACAGCGCGGCGAGCGTCTCGATCGCGTCGCGGACGCGCTGCCTGTCCATGGGCACCACTGAGCGGTGGATCGTGGCGCCTTCGATGAAGGCGTCGATGGCCGCGGATGCGGCGGCGGAGAAATGCGTTTCCAGCGCGGCCCGGCTCCTGGCCATCCACTGCTGCATGATCGCGGTCAGCGCCGGGTGCCGGCGGGCGAAGGCATACAGTTCGTAGCTCAGCAGCAGCACCCGGGGGGAGGCCGTTCCCTCGGCGAAGATGATGTTCACCACCGCGTCCAAGGCCTGCGCGAGGTTCTGCGCGGCGCGGATTTCGGCGGCGAAATCGGTGGATACCTCCTGGGAAAACCGGGTGAACGCGGCCACCAGCAGGTCGTGCATCGAACCGAAGTAATAGGTGGTGGCGCTCAGTGGAACACCGGCCTCCGCAGCCACCTTGCGGAAGGTGGTGCCGGCGACGCCGTGGTCCAGGATCACCCGCAGCGCGGCCTGCTCGATCGCTTCCTTCCGATGCGGATCCTGGCGCCAGGTCCTGCCGCTCATGCCTGTCCAACGCTGTCTCGACGATGGCCGATGATCGCAGGTCGCGGTTGACGCCTCAATTGGTACGGATGTACAAATTCACCGATGAGGTCGACGAAGGCCATTGCCGCGATGGCGCCTCGCAACCAACGACGGTGAGGAGCGGCGCGATGGCCAATGGCGGAGAGCGGGACGTGGATATCGGGCGCCGGGCGACCGTGGGCGGGCTCGCCGCTGGTGGCGTGGTGCTGGCCACCGGGGTGCACGCCGCCGCGCCCTCCGGCTGGGAGGCCGGCACCTGGCTCAATGCGCCCAAGGTGCATCGGATCCTGACGGGCGGCGTGCTCGACGTGGTCACCGACAAGGGCAGCGATTTCTGGCGCGAAACCCATTACGGGTTCACCCGCGACAGCGGGCATTTCCTCGGCATCGCCGCACCCGCGCGCTTCACCTGCCAATTGCGCGTGCGCGGCAAGTTCGAGCAGCTCTACGATCAGGCCGGCCTCATGGTGCGGGTCGACGAGCGCCGCTGGGTCAAGGCCGGGATCGAACTGAGCGACGGGCGGCCGATGCTCAGCAGCGTATTGACCGACGGCCGTTCGGACTGGGCCACCGGCCCGTACGAAGCGGACGCGTCGGATTTCTGGATGCGTGCTACCGTGGACAAGGGCGTGCTGCGCCTGCAGGTCTCGCGCGACGGCGAGTCCTGGCCGCTGGTGCGGCTGTGCCCGTTCCCGGTGGCGTCCTCTTACCTCGTCGGCCCGATGACGTGCACGCCGGAGCGCGAGGGCCTGAGCGTCCGTTTCTCCGATTGGCGGCTGGGGCCGCCGCTGGGCAAGGACCTGCACGATCTGTCCTGACGCCTGCAGTGCCGCAACGCAGGCCGGATTGGCGATACAGCGATAGAGCCTCGATGGCGTTGCCGGGCGCTGCGCGCCACGCGCTCACTCGGCGCCGGGAAAGCCCAGTTGTCGCCACGCCTCGAACACCACCACCGCGACCGCGTTGGACAGGTTGAGGCTGCGGTTGTGCGGCTGCATCGGCAGGCGCAGGCGCTGCGCGTCGGGCACCTGTTCCAGCACGGTGTCGGGCAGGCCGCGGGTTTCCGGGCCGAACAGGAAGGCGTCGCCGTCGGCGAAGGCGGGCGTGTCGTAGCGGGTGCTGCTGCGGGTGCTGAGGGCGAACAGGCGGCGTGGCGCGATGGCCTGCAGGGCCGCTTCCAGCGACGCGTGGACCTGCAGTCGAGCGTATTCGTGATAGTCCAGGCCGGCGCGCTTGAGTTGGCGGTCGCCGAGCTCGAAGCCCAGCGGCTCGATCAGGTGCAGTTGCGCGCCGGTATTGGCGCAGAGGCGGATGACGTTGCCCGTGTTGGGCGGAATCTCGGGCTGGTACAGCAGAACGTGCAGCGTTGGGGTCGCGATCATCGGCGCAGTGTACGCGCCTGCGCGGAGGCCTTGCTGCCGATTCAGCGCATCAGGCCGACCGCCATGTCCTGGCCCAGCTTCTGCAGGCTCGGCTGCAGCTGCAGCATCGCGGTGTCCAGCGTCTCGCCGACCACGTCGCCGATCGCCAGCATGCTGCCCATGTCCGCATCCGGACGCACCTGCACGGTGGCCAGGGTCACTACGTGCTGGCCGGCGGCCTGCGCGAAGTTGCGTTCGGCGACCTGCTCGGCCGACGGGCGCACCTGCACCGCGGCCAGGGTGGTGATGCCGCTGGACAGTTCGGCGTCGCGCTGGGCGATCTGCTCGGCGGAGGGGCGCACCTGCACCGCCGCCAGGGTGGCGATGCTGCTGGTCTGCTCGACGTTGCGCTGGGCGATCTGGTCGGCCGACGGGCGCACCTGCACGGTCTCCAGGGTGGTGATCTGCGCGGCGGCGAAGGACGGCGCGGCGAACAGGGCGGCGATGGCGGCGGTCAGGAGCAGGGTGGTGGTTTTCATGGCGGGCCTCGTTGGTGTTGTTGATCAGTGGTGTGGTAGTAAGGTAGTACACCTAATCAGGGGCTGCAAGAACTTTTTCGCGCTCGGCAGTTTCATTAAGCTTGCATTCACTAAATCGGATGGACTTCTGCGTTCGAAGATGTGTAAGCAGGCCGCGTGCCAACTTCAAGTTGCTGTATTTGAAGGGAAATTTTGTCGCTCAAAGTGTCCGGGGGCGGACACCCGGGCGCTCGCGTACGCCGGACGCGGACACGTGGCGCCGTTGGCGGCGGCAGCCGCCCCGTGGGTGGTGGGGTTGCGACACCGTTGAAAAGGACGTCAGCGACAACGGCGGAATGCGCGCCGTGCAGTACGCCCGGTACGATCGGCGTTCACCGGCTGTTTCACCGGCCCCAAGGAAGAAGGATCCGCATGACTGTCTCGACACGCCCGCGTGGCGCCCTGCTGGCCGTTGCCCTGTCCGCCGCGCTCGGCGCACTGAGCTACGCGCCGCCTTCGACGGCGGCCAAGCCCGCCGCCGCCACGTCGGTGGATATCGCCTACGAACAATTCACCCTGCCCAATGGGCTGCGGGTGGTGGTGCACACCGATCGCAAAGCGCCGATCGTGGCGGTCAACCTCTGGTACCACGTGGGCGCCAAGGACGAGCCGGCCGGGCGCACCGGGTTCGCGCATCTGTTCGAGCACCTGATGTTTCAGGGCAGCGAGAACCACCACGGCGAGTTCTTCGAGCCCTTCAAGCAGGTCGGCGTCACCGACCAGAACGGCACCACCAACAGCGACCGCACCAATTATTTCGAGACCGTGCCGACCACTGCGCTGGACATGGCGCTGTGGATGGAGTCGGACCGCATGGGCCACCTGCTCGGCGCCATCGACCAGGCCGCGCTGGACGAACAGCGCGGGGTGGTGCAGAACGAGAAGCGCCAGGGCGAGAACCAGCCGTACGGCCAGGCCTGGAGCCGGCTGAGCCGCGCGCTGTACCCGCCCGGCCACCCGTACCACCACACCGTCATCGGCTCGATGAACGACCTCAATGCGGCCTCGCTGGCCGACGTGAAGCAGTGGTTCCGCACCTGGTACGGACCCAACAACGCGGTGCTGGTGCTGGCCGGCGACATCGACGCGGCCACGGCCAAGGAGAAGGTGACGCGCTACTTCGGCGACATCCCGGCCGGCCCGACCATGGCCCAGCCCAAGGTCGACGTGGCCCAGCGCAGCCAGTCCAGCCGCGAGACCATGACCGACAAGGTGCCGCAGACGCGGATCTATCGCGTCTGGAACGTGGCGCAGACCGGCACCGAGGATGTCGATCGCCTGCAACTGCTGGCGCAGGTGCTGGGCGGCGCCAAGTCCTCGCGGCTGGACCGGCGCCTGGTCCACCAGGACAAGCTGGTCGACCAGATCAGCGCTTCGGTCTGGGCGTCGCAGCTCGGCTCCGGCTTCGGCATCATCGCCATGGTCAAGCAGGGCGTGGACCCGGCCAGGGTCGAGGCGGCGATCGACGAGGAAGTGCGCCGGCTGCTGGACAAGGGGCCGGACAAGGCCGAATTGGCGCGCGCCAAGACCGCCTTCCGCGCCGGCTTCATCCGCGGCGTCGAACGCATCGGCGGCTTCGGCGGCAAGGCCGACGTGCTGGCCGAGTGCGCGGTGTACACCGGCGACCCCGGCTGCTTCCGCACCTCCCTGGCGACCATCGCCTCCACCCGCCCGCGTGATCTCACCTCGGTCGGCCGCAAATGGCTGGGCAAGGGCGACTACACCTTGCTGGTGCAGCCGGGCGAGCGTGTGGCGATGGCCGAGGAGCCGACCGTGCAGCCGGCGCCGCTGAATCCGCCGCCGGTCGATCCCAAGTACAGCGCGCTGCCCAGCGTGGTCGACCGCAGTGCCGGCCCACCCAAGACCACCCAGTTCCCGCAACTGAAGTTCCCGGCGCTGCAGCGCGCCACGCTGAAGAACGGCAGCACGGTGATCCTGGCCGAACGCCACGACGTGCCGGTGGTGCAGTTCAGCTACGAATTCAAGGGCGGGTACAGCGCCGACCAGGGACGCAAGCCGGGCACGGCCAGTTTCGCCATGGGCATGCTCGACGAGGGCGCCGGCGACCGCGATGCGTTGGCGTTCGCCGATGCGGCCGAGGCTCTGGGCGCGTCGCTGTCCGCTGGCGCCTCGCTGGACGGCAGCAATGCCTATCTGTCGGCGCTGAAGGAGAATCTGGCGCCGTCGCTGGCGCTGTATGCGGACATGCTGCGGCGGCCGCGCTTCGCGCCGAACGAGATCGAGCGGATCCGCGCCAGCTGGATCGCCGGCATCCGCCAGGAGAAGGCCCAGCCCAACGGCGTGGCGATGCGGGTGCTGCCGCCGCTGCTGTACGGCGCCGGCCATCCGTACGCGATCCCGTTCAGCGGCACCGGCACCGAGCCGGCGATCGCGGCGCTGCAGCGCGAGGACCTGGTCGACTTCCACCGCGACTGGGTGCGCCCGGAGAACGCCACCCTGATCGTGGTCGGCGACACCACCCTGGGCGAGATCGTGCCGCTGCTGGACGCGCAGTTCGGCGATTGGAAGGGCGAGGGGGCGACGCCGTCGGTGCCGGCCCCGGCCACGGTGGCACGGCCGGGCAAGCCGCGCGTGTACCTGATCGATCAGCCCGGCGCGGTGCAGGCCAACCTGTTCGCCTCGGAGCTGGTGCCGCCGACCACCGATCCGGCCGCCGTCCGCTTTGACATGGCCAACGGCGTGATCGGTGGAGACTTCACCTCGCGCCTGAACATGAACCTGCGCGAGAACAAGCATTGGTCCTACGGCGCGCGCAGCGGCGCGGCCAGCGCGCTCGGCCAGCGGCCGTGGACCGCCTCGGCGCCGGTGCAGATCGACAAGACCGCGCCGGCGTTGCAAGAAATGGCCAAGGAGATCAGCGCCTTCGCCAACGGCAAGGCGCCGCCGACGGCGGAGGAGGTGGCGCGGATCCGCAACATCCAGACCCTGAGCCTGCCCGGCGCCTACGAGACCGCCAGTTCGGTGATGGGCGCGATCGGCGGCATCGTCCGCTATGGCCGCCCCGACGACTACGTGTTCAAGCGCAAGGCCGAGATCGAGGTGATGACCCCGGCGCAGGTGCGCGAGGCGGCGTCGATGCTCGACCCCAGCAGCCTGACCTGGGTGGTGGTGGGCGACCTCAAGCAGATCGAGGCGCCGGTGCGCGCGCTGAAGCTGGGCGAAGTCACGGTGATCGATGCCGATGGGGTGCCGCAGGGCGGGGCGGCGAAGCCGACAGGACGCTGATCCGGGTGGGCGCGCGTCGGCAATGGCCGGCGCGCGCTGCTCGCGGCCGCTGGGGGGCCGATCGTGTCATGGCCGATTCAGCGTTTTGCGGCACAATCCGGATTCACCCGCCAATGGCCCACTCCATGCGTCTACCGATCGCCCTCGCCTTGCTCGCCACGCTCGCCGGCTGCACCTGGGTGCCGATGGCGCCGGAAGGCAAGGGGGTACGGGTGCTGCCCCCGGGGCAGGCCCCCAGCGGCTGCGAGAAGCGCGGCGAGGTGGTGGTGTCGGTGAAGAGCAGCGTCGGCTTCTACCAGCGCAACCCGCTGCGGGTGCGCGAGGAACTGGAAACACTGGCCCGCAACGAGGCCCCCGGCGTGGGCGCCAACACCGTGCAGGCGATGGGCGACCCGGTCGACGGCGACCAGCGCTTCACCGCCTACCAGTGCGGCGGCCGCTGAACCGCTCAGACCATACGCTTTCCGCGGATTTGTTAAAGATGCGGTAAACCCCCGCAACCGCTAGAATTGGCGCCCCCTCGCCTGACCCTGGCGTACACCTCGATGCTCTTCAACAACGTCTCCATCGCGGGACTGGCGCACATCGATGCGCCGCACACGCTCACCTCCAAGCAGATCAACGAGCGCCTGCAGCCGACCTACGACCGGCTCGGGATTCGCGCCGACGTGCTCGGCGACATCGCCGGCATCCACGCGCGGCGCATGTGGGATCAGGACATGCAGGCCTCCGACGCGGCGACGCTGGCGGCGCGCAAGGCGATGAGCGATGCCGGCATCGAGGCCGGGCAGATCGGGCTGCTGGTCAACACCTCGGTCAGCCGCGACTACCTGGAGCCGTCCACCGCCAGCATCGTCTCGGGCAACCTGGGCGTGAGCGAGCAGTGCATGACCTTCGACGTCGCCAACGCCTGCCTGGCCTTCATCAACGGCATGGACATCGCGGCGCGGATGATCGAGCGCGGCGAGATCGACTACGCGCTGGTGGTCGACGGCGAAACCGCCAACCTGGTGTACGAGAAGACCCTGGAGCGGATGACCTCGCCGGACGTGACCGCCGACGAGTTCCGCGACGAGTTGGCCGCGCTGACCCTGGGCTGCGGCGCCGCGGCCATGGTGATGGCCCGCGCCGAACTGGTGCCGGACGCGCCGCGCTACCGCGGCGGCGTGACCCGCTCGGCGACGCAGTGGAACACCCTGTGCCGGGGCAACCTGGACCGGATGGTCACCGATACCCGCATGTTGCTAATCGAAGGCATCAAGCTGGCGCAGAAGACCTTCGCCGCCGCGCGCCAGGCGCTGGGCTGGGCGGTGGACGAACTGGACCAGTACGTCATCCACCAGGTCAGCCAGCCGCACACCCAGGCCTTCATCAAGAACTTCGGCATCGACCCGAAGAAGGTGATGACCATCTTCGGCGAACACGGCAACATCGGCCCGGCCAGCGTGCCGATCGTGCTCAGCAAGCTGCGCGAGCTGGGCCGCCTGAAGAAGGGCGACCGGATCGCGCTGATGGGCATCGGCTCGGGCCTGAACTGCTCGATGGCCGAGGTGGTCTGGTAACGGGTTGGCAGAGACCGCCTGGTCGGTTTCTGCGACGTGCATAGAAAGCGGCCAAAACGATACATGACCCTGCTGTCATGTATCTGGATTGGACGTTTCTTCAGTGCAAGTGCTGTTGATCCACCCCATCATGTTAAAAAAAATGGATTTTTAGTACGTGTCATTGCATCATGTTCGTTCCCCGAACATGATCGACGCAGCCATGGAAGACGTGTCCAGGTTCAAGGCCGAGCTCCCGTTCAATGATCTCCCGTCGCTTCCACCCGCGGCAGAGATCGAGACGCGGCATCTGCTCAAGGTCTGCATAGAAGCCCGCACTGCACTGGCCGAGCTGAAACAGGCCACGGCGCTGCTGCCCAATCCCACCGTGTTGATCAACACGATTCCGATCCTCGAGGCGCAGGCCAGTTCGGAGATCGAGAACATCGTCACCACCACGGACGATCTGTTCCGCTATGCCGACGATCAGGACAAGGCGCAGAAACCGGCCACCAAGGAGGCATTGCGCTACCGCAGCGCGCTCTACGAAGGCTTCCAGTCGTTGCGGCAGCGCCCGCTGTGCACGGACACCGCGATCGTGGTCTGCAGCCGCATCAAGGCGGTGCAGATGCAGATCCGCCGCGTGCCCGGTACTGCCCTGGCCAACGACCAGACCCAGCAGGTCATCTACACCCCGCCCGTCGGCGAAACCCTGCTGCGCGACAAGCTGGCCAACTGGGAGCGCTTCATCCACGAGCACACCGACATCGATCCGCTGATTCGCATGGCGGTGGCGCACTATCAGTTCGAAGCCATTCACCCCTTCACCGATGGCAACGGACGCACCGGACGCGTGCTGAACCTGCTGATGCTGATCGAGCAGGGATTGCTCGACCTGCCGGTGCTGTATCTGTCGCGCTACATCATCCGTCACCGCAGCGATTACTACCGTCTGCTGCTGGACGTCACCCGACACGGACAGTGGGCCGAGTGGATCGAGTACATGCTCAGCGCCGTGGCCGAGACGGCGACGTGGACGACGGCCAAGATCCAGGCGATCCGCGGCCTGGAGGCGCAGGCCCGCGACTACGTCCGCGAGCAGGCACCCAAGGCGTACAGCCGCGAGCTGGTCGAGGTGATCTTCAACCAGCCATATTGCCGCATCCAGAACGTCGTGGACCTGGTGGGAGTGACCCGGCAGACTGCAGCCCGCCACTTGCGCGAGCTGGTGCAGATCGGCGTGTTGCAGGAGCAGCGCATGGGCAAGGAGAAGCTGTTCCTGCACCCTGCTTTTCTGCGCCTGCTCTCCAATGACGACCATCACCTGCCTGCCTACCGTGTGACTGCGCTTGGCGAGGACTTGATGGCGTGATGGCAAGCACGGCATTTTTCGCGTGCGATGTGGCCCGTCCAGAGGAGGGGGCAACCGTCATGGTGGGATGTGAGTGTGGTGAGCGTAATTTTTCTACCCGCGGCAATTGGACGGATGCCGACAAGACGCGGGTTCCTTCGATCTGGATCGGATGCGATTGACATGAACTACCCCGGCTACCCCTTCACCCCGCAGCGCTTCCAGGTCCGCCCGGGGCTGCACATGTCCTATCTCGACGAAGGCCCGCGCGAGGGCGAGGTGGTGGTGATGCTGCACGGCAACCCATCGTGGAGCTATCTGTGGCGCACGCTGGTGAGCGGGTTGTCGGACCGCTATCGCTGCATCGTGCCCGACCACATCGGCATGGGCCTGTCGGACAAGCCGGACGATGCGCCCGGCGCGCAGCCGGGGTACGACTACACCCTGCAATCGCGCGTGGACGATCTGGATGCGCTGCTGCGGCACCTGCGCATCGACGGGCCGGTGACGCTGGCGGTGCATGACTGGGGCGGCATGATCGGCTTCGGCTGGGCGCTGTCGCATCACGCGCAGCTGCGGCGCCTGGTCATCACCAATACCGCGGCGTTCCCGCTGCCGGCGGCCAAGCCGATGCCGTGGCAGATCGCGATGGGCCGGCATTGGCGCCTGGGCGAGTGGTTCATCCGCACCTTCAACGCATTCTCCTCCGGTGCGTCGTGGTTGGGCGTGTCGCGGCGCATGCCCGCCGGCGTGCGCCGCGCCTACGTGGCGCCGTACGACAGTTGGGCCAACCGCATCTCCACCATCCGCTTCATGCAGGACATCCCGCTGTCGCCGGCGGACAAGGCCTGGTCGCTGCTGGCGCGGGCCGAGCAGGCGCTGCCGTCGTTCGCCGATCGCCCGGCCTTTATCGGCTGGGGCCTGCGCGACATCTGCTTCGACCATCATTTCCTGGAGGGCTTCCGCCGCGCGCTGCCGCAGGCCGAGGTGATGGCCTTCGAGAACGCCAACCACTACGTGCTGGAAGACAAGCACGAGGTGCTGGTGCCGGCGATCCGCCGCTTCCTGGACGCGCATCCGCTGTCCTGAGCACACACGCGCACACGCGATGCGGCGTGCCGTTTTCGCTGCATCGGCAGGCGTGCCAGGAGCATGGCATGGCCGTGCGGTGATGTGGGAGGGGTACGCCGCTGCGCCGTGGACCGTCTACACCGGCGCACGCAAACTGCTACCGATTGCCGTGATGCAACATTGTTGGCTAGGTACAGTCGCCGCCGACATGCGCGGCGCACCCAGCGGACGCTGTGCGCAATCCGAGCGGAGACAGAGAGTGAAAACGATGGCGATGGCGATGCTGCTGATGGCGATGAGCGTGCCCGGCGCGCATGCGGAGGATCTGACCACGTCCGCGGACGGCAAGACGCTGACGGTCGGATTCGGCCAGCCCACCTGGAAGCAGGTGCTGCACTACCGCAAGTTGTACGACAAGAAACCGTTCCCCGATGCGGAGATCTATTACTACAGCAACGGCATGTACAAGATCATCTCGCAGGGCGAGAACCACTACGGCGTGTACGTGCTGCAGGGCAGCTTCGACGACCAGACCTATACGATCCGCTTCATCTCGCTGCCGTCCGAGGACTGGGGCAACAAGACCGCCTTCCATCAGTTGACCTTCATTCGCGGCGAGCACCAGAACGTCTTCATCCAGAACGCGATCGTCGACACCGGCGAGGCCATCGCCCAGCAGAACGGCACCTACATGCTGGAAAAGAACACCGTGACCAATCCGGTGCCGACGGCCTGGAAGCATCGCTGAGCCGATGCGGTGCGCGGATGCGGCGTGCGTCACGCCGCTCGCCGAATGCCACCAGGCTAGGCATTGCACAGCTTCTCGCTCCTACGGCATCCCGGCCATGCGGGTAGCCCCGCCGCTTAGGCGTCCGGCAAGTTGCGTTCGACCACCCCGTCCCAGTCGGCCGCGGTCAACAACGGCAGCCCATGCGCCAGCCGAGATTTGTCGCATTGCGCGCTGCGTTCGCCGAATTCCAGCGAGGCCGGCACCGCCGCGCACACCGATGGCCGCCGCTCGTGGATGCTGCAGCGGCTGTAGCGGCCGATGTCGGCGTCTAGGGCGATGCAGCGCGGCTGCGCCTGCGAGGTGCCGCGCATCACCCGCTCATGGGTGCGCAGCGGCTCGGTCAGTTCGAACGGGACCCTGCCGCCCAGCGCGGGATCGGCTTCGCTCCAGTGGAAACTGACGCGGAAGTAGGCGCAGCAGGCGCCGCAGGTGAGGCAGGGATGGGACATGGCGGCCGGGCCTTGCGCGGCGAACAGCGGTGGGGGGCGCGGCATTCTGACCGAACCGCGGCAAGCTGCAAGCGCGCCGGCATTCAGCCGCGGCCGCTGGCGACGGGAGGTCGTCGGCCATCGCCCGGCGCTTCGGCGATAATCGGCCCATGACCACGACCTGCAACATCGCGGCCACGCTGCCGCGGCTGGCGCGCGAGCGCCCGGACCAGATCGCCATGCGCTGCCCCGGCCGGCCCGGCGCCGGCGGCATGGCCGCCTACGACGTGACCCTGAGCTACGCGCAGCTGGACGCACGCAGCGATGCCATCGCCGCCGGCCTGGGCAGCTATGGCATCGGCCGCGGCACCCGCACCGTGGTGATGGTGCGGCCGTCGCCGGAGTTCTTCCTGCTGATGTTCGCGCTGTTCAAGGCCGGCGCGGTGCCGGTGCTGGTCGATCCGGGCATCGACCGCCGCGCGCTCAAGCAATGCCTGGACGAGGCGCAGCCGGAGGCCTTCATCGGCATTCCGCTGGCGCAGCTGGCGCGGCGTCTGCTCGGCTGGGCACGCTCGGCGAAACGGATCGTCACCGTCGGCCGGCGCTGGGCCTGGGGCGGGACCACGCTGGCGCGAATCGAGCGCGCCGGCCAGGGCGCCGGCAGCCAGCTGGCCGACACGGATGCGGACGACGTTGCCGCGATCCTGTTCACCAGCGGCTCCACCGGCGTGCCCAAGGGCGTGGTCTACCGGCACCGGCATTTCGTCGGCCAGATCGAGCTGATGCGCAATGCCTTCGACATGCTGCCCGGCGGGATCGACCTGCCGACCTTCCCGCCGTTCGCGCTGTTCGACCCGGCGCTGGGGCTGACCTCGGTGATCCCGGACATGGATCCGACGCGTCCGGCCAAGGTCGATCCGCGCAAGCTGCACGATGCGATGCAGCGCTTCGGCGTGACCCAGCTGTTCGGCTCGCCCGCCTTGATGCGGGTGCTGGCCGACTACGGCAAGCCGTTGCCCAACGTGCGCTGCGCCACCTCGGCCGGCGCGCCGGTGCCGCCGGGCGTGGTGGCGCGGATCCGCAGTCTGCTGCCGGAGGACGGACGCTTCTGGACGCCCTACGGCGCCACCGAATGCCTGCCGGTGGCGGTGATCGAGGGCCGCGAGCTGCAGGACACACGCGCGGCCACCGAGCGCGGCGCCGGTACCTGCATCGGCACGGTGGTGCCGCCCAACCAGGTGCGCATCATCGCCATCGACGACGCGGCGATTCCCGAGTGGAGCGGCGTGCGCGAAGTGCCCACGGGCACGGTCGGCGAGATCACCGTGGCCGGCCCGACCGCCACCGACACCTATTTCAACCGCGACGCGGCCACGCGCCTGGCCAAGATCCGCGAACGCCTGGACGATGGCAGCGAACGCATCGTGCACCGCATGGGCGATGTCGGCTATTTCGATGCGCAGGGTCGCCTTTGGTTCTGCGGGCGCAAGACCCAGCGCGTGGAAACGGCGCAGGGGCCGCTGTACACCGAACAGGTGGAGCCGATCTTCAACGCACTGCCGGGCATCGGCCGCACCGCCCTGGTCGGCATCGGCGAGCCGGGGCAGCAACGCCCGGTGCTGTGCTACGAGTTGGACAGCATGGCCTGGATGGCGAGCCAACTGGAACTGGACGAACTGCTCGCGCAACTGCGCGCCACCGCCGCTGCGCATCCGCACACGGCCGGCATCGTCGACTTCCTTGGCCATCCGGGGTTCCCGGTCGACATCCGCCACAACGCCAAGATCGGCCGCGAGAAGCTGGCGCTGTGGGCCGCGGAAAAGCTGCACTGAGGCAAGACGATGGCCGCGCGCTACCGGCTGGGCGACCTGCGCATCGACGCGGCGCGGCAGCGGGTCGAGCGCGACGGTGCGGTGCTGGAGGTGGGCGGGCTGAGTTTTCGCCTGCTGCATTACCTGCTGCTGCAGGGTCAGCGCGTGGTGGGGTTCGATGAACTGATCGCGCAGGTGTGGGCGCCGGCGCTGGTCAACGAGGAGACCGTCACCCAGCGCGTGCGCCTGCTGCGCCAGGCGCTGGGCGACGCCTCGCGGCAACCGCGCTATCTGCGCTCGGTGCGCGGCCAGGGGTATCAACTGTGCCTGCCGGTACAGCCCGATGCCGATCCCGTTCCCGCCGATGCCGCGCCTGTGCCTGCGCCGCGGCCGATGTGGCGCAGCCGTGGTGCCTGGGCGATCGCGGCCGGTGCGATGGCGATCGTCTCGGCAGTGGCGGTATGGCGCTGGCAGGCGCCCGCGCCGACGCCAGCCGCGTCGCCGCTGCTGCAGCGCGCCGAGTACTACGCCGGCATCGGCCAGCGCGACGACAACGCGCGTGCGATCGCGCTGTATCAACAGCGCCTGCAGCAGGCACCGGACGAGGTGGCGGCCCTGCTCGGCCTGAGCCGCGCCTACAGTGCGCGCGTCTGCCAATACGACGGCGACCAGCAGGTCGCATTGCGCGCGCAGCGGTTGGCGACGCAGGTGCTCGCGGCGCACCCGCGTCTGGCCGCCGCGCATGCCGCGCTTGGCTATGCGTACGATTGCCGCGGCGACAACGCCGCGGCGCTGGCCGCCTACGAGCGCGCGTTGCAACTGGACCCGCAGGCCGATGCCGTGCGCGGCTCGGCGGCCTATCTGTACGAGCGCCAGGGCCGCCTGGCGCAGGCGCTGGCGGCGAACATGCGGGTGCGCGATCCGGCGCGGGTGCGCTTCCTGACGCTGCAGATCGCCAGCAACCTCGACCTGCTGGGCTACGCCAGCGCCGCCGAAGTCCGCTACCGCGACAGCTTCCAGCTCTATCCGGACAGCGCGTATTCCAATCTGGCGTGGCCGCGCTTCCTGTTCGTGCATGGCCGCACGGCCGAAGCCCAGGTCGCGCTGGACCAGGCGCTGGGGCGCGGCACCGACTACGCCGGGCTGTTCCTGCTGCAGGCGGAGCTGGCGCTGGCGCGCGGCGACACCACCCACGCGCGCCAGGCCAGCCAGCAGGCGATGCGTCTGCGGCCGCAGGGCAGTTTCGCCCAGACCGTGGCCTGGACGCTGCAGGCGCAACCGCTGCCGCCGGTGCCGCAGTTGCGCGCGCGGGCCCAGGCCTTGCTGGACGGCGTGACGCGCGGCACCGACCCGCTGGATGCGGTGGATGCGGCGCTGCTGCTGCAATTGGCCGGCGACCGGCCGGCGGCCCTGGACGCGCTGCGCCGGGCGCAGGCCGCGGGCTATCGCGACGGCGCCTACCTGCGGGTGTCGCCGCTGCTGGCGCCATTGCGCGCCGAGCCGGGTTTCGCGGCGCTGCTGGCGCGCAACGAGGCCGATGTCGCCGCGCAACGCGTGCAGGCACAGCGTGTCGGACTGGTGCCTACGGCAGTGCCGTGAGCACGTAGTCGGCGAGCAGCGCCTGCGATTGCGGGTGCATCTGCGGCCGGTTGTAGGCACGCCGGGTGATCACCACCACTAGGTGTTCCTCCGGTAGCACGAACACATAGTTGCCGCCGTTGCCCGACATCGCCCAGACCCCGCGTTCGACGCCGTGCACCTGGAAGCGGAAGCGCCACAGCAGATAGCCGTAGTCGGCATCGGCGCGGGCCTGCGCATGCACCTGGGTCATTGCCCGGATCCATGCCGCCGGCAACACCTGCGTGCCGTGCCAGCGGCCCTCGTCGAGCAGGAGCTGGCCGAACTTGGCCAGGTCGCGGCTGCGGTAGCGGGTGCCGCCACCGCCCATGCCGACGCCTTCGGCGGCGTGCAGCCAGCGCGCACCGACGATGCCGAGCGGCCGCTCCAGGACCTGCCCGGCGAAGTCCTCCAGGCGCTGCCCGGTGGCCTTCTCGAGCAGCGCACCGAGCAGGAAGCTGCCGGCGGTGCAGTAGGAGAAGGCGCGCCCATACGGACTCTCCTCGGGACGGCGCATCCATGGAGCATAGCCCTTGAGCGGCAGGTCCAGTGCGAACTGCGTCCAGTCGGCGCTGACGTACATGCGTTCCTCGTGGCCGCTGGAGAAGGCGTTGTCGTCGTCGCACTCCCATTGCGAACTCATCGTCAGCAGATCTTCGACGGTGATCGCGCGCTTGCGCGGCGCATCGTGCTGCCAGCGACGGTCGCCGAAGAAGTCGTAGACGCGTGCCTGCACGCCGGGCAGGCGGCCGCGGGCGATCGCCGCGCCGACCAGCAGCGCGGTCACGCTCTTGGTCGCCGAGCGGGTGTCGTGCAAGGTCTGCCGGTCGGCACCGCCGAAGTAGCGCTCGTAGACCAGGGCGCCGTCGCGCACGATCAGCACGCTGGTGGTGTCCGGCGCCGCGCCGTCGGCGATGGCGTGTTCCATGGCGGCCAGCCGCTCCAGCTTCCAGCCGCCGGCGGCGGCGTCGGCGACGGACCAGCCGTCGTCCTGCGCCGGCGGTGCGGTCGCGGCCGCTGGTACGGCGGCGGAAGCACACGGAACGACGAGGGAGAGGGTGAGGCACAGCAGCGGCGGCAGGGGCGACATGGCGGAACTCCGGTGGAAGGCCAGCGCACTTACGCCCGTGGCATCGCTGAAGTGCCTGATGCCAGAGTGAAGAATTCTGAAGGTCAGTCGGATCAAGGGCTTGCGCGGCTTGCATCGCCGTCGTCGTCGTCGCGGATCGCCTTCGCCGGCGCCCCCGGCTATCGTGTGCGCCCTGGTTCGATCGGTACGACGCGATGAAGATTGTGGTGACGGGCGGTGGTGGGTTCCTGGGCCAGGCGCTGTGCCGCGGGCTGGTCACGCGCGGGCACCAGGTGGTCAGCTACAACCGTGGCCACTACCCGGAACTGCAGGCGCTGGGCGTGGCCCAGGTGCGGGGCGACCTGGTCGACGCGCAGGCGCTGCAGCATGCGCTGGCCGGGGCCGATGCGGTGTTCCACAACGCCGCCAAGGCCGGGGCCTGGGGCAGCTACGACAGCTACTACCAGCCCAACGTGGTCGGCACCGAGAATGTGCTGGCCGCCTGCCGCGCGCATGGCGTCGGGCGGCTGGTCTACACCTCCACGCCGAGCGTGACCCACCGCGCCACGCATCCGGTCGAGGGCCTGGGCGCCGACCAGGTGCCTTACGGCGAGGATTTTCAGGCGCCATATGCGGCGACCAAGGCGATCGCCGAGCGCATGGTGCTGGCCGCCAACGATGCGCAACTGGCGGTGGTGGCGCTGCGCCCGCGGCTGATCTGGGGGCCGGGCGACAACCAGATCCTGCCCAAGCTGGTGGCGCGCGCGCAGGCCGGGCGCGTGCGCCTGGTCGGCGGCGGCGACAACAAGGTCGATTCCACCTACATCGACAACGCCGCGCAGGCGCACTTCGATGCCTTCGAGCACCTGGCGGTGGGCGCGCCCTGCGCCGGCAAGGCCTACTTCATCTCCAACGGCGAGCCGTTGCCGATGCGCGAACTGCTCAACAAGCTGCTGGCCGCCGTCGGCGCACCGGCGGTGACCAAGTCGCTTTCGTTCAAGGCCGCCTACCGCATCGGCGCCGCCTGTGAAACCCTGTGGCCGCTGCTGCGCCTGCGCGGCGAGCCGCCGCTGACGCGGTTCCTCGCCGAGCAGCTGTGCACCCCGCACTGGTACAGCATGGAGCCGGCGCGGCGCGACTTCGGCTACGTGCCGCAGGTGACGATCGAGCAGGGCCTGCAGCGGCTGGCGTCCTCATGGCGCCACGACATGCCCGTCACTCCTTGACGACCCGCGGTTTCCGAAGATGATGCCGCGCCGATTCGGCACGACAACTTTCTGGACATTGCCATGCTGCATTACGCCATCATCTTCTTCGTGATCGCCATCATCGCCGCTGTGCTCGGTTTCAGCGGCATCGCCGGCGCGGCGACCAACATCGCCTGGATCCTGTTCGTGGTGTTCCTGATCCTGGCGGTGATCTCGATGTTCCGCCGCGGCAAGGTGTAGTCCGCCGCGACAATCGAACCTCGATGCTTGCCCGCGGCGCCCTGCGTCGCGGGCAAGTCGTTTCTGGGCCCCGCGCCGCGAGGGCCCGCCGTCCGCAGGCAGCGCGGCAGGGCCGGGCTGGACGTTTCGCCCGGCGCTTGTCACCATCTTCCGCTCAGGGGACAGGGGCGGATCGAATGCGAGCGTGGATCGTGTGGGCAGGCCTTGCGCTTGCGGGGAGCGCGTGCGCGCAGGTGGCGCCGGTGGACCTGGCGCCGTATCTGCAGCGCGACCAGTTCGACCGGGTCAAGATCTCCCCGACCGGCGCCTATTACACGGTAATCGCACCGCTCGAGGACCGCACCGTGCTGGCGGTGATCCGGCGCAGCGACAAGCAGGTCTCGGCCAAGATCATGGGCCAGGCCGATTCGGTGGTGCACGATTACTGGTGGGCCAGCGACGAGCGCATCGTGGTGTCGATGGCCGAGCGCCTGGGCGCACTGGACCGCCCGGTGGCGATCGGCCAGCTGCATGCCATCGACGCCGACGGCAAGAATGCGCGCTTGCTGGCCAGCCCTTATGGGCTCAACGACAGCGTCAACGGCGTCACCTACAAGGCCGGCCTGGACCCGTCGGTGTTCATGCTCGACACCTTGCCGGACGACCCGCGCGCGGTGCTGGTATCGGTGGTGGAGCAGACCAATGACCCCACCGTGCATGTGGACAGGCTCGACATCTACAACCACCGGCGCACGCCGGTGGCACGCGCCCCGGTGGCCCGTGCGGACTTCGTCACCGACCATGGCGGCCACGTGCGCTTCGCGCAGGGTGCCGAGACTGGCAGCAACACCAACAAGCTCTTCTACCGCAACGACGACTCCAGTCCCTGGAAGCTGATCAACGACGAGGCCAGCAGCGGACATCGCAGCTTCCCGCTCGGCTTTTCCGCGGACGACAGGATCGCCTACCTGCAGGTGGAGCAGGCCGAGGGGCCCGATGCGGTGGTGGCATGGGATCCGCAGAGCGAACGCGCCACGCCGCTGCTGCGCGATGCGAAGGTCGATCCCTACCAGGTGCTGCGCGACCTGGATGGCCGCACCCCGATCGGCGTGTCGTTCATGAGCGACCGCGTGCACAACCGCTTCTTCGACGAGACCGCGCCGACCGCACGGCTGTACCGCGCGCTGGAGCAGGCCTTCAACGGCGATGCGGTGTTCATCACCTCCGCCACCGCCGATCGGCGCCTGCTGATGCTTTATGTGTGGAGCGATCGCAACAACGGCGATTATTTCCTGTTCGACACCGCCGACAAATCGGCCAAGCGGGTCTTCAGCCGACGCGAATGGTTCGTGCCGGAGCGGATGCCGTCGACCCGTGAGGTGGCGTTCAAGGCCAGGGATGGCATGGCCCTGCATGGCTATCTCACCCTGCCGCTGCAGGCGCCGGCCGGCAAGCCGCTGCCGATGGTGCTGCTGCCGCATGGCGGGCCGTTCGGCCTCTTCGATGGCTGGGAGTTCGACGACGATGCGCAGGTGCTGGCCGCAGCCGGCTACGCGGTGTTGCGGGTGAACTACCGCGGCTCCGGCAACTACGGCCGCGCCTATACCCAGGCCGGCGCGCGGGAGTGGGGCGGGCGCATGCAGGACGATCTCACCGATGCCACCCGTTGGGCGATCGACCAGGGCATCGCCGATGGCGCACGCATCTGCATCTATGGCGCCAGCTACGGCGCCTATGCCGCGCTGATGGGCGCGGCGAAGGAGCCGGACCTGTACCGCTGCGCGGCCGGCTACGTCGGCGTCTACGACCTGGAGACGATGTACCGCGACCAGGCCAGGTACGCGCGCTGGACCAAGGCCTGGGCCGGCGACTGGCTGGGCGAACGCGACAGCCTGGCGGCGCGGTCGCCGGTCAATCTTGCCGCGCGCATCCGGGTGCCGGTGTTCCTGGCGGCCGGCGGCAAGGACGAGCGTGCTCCGATCGAACATACCGAGCGCATGGAGAAGGCGTTGAAGAAGGCTGGGGTGCCGGTGGAGTCGTTGTATTTCCCCAACGAGGGCCACGGCTTCTATACCGAGCCGCACCGGCGCGCCTATTACACGCAGTTGCTGGCGTTCCTGAGCAAGAACCTGGGCGGTGCGCAGGCGCAGTAACGGCGCGCGGCGCAGCGGGCGGGACATCTGTCTCGCCCCGCGCACGGCCTTGCGACGTGTCTGCCGCTAGAATGCGGGGATGTCTGGATCCCCCCTCGATGCTCTCAAGCCCCTGGCCGGCCGCGCGCTGGAAGCGGCGCTCAATCGCGCGCTGGCGCTGGACCCGGAAACCGGCGAGGCCCTGCGCGACCTCGATGGCCAGCGCGTGGCGCTGACCCTGGAGGCGCCGGCACTGGCCCTGCAGATCCGCGTCGACGGCACGCAGTTGCGGGTCGGTCCGGTGGATCCGGCGCAGGAGCCGGAGCTGGCGGTGCGCAGCACCCTCGGCGGCCTGCTCGCGCAGTTGCCGTTCCTGGCCCAGGCGCGGCGCACTGGCGGCCCCGGCGGGCGGGTGCGGGTTTCCGGCGACGCCGAACTGGCGCGGCGCCTGCAGCAGCTGGCAACGCGCTTCGATCCGGACTGGCAGCGGCCGTTCGTGCAGGTGTTCGGCGAGGTGCTCGGCGTGCAGGTGGCCAATACAGCGCGCTCGGCCCTGCAGCAGGCCCGGCGCAGTGCGCAGGACCTGGCGCAGAGCGCGGCCGAGTACGTCACCGAGGAGTCGCGCGATGTGGTCGCGCGCGCCGAACTGGAGGCCTTCTACGACGATGTCGACGTGCTGCGCGACGACATCGAACGCCTGGCCGCGCGCGTGGCGCGGCTGCAGCCGGAGCGCGGCGCATGAAGGCGATGTTCCGCGCCAGCCGCATCGGCCGGGTGATCCTGCGCTATCGCCTGGACGACCTGCTCGACGGCACCCCGGCCGAACGCTGGTTGCGCCTGGCCAAGCCGTTCGTGCCGCGCGCCAGCCCCGACATCGCCGCGCAGTCGCGCGGCGCCCGGCTGCGTCTGGCGCTGCAGGACCTGGGGCCGATCTTCGTCAAGTTCGGGCAGATCCTCTCCACCCGACGCGACCTGATGCCGCCGGATGTGGCCGAGGAACTGACCCTGCTGCAGGACCGGGTGCGCCCGTTCGACGGCGAGGCCGCGCGGCGCATCGTCGAGCAGGCGCTGGGGCGGCCGATCGCAGTGGCCTTCGCCAGCTTCGACACCGAGCCGCTGGCCTCGGCCTCGATCGCGCAGGTGCACGCGGCGACGCTGCACGACGGCCGCGAAGTGGTGGTCAAGGTGCTGCGCCCGGACATCGAGCGGCAGATCGACGCCGACATCGCCTTGCTGAAATCGGCCGCCGCGCTGGTCGAGCGCACCCATCCGCGTGCCGACAAGATCCGCCCGCGCGAGGTGGTGGCCGAGATCGAGACCACCCTGGCCGCGGAGCTGGACCTGCAGCGCGAGGGCGCCAACGCCAGCGTGCTGCGCCGCTTCTGGCTGCACTCGGACGACCTGTACGTGCCGGAGGTGATCTGGACCCACACCGCCGAGCGCGCGCTGACCCTGGAGCGGGTGCGCGGCATCCCCTCCGACGACATCGCCTCGCTGGACGCCGCGGGCATCGACCGCCGCGCGCTGGCAGCCAAGGGCGTGCGGGTGTTCTACACCCAGGTGTTCCGCGACAACTTCTTCCACGCCGATGCGCACGCCGGCAACATCTGGGTCGACAGCGACCCGGCGCGCCGCGACAACCCGCGCTTCATCGCGCTGGACTTCGGCATCATGGGCCAGCTCTCGCAGGAAGATCAGTACTACCTGGCCGAGAACTTCATGGCCATCTTCAACAAGGACTACCGGCGCATGGCCGAGCTGCACGTGGAGGCCGGCTGGATGCCCGCCAACGTGCGCATCGACGAGCTGGAGGCGGCGGCGCGCTCGGTGTGCGAGCCGTACTTCACCCGGCCGCTGTCGCAGATCTCGCTGGCCGAGGTGCTGATCAAGCTGTTCCGCGTGGCCCAGCGCTACCAGCTGACCCTGCAGCCGCAGCTGATCCTGCTGCAGAAGACCCTGCTCAACATCGAAGGCGTCGGCCGCCAGCTCGACCCGGAACTGGACATCTGGGCGGTGGCGCGGCCGGTGCTCGAACGCATCCTGATCGAGCGCTACAGCCCGCAGCGGGCGCTGCACGAACTGCGCAAGCGCCTGCCGGAGATCATGACCCACGCGCCGGACATGCCGCGGCTGATCCACGGCTGGCTGCGCCAGCAGGTCGAGGGCCGGCACGAGCTGTCGATGCGCTCGCGCGACCTGTTCGAACTCAACCTGCTGGTGCGGCGCATGCAGCGGCGGGTGGTGGCGGCGATCGCCGGCGTCGGCCTGCTCACCGTGGCCACGCTGCTGTACGCGCTCGACGCCGGCGGCCCCCAGTTGGGCGGGGTGTCGCTGTGGGCGTGGATCAGTGGCGGCGCCGGCACCGCGGCCCTCCTGTCGGCTTGGTGGCGGCGTTGAGCGTGACGGTGCTCGACCGCGCGCGCCTGCAGGCGGTGCGCGATGCGCTCGGCGCGGAAGGTCCGCGCCACGATGCCGGCCAGGCCGAGCGTGCGCAGCGCCTGCTCAACATCACCCCGGAAACCGGCGAACTGCTGGCGGTCCTGGTGCGCGCCACGGGCGCGCAGCGGGTGCTGGAGATCGGCACGTCCAATGGCTATTCCACCCTGTGGCTGGCCGAGGCCACGGCGGCGCTGGGTGGCCGCGTGACCACGCTGGACTACGCCGCGTACAAGATCGCGCTGGCGCAACGCAACTTCGCCCACGCCGGCGTGGAGGCCTGTGTCGACTTGGTCCAAGCCGATGCCGGCGCCTGGCTGGCCGATGCGGCGTCGGCCACGTTCGACCTGGTGTTCCTGGACGCCGAGCGCACGCTGTATTGCGACTGGTGGCCGCAACTGCGCCGGGTGCTGCGGCCGGGTGGGCTGCTGGTGGTGGACAATGCGCTGTCGCATGCGGCGGAGATGGCGCCGTTCGCCGCGCTGCTGCAGGCCGATGCGGCATTCACCCGCACCACGTTGCCGGTCGGCAATGGCGAACTGCTGGCGGTCAAGGACGCGTAGCGTCTGCGTTGGCAGGTGCGTCTTCGGGTGACGGTGGACATACGCCAAAGCGTACGTCATCCAGGCGCGGCATCACGGTGGTGTCTCCGCCGCAATGCGGGTGTCTCCGTGCCGGATCGTGCCGACGCATCACGCGTCTGGACGCAGACATGCGATGCGCATTGTGGCGCGCCGATGCGGCACGGATAATCCGCAGGTGAATACCGCCGAAGCCCCTTTGCAGATCCTTTACCAGGACGCGCTGCTCGCCGTGGTCGACAAGCCCGCCGGGCTGATGGTCCACGACAGCAAGCTCGCCCGCGGCGAGGACGATTTCCTCGCCGATCGCCTGCGTGCGCAGTTGGGCCGGCCGATCTTCCTGGTGCACCGGCTCGACCGCGCCACCAGCGGCTCCCTGCTGCTGGCCTTCGACCGCGACACCGCCAGTGCGCTGGGCAAGGCGCTGATGGGGGGCGAGGTGGACAAGGACTACCTGGCGATCTGCCGCGGCTGGCCAGCCGAAGACCGTTTCGACGTCGACCACGACCTCGACGGCGGCCCCGGCAAGCCGCTGAAGAAACCGGCGCAGACCCGTTTCGCGCGCCTGGCCTGCGGCGAACTGCAGGTACCCTCGGGCGAGTTCGCCACCTCGCGCTATGCGCTGCTGCGCTGCAGTCCGGTGACCGGACGCTTCCGCCAGATCCGCCGCCATCTCAAGCATCTGTCGCATCACCTGATCGGCGACACCAGCCATGGCGATGGCCGCCACAACCGCATCTTCCGCATGCAGGGCGTGCACCGCATGCTGCTGCACGCCGAACGCCTGGCGTTTCCGCATCCCGAAGGGCATCGGATCACGGTGACGGCGCCGCTGGATGCAGAGTTCGTGCGGGCGTTCGGGTTGTTCGGGTGGGATCCTGCGCCGTGGCAGGCGGATGCGGGACGTGGAGCGGCGGGATAGCGCCGCGGCTACCATGGGGCTGTGGTCGCAGCAAGGAACGCCGCCGCTGGGTGATCTGTTCGAGGCTGATCTCTTGTACGCGCGGTGCGCACGCCTCCGCGGCGGGATGGCAACGAAGCTTGTTTTAGCCTATCTTGCCCGACTGAATTCCGTGGTTTCCAGGGGGATATATGTGGAATAAGGTTCGTTCGGCACTTGTTGTCTCGATTATTGCCATCCTGCCATTTTCTGCATCGGCAGGAGATGCATCGGGAAAGGTGGTAACGATCATGGCGCACTCTCAGGATGTCGTGTTTTTTTCCCTCGATGGGCCCTACACGAACGTGCCCGCGTGCTCCAGCACGGCATTGGCGTTGTCATTGTCGACCCAATCGGGAAGAGCCCAGTACGCACTGCTGCTAAGCGCTTCCGCACAAGGCAAGGTGGTCTATGTGCATGGAACAGGCAATTGTGCTGTCTGGGGCGATCGCGAAACGGCCGATTATATTTATATGAACTGAAATGCTGCGTTATCCGGCGGGGTATCGCGGACCGCGAAGTGGCGAGCGTGCTGATAGCACACTCATGGAACGCTATCGCGCATCCCTGAGCAGCGAACTGTAGGAGCGGCTTCAGCCGCGACCGGACTTCATCGGTAACGCCCGGTCGCGGCTGAAGCCGCTCCTACGAATGCAGATGGTTGTGGGCGCTACTTGGCCGGCGACGCGTTGACCGTCTGTTCCAGATCCTTCTGCAGGTCGGCGAACAGCGGGGTCATCTTCTGCTGGATCGCGCCCATCAGGTTCTGCATCAGCTGCGGGGTCTTGTCGAGCAAGCTCTGGCCGGCCGGGCTCTCGTAGAACTCGGCCATCGCCAGCACGTCCTGCTTGGAGAAGGTCTGCTTGTACAGGTTGACGTAGAGCGGACGCATCTCCTGCCACGACAGCGCCTTGCGCACGGTGGCCTGGGTGCGCTCCTGGATCTGCTGCAGCTTCTGCTGCTGGGCGGCGTCGAGCGGGTGCTGCGCGGTCAGCTGGGCGAACTGCTGGCGCTGCATCGCCTCGATCTGCGGCAGCATGGTGTCGAGCATGTTCTGTGCGCGCGAGGCCGACAGCAGGCGGTTGACGTCGGCATCGGTGGGCGGTTCGGCCAGCGCCGGGAGGGCGGCCAGGGCCAGCAGCAGGGCCAGCAGCAGGCGCTGCGGCCAACGGAAGAAGCGCGGAGTCGGGGACATGGAGCATCCTGCAGAACGATGACCGGCGGCCAGAATACGGCAATCGCCGCGCCGCCGCCGGCTGCGGGGACGCGCGACCGGCCGGCGTCCGCTCCCTGGCTCGTTCAGGCGGCGCCGACGCGGAAACCGGGCGGTCCGGCGAATACCCTACAATCCGCGCCATGGGTAACGGGGCCATCCACATCTCGAGCAGCCTGACGATTCCGGAGGACGAAATCGTCGAGCGCTTCGTGCGCGCCAGCGGCGCCGGCGGGCAGAACGTCAACAAGGTCGCCACCGCGGTCGAGTTGCGCTTCGACCTGGCCGGCTCGCCGTCGCTGCCGGAGCCGCTGCGCGCGCGCCTGCTGGCGCGGCGCGACCGCCGCATCACCGCCGAGGGCGTGCTGGTGATCGACGCGCAGCGCTTCCGTACCCAGGACCGCAACCGCGACGATGCGCGCCAGCGCCTGGCCGAGTTCATCGCCGCCGGGCTGTCGGTGCCGAAGCGGCGCATCGCCACCAAACCCTCGCACGGCGCCAAGTTGCGACGCCTGGACGCCAAGCGCGAGCGCAGCCAGATCAAACGCGGCCGCTCGCCCGGCCGCTGGGAGTGACTTTTGACCGAACGCGATTACCGCCTGCCCGCCGCGCCCCCGAACATCCCGATGGTCAAGCCCAGCCGCTTCATGCGCTGGCTCGGCCGCACCGCCTTGCGGCTGACCGGTTGGCGGGTGGTGGGCGAATTTCCCAATGTGCCCAAGCTGGTGATGATCGTGGCCCCGCATTCGTCCAACTGGGACGGGTTCCTGGGCTTTGCGGTCAAGTTCGCGGTCGGCTTCGAGGTGCGCGTGCTGGGCAAGACCCAGTTGTTCTGGTGGCCGCTGGGGCCGCTGCTGCGCAAGCTCGGCGGCATCCCGCTGGACCGCAAGTCGCCGCGCGGGGTGGTGGAACAGGCGGTGGCGCTGATCCGCGGCGCCGAGCGCATGTGGTACGTGATCACGCCGGAGGGCACGCGCAAGCGCGTGGAGAAGTGGAAGACCGGCTTCTGGAAGATCGCCCACGGCGCGCAGGTGCCGATTTTCCCGGTGTACTTCGACTACCCCAGCCGCACCGTCGGCCTCGGCGAGGTGGTGTGGACCAGCGAGGACATGCAGGCCGACATTGCCGCGATCCGCGAATGGTACCGGCCGTGGCGCGGCAAGCATCGCGATACGTTGTGACGGGCCGCGGCGGCTGACGGCGGCGCGCATCCGCCGTTTTATCCAACGGCACCAACCGATGCCGTAGGAGTCAACTGTCATGCACCTGCGATGACAGGAGGAGCATATGGTGCGTGATCGCGCACGATGGCGTTGAGCCAGCGCAGGAACTTGTGCATACAGGCGACGATGGCGACCTTGGCCGGCTTGCCCGCTGCGCGCAGGCGCGCGTAGGTGTTGGCCAAGGGGGATTTGGCACGGATGCTGGCCCAGGTGGCCATGTACAGCACGCGCCGCACGTCGGCACGTCCGCCTTTGATGCGGCGTTGGCCTTTCCAGCAGCCGCTGTCGTGATTGAACGGGGCCAGCCCGACCAGGGCAGCGAGCTTGCGTGGCGGCAGCGTGCCTAGTTCTGGCAGCCGCGCGGCCAGAACCGCGCGCAGGATCGTGCCGAGCCCAGGCACCTTGGGTAGGCTCGAGCAGGTCTTGCCCTGCTGCTCGATCTCCTGCGTCAACGTCTGGATCTGCTGGTTCAGTAGGGCGATCACCTCTCGGCAGCGGTGTTGCACTTTGGCGCTGGTGATGTGCTCCAGGCGCCGCCGATGGACATCGCGCTGGCCCACCAGGGTGGCACGCAGGTCCAGCAGTTCGCGAAGAGATTGCTGGTGCTCAGGCACCACGGGCGTGAGGGTGGTCGGGATGTGCTGGGCGGCGATGGCCAGCAGGCGCGCGTCCAGGACATCGGTCTTGGCATGCAGGCCCAAGGCCTGGGCTAGTTTGCGCGGACGATCGGCGGCCATCCGCACTGCCGGCAGGTTCGCCTCTCGGAGCACCTGCAGCACGGCATGTTCGTAGCCGCCACTGGCTTCCAGCACGATCCGCTCGCAGCCCAACTCGGCCAGGCGTTGGGCCAGCGCACGCTGCCCCTGTGGCGTATTGGGTTGGGTCCAGGTCTGCTCGTCCGGCAGTACATGAATGACCAGTTCGGCCTTGGATACATCGATCCCGATATAGCGTCGCATAGACGTTCTCCGCAGTAGACTCAGGCACGAGAGCACTCCTGCCGACGCCCATGCTTGTGGAGTTCGAGCTCGCGACTCGGGCAACTGTTCGGGCTGATGAGGCAGGAGACACGGGGTGCGGCGGCGCTGACTCCTACTCGTGCTTGCTGGCACCACGGCTAAACGGCCTGCCGCACTCCGCTCTCACCTGCAACGATAGACCCTCATTTGACACAAGCGGCTTCAGCCGCGACCGGGACATCGGGAAAGCCCCGGTTGCGGCTGCAGCCGCTCCTACGGTGCATGGGTCGGATGTCGTTGTGGGAGGGACTTCAGTCCCGACGCAGGAACGTACCAGATGGCTTTGAGCTTCATTCGTTGCGGCTGAAGCCGCTCCCACAAGTGCGGTGCCAGTATCGCTGAAGGACTGCACTGTGGGAGGGACTTCAGTCCCGACGACGGACGGTATCAGCCGACCATTCGCTTTCGCTCGTCGCGGCTGACGCCGCTCCCACATGCAGGCTTCGCTCCCGGCGCTACAACGCGCTGCCGCCGAACTTCTGCGTGTACTGCAGGTACACGCTGCGGCCCACGGTGTCGAACCAGGACACGTCGTAGTACGGATACGACGTATAGGTGCGGTCGTGCGGCGGCATCGTGTCGAACAGGTTTGTCACCGTCAGCGACAGCTGCGCGTGGTCGGTGAAGCGGTACTGCAGCGAGGCGTTGTAGCGGTAGGTGGCGCCGATCCACGGGCTGTCGCCGCTGTCCGGGTCGTAGACCTGGTCGTAGGAATCGGAACTCGGCAGCCGCCCCAGGCGCTCGCCGTGCAGCGTCGCGGTCCAGGCGTTGCGCTCCCACGACACGCTGGCGCTGGCCTTGGTGCGCGGGATGTCGTAGCCGCTGTTGACCGCGAACTCGTCCACCATCGCTTCGCCCGCGTACACCTGGATGTCATGGCGACGTACCCAGGTGTAGTTGCCGCTCAGGCGGAAGGTGCCGATGCCGGTGTCGAGGCGGTACTGCGCGCTCAGGTCGATGCCGTTGGTGCGTTCGCGGGCGATGTTGATCGGGTTGACGTAGACCCCGTACAGGCGCCCGTCGGCGCTGCGGGTGACCCGCGCCAGCGCCTGCTGGCAGGTGGTGGAGGTGGCCTGCAGCACGCCGAGCCGACAATCGGCCTCGTCGCGCAGCACCTGGTCCACGCGCAGGTCCTGCACCTGGTCGCGCATGTCGATGTCGAAGTAGTCCAGCGACAGGTCCAGGTCCGCCAGCGGCGACCACACCAGGCCGGCGGTCCACGAGGTGCTGTTCTCCGGGTTCAGCGCGCGGTTGCCGCTGCGGCCGCGGATCAGCGCTTCCTCGTTGTAGCTGCAGTCCTGGATCGCCACGCCCGGTTCCTCGCTGGCGCAGCGGTAGTAGTCCACGCCGGTGGTCTCGTCGTTGCCCGGGCCGGCATACACGTAGTGCAAATCGGGCGCGCGGAACGCGGTGCCGTAGGAGCCGCGCACCAGCAGCGACTGCACCGGCCGCCACTCCAGGCCGCCGCTGTAGGTGAACTTGCCCAGCGAGCGCCCGGCGAAACGGTACTGGTCGTAGCGCCCGGCCAGGCTCAGCGACACCGTCGACAGCACCGGCAGGCGCAGTTCGCTGGCCAGCGCCCAGCGGTTGCGGCTGCCGTGGCCGTCGGAGTCCTTCCAGCTGTAGTAGTAGTACTGCGTGGCCAGCGGATCCGGGCGCAGGTTGTAGCTCTGGTTGCCGAACTCGGCGGTCGCGGACATGCCGGCATCGCCGCCGGGCAGGGAGAACAGCGCGGTGTTGGTGGCGGTGAAGGCGAGGGTGTCGGTGCGCGAGCGCGGCTGGTACACCGTGCGCTGGGCGATGCTGTCGTACTCGGCGCGGCTCAGCGGCGTGTACAGGCGCTGCGGGTCGGCATCGAAGATCGGCAGCCCCGAGTCCTCGTCCACGCCCAGCTGCGGGCCGAGGAACAGCGCATTGGCGCGCGCGGCGACGATCTGCGGCCAGCTGATGGCGGCCTGGTACTGCGAGTGGCTGAGGCTGGTCTCGTAGTCCCAGTCCGCGCCGAGGTGGCCCTTGAACCCGGTGGTGATGCTGAAGGTCTTCTGCCGGGTGCGGATGGTGCCGGCAGTCAGTCCGCCCATCTCCTCCGGGCTGAACTGGCGGCCCCAGGCTTCGACCTGGCCGGTGGCCTGATTGTAGAAATAGCCTTCCTCGTTGCCGTCCGGGGCCATGTAGCCCCACTGGGTCACGTCGCGGAACAGCGAAAGCTCGTGGTAGCCCAGTTGCACGTCGGCGAACCACTCGCTGCCGTTGTCGAAGGCGTAGCGCAGCGAGGCGTAACCGTTGAGGCCGCGGCGCTTGTTGGTGATGGTGCCGTAGCCGATCGAGGCGCTGCTGCCGCAGAACGCGCCGTAGCCCGGACGCGTGGCGTAGCCGGTGCTGCCGCCGTTGAGCGCGGATACCGCCGCGCAGGTGTCCGCGCCCGGGTCGAGATAGTTGTCGTCATAGTCGGTGCGCAGGAAGGTACGCCGCGGCACCTGCGAGCGTGCGGTAGGACCGTCCAGGGTGCTGTCCTGGCGGCTGCGCTCATAGGCCCACAGCGGCGTCTGCGACACCAGCTCGGCGCCGAACACCGCATCGAAGTTGCCGCGCGACCAGCCGCTGCTGAGGCTGAGGTTGAAGCTCTCGCCGCCGCCGCGTGTGGTGTCGCCGAAACGGTAGTCCAGCGTGGTGCCGTCGGCGTGCTTCTTGAGGATGAAGTTGACCACGCCGGAGATCGCGTCCGAGCCGTAGATCGCCGAGGCGCTGCCGGTCAGGATCTCGATGCGGTCGATCATGCCCAGCGGGATGTTGGAGATGTCGGTGAAGTTGCTGCGACCCTTGAACGGCATCGGGAAGTCGGCGATGCGGCGGCCGTTGACCAGCACCAGGGTGTGGTTGGGCCCGAGCCCGCGCAGGTCCACCTGCTGCGCGCCGGGCGAGAAGTCCGCGCCGCTGGCCGACTGCGGGCTCTGCGTCTCGCCGCCGTTCTGGGTCATCGCGCGCAGCACGTCCGGCACCGAGGTGAAGCCGTTGGCCTTGATCTGCTCGGCGCTGATCACGCTGATCGGCGCCGGACCTTCCACCTGCGTGCGCGGGATGCGCGAACCGGTGACGCGCAGGGTCTCCAGTTGCGCCACCGGGGCGTCGGCCGTCGCGGCCGGCGCTGGCGCGGCGGCGCGGGCCGGCTGCGCGCGGGCCGGCGACGGCTCCTGGCGCCGCACCAGCCATGCGCCGGAGGAGTCGCGCTGGGCGACGAAGCCGCTGCCGCGCAGCACCTGCTGTAACGCCTGTGCCGTGTCCAACTGGCCGTGCGCGCCGCCGCTGCGGGCCTGGCCGAGCTGGTCGGCGCGGTAGAGCAACTGCGCGCCCGATTGCCGCGCCAGCGTGTCCAGCGCCGCACGCAGCGGGCCGGCGGGGATGTCCACCGTGCCGGTGGCGGCCACGGCAGCGGGTTGCGCCTGCGCCGCACAGGCGCTCGCACAGGCCATGCTCAGCAGCAGGGCACGCATCGGATACCGCATCGAGTTTTCTCCCCTAACGAGCGCGGAGCGCGCCTTCGTAGCTCCAGGACGAACGAGACCGGCAAATCCCCCCGCCATCGCGCCTGGCCGGCGCGCGGCGGCTCACCGGCTGTGCAACAGCACCGTGTCGCCGCGGCGTTCGGCGCGGATCGGGAAGCCCTGTTCGAGCAGGCGCACGAAGGCGTCGACATTGGACCAGCGCACGTTGCCGCCGACCCGCAACGCCGCGGCGCCGGCATCGGCGACCTGCAGCTTGACCGTGTTGTAGCGATTGAACTCGGTCACCGCCGCCTGCAGCGGGGTGTCGTCGAAACTCAGGTAGCCGCTGCGCCAGTCCAGCACGCGCTCGGCCTCGGCCAGCGCCACCCGCCGTACCAACACCCCGTGCGGGCCGGCCTGGGCGATGCTGCCGGCGTGCAGCAGCAGCGGCGGTGCCTGCGGTGCGCCGGCCGATTCCAGCCGCACCGTGCCTTCGGTGACCACCACGCGCAGCGCGTCGGCCTCGCGGCGCACCGCGAAGCGCGTGCCCACCGCCACCACCCGGCGCGCGCCGCTGTCGACCACGAACGGCCGGCCCGGATCCTTGCTCACCGCGAAGAACGCTTCGCCGCGCTGCAGGTCGATGCGCCGCTGCGCGCGCGATAGCGCCACCGCGATGCGGCTGTCGCTGCTCAGCGTGGCCTGCGAACCATCGGCCAGGGCCACCGGGCGCAACTGGCCGGTGACGCTGGCATAGGCGGTGGGGACCGGTTCGACCGCATGGCGCCAGAGCAGGGACAGCACCGCGACTCCCAGCACTGCCGCGGCCAGTGCGGCCGGCCAGCGGCGTCGCGGCCGTGCGCGCGGGCGTGGGGCGAAGCGCAGGCCGCGCAGATCCGGTGCGGTCGAGGTCGCCGGCGCGACCAGGCGGCCGCCCAGGCCCTGCCAGCGGCCGCGTTCGGGCACCTGCCCATCGCGCTGGCCTGCGCCCAGCGCCTGCAGGCGCCCGCTCTCCTGCCAGGCGACCTGCAGGCGCAGGAATGCGACCCTGTGCGCGGTGGCCGCGGCCAGCCACGCATCCAGGCGCGCCTGCCGTGCGTCGGTCCAGTCGCCGCGGTCGCGCCGCGCCAGCCAGGCCGCCGCACGCGCCTCAATCCACCTGCTGTCCATCGCGTGCCCGCGCCTGCAACGGCTTCGCCGGCGCCGCCGCGCCCTCGTCGCCATGGAAATGATCGGCCAGCAGGCGCATGCCGCGGGCCACCTGCTTCTCCACGCTCTTCTCGCTGATTCCCAGGCGCACGGCCACCTCCTTCTGCGGCAGTTCCTCGACCCGCCGCAGCCAGACCACGCTGCGGCAGCGGTCCGGCAACCGGTCGAAGGCCGCCGCCAGCCGACCCAGCACCTGCCGTCCGCCGCACCAGCGTTCCGGCGACAGCTCGTCTATCAGGACGTGCATCGACTCCAGATCCCCCACCGCCTCGATCGACACCACCCGGTTGCGGCGCAGCCGGTCGGTCATCAGGTGCCGCGCGGTGGCGAACAGGAACGACTTGGGCAGGCTCGGCCGCGCCTTGCCGGCGGCCTCGTAGACGCGCACGTAGATCTCCTGGCGCAGGTCGTGCCATTCCTCGCGATGCGGCCAGCAGCGCCGCAGGTAGCCGCTGAGCGCCTGCTCGTGGACCAGGATTTCTTGGACGAACCAATCGTCGAGGGAAGCGGACATGGATTCCACATTAGCCGATCGCCGGCAGCTGCGGGCAAGTGCCGCGCAGGCGAACGTGGGAGGGTGGCGCGGCGGGGGGAAACCGTGCCGCCGTTCGTCCCCTCTCAGCAACGAGCCGCACGCTCGCCTGCCCGCCCCGTTCCCGAGGAGATCCGCATGCCCCGTTCCGTCGGCCTGTTCCGGCCCTGGCTCTCGCTGCTGCTGGGCCTGTGCCTGGCCACGCCCGCCGTCGCGCGCGATTACCGCCAGTATCTGGTCGGCGATCCGGCCGCGCCCACGCCCGGCCCGGTGTCGCCCGGCCTGCTGCTGATGGGTGGCGGCGACCGCAACTACGACGCGCTGCGCTGGTTCATGGCCAAGGCCGGGCATGGCCACGTGGTGGTGCTGCGCGCCTCGCAGGCGGGCGAGGTGGGCGAGGAGTTCTACCGCAAGGTCGGTGGCGTGGCCTCGGTCGAGACGTTCGTGTTCAGCGGCCGCGGCGCCTCCAGCGATCCGGCGCTGTTGCGCGCGCTGGCCCGCGCCGACGGCATCTTCATCGCCGGCGGCGACCAGTCGCGCTACGTGCGCTACTGGAAGAACACGCCGGTGGCCGACGCGCTGGACGCGCACGTGCGCGCCGGCAAGCCGCTGGGCGGCACCAGCGCCGGCCTGGCGATGCTGGGCGAGTACCTGTACGGCTCGATGGACGGCGGCAGCATCACCAGCCCGGCGGCGTTGTCCGACCCGCTGGGGCCGGCGGTCACCATCGAAACCGACTTCCTGCACCTGGACCTGCTCAAGCGGGTCATCACCGACACCCACTTCCGCGAGCGCGACCGCCTCGGCCGCCTGTTCGCGTTCCGCGCCAAGGCCGCCACGCTGGCACCGAAGGCGGAACCGCTGATCGGCCTGGGCGTGGACGAGAGCGCCGCGCTGGCGGTGGAGGGCGACGGCACCGCGCGCGTCTATGCCACCGATCCGCAGGCCGTGGCCACCGTGGTCGCCGGGCCGCTGACGCCGCCCACCCCGGCCGGGCAGCCGCTGCAGGCCGCCCGCATCGAGACCGTCGGCGTCGGCCCCGGCTCCACCCTGCACCTGCCCGACGGCCGCGTAGAGGCGCCGGTATTCCACCGCTACTACGCGGTGCAGGACGGGCGCATGCGCGAGATTCCCGCCACCACCCTGGTGATCCATGGCGGTGCCGGCGTCGAGCGCGCCAGCAGCAGCGCCGCCGACCTGGCCGAGGCGCGCGCCGCCATGGAGACCGCGCTGCGCACCGGCCAGGCGCTGCTGGCGCAGGGCAAGCCGGCGGTGGATGCGGTCGCCGCCGCGATCGCCGTGCTGGAGGATTCCCCACAGTTCAACGCCGGCAAGGGCGCGGTGTTCACCCACGACGGCCGCAACGAACTGGACGCGGCGATCATGGACGGGCGCACCGGCAAGGCCGGCGCGGTGGCCGGCGTGCACCGGGTCAAGAACCCGATCGAACTGGCGCGCGCGGTGATGGACCAGTCCGAGCACGTGATGCTGGTCGGCGATGGCGCCGAGGTCTTCGCAAAGCAGCACGGCATCGCCCTGGTCGACCCGTCCTACTTCCGCACCGAGAAGCGCTGGCAGCAACTGCAGCAGGCGCTGAAGGAAGAGGCCAACAATCATGCGCACGCCGACCTGGAAACCGCCAAGCACTTCGGCACGGTGGGTGCGCTGGCGCTGGACCTGCAGGGCAACCTGGCCGCCGGCACCTCCACCGGCGGCATGACCAACAAGCGCTATGGCCGCGTCGGCGACTCGCCGATCATCGGCGCCGGCACCTTCGCCGACAGCCGTTGCGCGGTGTCCGGCACCGGCTGGGGCGAGTTCTACATCCGCGCGGTGGCCGCCTACGACATCTGCGCGCGGGTGAAGTACGCCGGGCAGAGCCTGGCCCAGGCCGCCGACGCGGTGATCGACCAGCAGATCCCCAAGGCCGGCGGCGACGGCGGCGCCATCGCGCTGGGCGCCGACGGCAGCGTGGCCTTCCCGTTCAACACCGAGGGCATGTACCGCGGCTGGATCGGCGCCGACGGCGTGCCGCACGTGGCCATCTTCAAGGACGAGGCGCTGCCGCTGCCCGGCGGGCAGTGAGCCTTGCACGCCGGCGTGCCTGCGCGGTGCGCCGGCCGGCCTGGGAATCGCGCTGCGGGCCCCGTGCTGGTGGCGCCGGCGCCCGGCCCGTGCCCGGCGATCTGTACGCCGGCTGGCTGCCGTGCCGGGCCGAGCCAATGGCACATGCCGCTGCCATCCAAACCCGGTAACGTGCACGGCTGTCTTGGCCCCAGGTCCTCTCAGGAGTTCCACCTCATGTCGCGTAACGTCGTTCTGGCCGCTGCCATCAGCTTGGCGCTGGCCGCCTGTTCCGGTAAGGAGTCCACCCCCGTGCCCGCCGCCCCCGCTGCTCCGGCCGCCGCGCAGCCCGCCGCCGCCGCCAACCCGCTGCTGACCCCGAGCACGCTGCCGTTCCAGGCGCCGCCGTTCGACAAGATCAAGGACAGCGACTACCTGCCGGCGTTCGAAGAAGGCATGAAGCAGCACCTGGCCGAGATCCGCAAGATCGCCGACAACCCGGAGCCGGCCACCTTCGCCAACACCCTGGAAGCGATGGAGCGCAGCGGCGAGACCCTGACCCGCGTGTCGCGCATCTTCTTCGGCCTGGTCCAGGCCGACACCAACGACGCCCGCCAGAAGATCCAGGAAGAGATCGCGCCCAAGCTGGCCGCGCACCAGGACGAGATCAGCCTGGATCCCAAGCTGTTCGCGCGCATCAAGAGCCTGTACGACCAGCGCGACACGCTGACCCTCGACCCGGAGCAGAAGCGCCTGGTCGAGTACGAATACCAGGAGTTCGTGCGTGCCGGCGCGCAACTGTCCGACGCCGACAAGGCCACCCTGCGCAAGCTCAACGTCGAAGAGACCACCCTGGCCACGCAGTTCCACACCAAGCTGGTCGCGGCCACTGCCGCCGGCGCCGTGGTGGTGGACGACAAGGCCAAGCTCGACGGCATGTCCGACGGCGACATCGCCTCGGCCGCGCAGGACGCCACCGCGCGCAAGCTCGACGGCAAGTACCTGCTGGCCCTGCAGAACACCACCCAGCAGCCGGTGCTGGCCTCGCTGAAGGACCGCGATCTGCGTCAGCAGGTGATGGCCGCCTCGCAGTCGCGCGCCGAGAAGGGCGACGCCAACGACACCCGCCAGACCGTGCAGCGCCTGGCGCAGCTGCGCGCGCAGAAGGCCAAGCTGCTCGGCTTCGGCAGCTACGCCGCCTACAGCCTCAGCGACCAGATGGCCAAGACCCCGGCCGCGGCGCTGAAGCTGCTCACCGACACCGTGCCTGCCGCCACCGCCAAGGCGCGCAGCGAAGCGGCCGAAATGCAGAAGGTGATCGACGCCCAGAAGGGCGGCTTCAAGCTCACCGCCGCCGACTGGGACTTCTACGCCGAGCAGGTGCGCAAGGCCAAGTACGACCTCGACGAAGCGCAGATCAAGCCGTACTTCGAACTGGACAACGTGCTGCAGAACGGCGTCTTCTACGCCGCCAACCAGCTGTACGGCCTCACCTTCAAGGAGCGCACCGACATCCCCACCTACCACGACGGGATGAAGGTCTATGAAGTGTTCGACAAGGACGGCAAGTCGCTGGCGCTGTTCTACACCGACTACTTCAAGCGCGACAGCAAGTCCGGCGGCGCCTGGATGGACGAGTTCGTCGGCCAGAACGGCCTGACCGGCACCAAGCCGGTGGTCTACAACGTCTGCAACTTCACCAAGCCCGCCCCGGGCCAGCCGGCGCTGCTGAGCTTCGACGACGTCACCACCATGTTCCACGAGTTCGGCCATGCGCTGCACGGCATGTTCTCCAACGTGAAGTACCCGACCCTGGCCGGCACCGCCACCTCGCGCGACTTCGTCGAGTTCCCCTCGCAGTTCAACGAGCACTGGGCGTCGGATCCGAAGGTGTTCGCGCACTACGCCAAGCACTACCAGACCGGCGAAGCGATGCCGGCCGACCTGGTGGAGAAGATCAAGAAGTCGCGCACCTTCAACCAGGGCTACGCCACCACCGAGTACCTGTCGGCGGCGCTGCTCGACCTGTCCTGGCACACCCTGCCGGCCGACGCGCCGCTGCAGGACGTGGACAAGTACGAGGCCGACTCGCTGAAGAAGTACAAGGTGGACCTGGCCGAAGTGCCGCCGCGCTACCGCACCACCTATTTCGACCACATCTGGGGCGGCGGCTACTCGGCCGGCTACTACGCCTACTTCTGGTCGGAAGTGCTCGACGACGACGCGTTCCAGTGGTTCAAGGAGCACGGCGGCCTGACCCGCGCCAACGGCGATATCTTCCGCGACAAGATCCTCTCGCGCGGCAACACCGTCGACCTGGCCACCCTGTACCGCGACTTCCGCGGCAAGGACCCCAGCGTCGAGCCGCTGCTGGAAAACCGTGGTCTGAAGAACTGATCGGCGCTGGCCGATCGGGTGTGTGGAGAACGGGATGGCCTTGCGGCCATCCCGTTTTTGTTGGAGTGTCCGGAGACTCCATCCACCACAAGGAGATGGCCATGAAGGGAAGCTGGATTGTCGGTATGGCGCTGCTGGGCGCCTGTTTTGCGGCGTCTGCCGCAGGGCGATTGGATATCCGACTGGAACACACGCAAGCAGCCAGTGAGAGCACGGGCACAGCGGTCATTACGATCACTCTGGCCAACGCGGGCGATCAGCCGATCGCGGTGCCGGATGCCTATATCCCCGAGGTGAACCGCGACGGGCAACTGCAAGCGAATGTGTTCCGAGTGCTGCAGGAGGACGGAAGTCCTGTGGCCTACCGTGGCATCTACGTGAGCCAGCTACCGGGTTCGAGGCCCGACGTGATCCTGCGTCCGGGCGAGTCGAAATCCGCGACGGTGGATCTGTCCAGGAACTACCGGATCGTGCCTGGACGCCGCTACTTGGTGGCTGCGCAGCCGTTGCTGCGGTACCGCGAATTGCTGGCGGCGACAGTGGCGAACGCTCCCGATCAGGTGGGCCCCATGAAGGCTGCCACGTACAACCGCATCGAGGTCACACCATAGGTAGCTGCCGAGGGCGTGACCGCCGTGCTTTTGCTCGCACGCTGGCGCGCGCTGCGGTCTGGGAAAGTACGCTCGAACCGCCCAGGTGGCGTGTCTCGACAGATGCGGCATCATTGCGGCTGATTCATTCACCCGATGCATAGGAGTCTCGAAACATGATGGTGGGTCTGGCGCTTCTGATGAGCGTGGCAGCGGGTTCGGCGCATTTCCACGAATCGAGACCGGAGAGCTTTTCCAATGTCTGCTGGTCCGAGGCTGGCGGAGATTTGCTGGGGACGACGATCTGGATCCTGCCCGCCGCCGATGGCACTCGGCTGTTGATCCAGCGCTACGAGGGCGGTCCGTTGACCCCGTCCTTGTTCTCGACGCATGCCGAAGACGAAACGCTCGTGGTGTACTCGGACCGGAACGAACCGCTCTACGCGGTGCGTCGCGACGGGAAAGGCGCGCGAATCACCTATCTCAATGGCGAACAAGGGAGGGATGGCGGAAACGAGGAACGTTTGCCTCCCGTCGTCAAAGTGGGTGAGTTTCCGGACTGCAAGTAGTTGCCGTCTGCATGGTGTCGGCATGCGTCTGTGCCGGGCGGCGCCATGCCTTTCGTCACTGGCTTCCCGAGCCGCCGAGCGCGCACTGTCGCCATGACACGTCCCGTGCCGCCCTCGCTCATCCCAGGTGCCCCCATGACCCACGCCGATCCGCATGCCACCCGCCTGCAGCGCGCCGCGCGCTGGACCCGCAAGGAACTGGTGCCGATGGCGGTGATGCTGTTGCTGCTCACCGCCGCGCGGTCGTCCTTCGCCAATCACTACGTGGTGCCCTCCGGCTCGATGCAGCCGACGCTGCAGCCCGGCGATCGTGTTGCCGTGGACATGAGCGCTTACGGGCTGCGCGTGCCGTTCACCGAGTACCGCGTGTTCGAACGCGGCCGGCCGCAGCGCGGCGACGTGGCGGTGTTCGATTCGCCGCACGACGGCACGCGCCTGATCAAGCGCGTGGTGGCGGTGGCGGGCGACCGTGTGGATGTGCGCGATGGCCATCTCTCCATCAACGGCCAGCCGCTGCAGATGGGCGCCGCAGGCGATGCCGAGCGGTTCGGCGCGCGCATCGCGCGGCTCGACCTGGACGCAGGCGGCGGCCCGGACCTGCACGACGTGCGGGTGCCGCGCGGCAAGCTGCTGGTCATGGGCGATCATCGCGGCGACAGTTTCGACGGCCGCTATTTCGGCTTCGTCGATGCCGACAGCGTCTGCGGCAAGGCGCTGGCGGTGTTCTATCGCCGGAGAGAGGGATTGGAGTGGGCGCGGCTGTAGCAGCCGCTAGTAACGACGGGGCGTGCTGCGTAGGAGCGGCTTCAGCCGCGACGGGCATTCCCGGTAACGCCTGTCGCGGCTGAAGCCGCTCCTACGAAGGCCACCTGTTGGTGCCGCGGTGCAGTCAGAACGCCACGCCGGCCAGCGTGCACGCCACGTCCCACAACTTCGCAGCGACCTGCGGGTCGCGCGCCTGCCGGGCGATCCTGGCCGGAGCCGGGTCGCCTTTCAGCTCGAGCAGGCCGTCGGGCCCGTAGTAACCGCCGGGCTGGGCGTTCGGCGAGGTGGCGGCGTAGAGCGTGGGCAGCGCACCGGCGGCGGCGGACTGGGTGATCCATGCGCCCAGCCACTGCGTCGCCGCGCCGATCGCGGTGCGGCGACCGTCGACCGCCGGGCCATTGGCGATCAGCGCCGTCTGCGCGAAGCCGGGATGCGCGGCCAGCGCGCGTACGCCCCAGCCCTGCGCGTCGCTGCGCCGCTGCAGTTCCAGCGAAAACATCAGCATCGCCAGCTTGGATTGCCCATAGGCCTTCCACGGCCGGTAGGGACGTTCGCACTGCAGGTCGTCGAAGTCGATGCGGGCTTGGCGATGCGCCAGGCTCGAGAGGTTCACCACGCGTGCGCCCGGCGCGGCGCGCAGCAGCGGCAACAGGCGCGCGGTCAGCGCGAAGTGGCCGAGGTAGTTGCTGCCGAACTGCAGTTCCAGGCCGTCGGCGGTGGTCTGTCGCTGCGGGGGCGCCATCACGCCGGCGTTGTTGATCAGCAGATCCAGCCGCGGGGAGCGCGCCGCGATGCGCGCGGCGAAGGCGGCTACCGACGCGAGCTGCGCCAGGTCCAGGGCTTCCACGCGAACGTCGGCCGCCGGATGCGCGGCCAGGATCGCCTGCCGCGCAGCCTCGCCCTTGCCCGGGTTGCGGGCGGCCAGCACCACGCTGGCGCCCGCGCCGGCCAGGGCCTGCGCTGTCTCGTAGCCGAGGCCGCCAGGGCTGGCACCGGTGACGATGGCGATCTTGTCGCGCTGCGACGGCAGGTCGGCCAGGGTCCAGCGGTTCACAGCGACAGCCCCTGCGCCAGTGCGCGCCACCAGCGCTCGCCGTGCGCGGGCTGCGCCAGGTCGACGCGCTCGCCCATGCGTGGTGTGGCCAGTGCCACGCCGGCAGCGTCGGCCAGCGTCGCGAGGCGTTCGAAGGGTTCGTGCCAGGCGTGCATGGCCAGGTCGAAGGTGCCATTGTGGATCGGCAGCAGCGTGCGTCCACCGATGTCCAGATGCGCCTGCAGGGTCTGCTCCGGCTGCATGTGCACGTGCGGCCAGTCGACGTCGTAGGCACCGTTCTCGATCAGGCTCACATCGAACGGGCCCAGCCGCTCGCCGATCGCCTTGAAGCCGTCGGAGTAGCCGCCGTCGCCGCTGAAGAACAGCTTCAGGTCGGGCGTCTCGATCGCCCACGAACACCACAGCCGGCGCCCACGGTCGAACATGCCGCGTCCGGAGAAATGCTGCGCCGGCGTGGCGGTCAGCGTCACCCCGTCCACCGTGGTCGACTGCCACCAGTCCAGTTGCCGCACCTTGTCCGCGGCCACACCCCAGCGCTGCAGCAGGTCGCCCACGCCCAGCGGGGTCACGAAGGTCCCGCCGCGCTCGGCCAGGCGGCGGATGCTGGCGCGGTCCAGGTGGTCGTAGTGATCGTGCGAGAGGATCACCCCGGCGATGGGCGGCAACGCGTCCAGCGCGATCGGCGGTGCGTGGAAGCGGCGTGGGCCGGCGAACGGAAACGGCGAGACGCGCTCGGAGAACACCGGGTCGGTCAGCCACAAACGCTCGCGCAGCTTGAGCAGCACGGTGGAATGGCCGAGCCGGTACAGGCTGCGGTCGGGCGCCGCCAGCAACTGGGCGGCGGTCAACGGCAGCACCGGCAGCGGCTGCGCGGGCACCGCCTCGGGCGACTTGCGGGTCAGCAGGTGCCACAGGATCCGCACGGTCCCGGCCAGACCGGGCGCGCCGCTGGTGCCCGCGGTGGCGTTGCGGAAGCGGCCGTGGCGGTACTGCGGCGACGCCAGATGCGCGGGCGGAACAGGAGACAGCGAGGAAGCGGACGCGGACATGGCAGCAACCCTTGGAAGACGAGCGCGAGAATTACACTACACAGTGTAGTTTCCTTTGCGTGAAAGTAAACTGGTCGGTGTAACATCCGGACATGGCTTCTCTTTCCACACCCGCTTCGGCACGGCTGACCGAGCGCAAGCGCCAGGCGATCCTGGAGGCGGCGATCGCCGAGTTCCATGGCCATGGCTTCGAGGCCACCAGCATGGACCGCATCGCGGCCAGCGCCGGCGTGTCCAAGCGCACCGTCTACAACCATTTCCCCAGCAAGGACGCGCTGTTCGACGAGATCCTGGTGCAGCTCTGGCAGCGCAGCCTGGACACGGTCGGCGTGCCTTACGACCCGCAGCAGCCGCTGCGCGCGCAGCTGCTGCAGTTGCTGCAGCAGAAGCTGCAGATGTTTGACGATCCCGCCTTCCTCGGCTTGTCGCGGATGGCGATGGTGGAAGGCCTGCGCGCGCCCGAGCGTGCGCGCGAGCTGGTCGCGCGCCTGGGCAGCAAGGAGGAGGGCACCCTGGTCTGGTTGCGCGCGGCCCTGGCCGATGGGCGGCTCAAGCCGCTGCAGCCCGAGTTCGCCGCGCAGCAGTTGCATGCGCTGATCAAGGGCTTCGCGTTCTGGCCGCAGTTGAGCATGGGCCAGCCGCCACTCAGCCCCGCGCAACAGGCCGAGGTCGCCGCATCGGCGGCCGACATGTTCCTGGGGCACTACGCGCGCGATCCGGACTAGCGCGGCCGCATCGCCGCGCGTGCGCAGCGGGCATCAGCCCTCGCACCACACCGCCAGTTCGTAGCCGTCGCGGTCGGCGAAGTGGAAGCGGCGCCCGCCGGGGAAGTCAAATACGGGCCGCACGATGCGGCCGCCGGCGGCCTCGATGCGGGCCTGGGTGGCGGCGAGATCGTGGGAGTACAGCACCACCAGGGCGCCGCCGGGTTGCGGCGTGCCGTGGAAGAAGCCGCCGCTCAGGCGGCCGTCGCGGAATTCGCAGTAGTCCGGGCCGTAGTCCTGGAAGGTCCAGTCGAAGGCCTGGCCGTAGAAGGCCTTGGCCGCGGCGATCGAGGCGACGGCGAATTCCAGATAGTCGATGCGGTGGTGTTGCTCGGCGCGGGACATGGGCGGCTCCTGTGGACGAGCCGCCAGTATCCCGCGCCGCGGCGGCGTCGGCTTGGCGAAAACGGCCAGCTCAGCGCGCGTGGCGTTGCACCAGTTCGCGCGGGCGCAGGCCGGTCAGTTGCTGGCTGTCGCGCACCAGGTGCGGGGCGTCGCCGTAGCCGGCCTCGAGTGCCGCTGCGGTCAGACTGGGATGCTGGCGCACGATGCCCAGGAAGCGCTGCAGACGGAGAATGCGTTCCAGCGTCTTGGGGCCGTAGCCGAAGGCCTCGTGGCTGCGTCTCCGCAGCGTGCGTTCGCTGATGCCGAGCATGCCGGTCAACGCGGCCAGCCGCGGCGGCGTGCTGCCGGCGAGTTGCCCGAACAGCCAGGCCATTGCGGGATCGGCCTGCAGCGGGCGGCTGGCGCACAGCGCGTGCAAGGCCGCCAGCGGATCGGTGGCCTCTTCCAGCCGTGCCTGCCAGTCGCGGCCGCGCACGCCCCACAGCGCGTCCAGCGGCACGCGCTGGTCGGCGACGGCATGCAGCGGCACGCCGAGCAGGCTGGGCCCGGCCCCCGCAGCCAGCCGCACCGCGGTCAGCACGCTGCCCGGCGCCACTGTGGCGTCGCTGGCGCAGTGGTCCGGTCCGGCCACGAACAGCGCGCGGCCGTTCCAGATCAGGTCGACGCAGCCGTCGGGCAGCACCTGCGTCGCGGCGGTGTCGGCCTCGCCCTGGCGGAAGCGCCAACTGCAGCGCAGGTGATCGCGCAACGCCGGTGGTGCGTCGCATTCGGCGTAGCGGGAGGGCAGCGACATGCGGTGCGGGTAGGGCGAGGGAACCAGCCGCCACACTAGCAGCCGCATCGCCGTCCCAGGCGCTGCGGCGCCGTCCCGTTGCGCCATTGATCAGGTAGCGGGCGCTGGCGTCGCCGCCAGGTGCGCAACGAACCAGTCGCGTGCCGCGCCGCTGGAGGCCTCGAACTGTTCGACGTAGGGCACGAAGTGACCGCCGCGCAGCATCAGCAACTGCTTCGGTTCCAGTGCCTGCGCATAGGCCTGCAACTGGAAGTCGGTGCCGGAAATGTAGTCGCGGTCGGCGACGATCATCAGCAACGGAGTCGGGCTGATCGCCGCGGCGAAGCATGCCGGCTCGTAGCCGCGGCTCCACTCCGCCGAGCGCAGCGTGGTCCAGTTGCGCCAGTTCGGTGCGATCGCACCGGCGCCCTCGAAGAAGGCGCGCGCGTCGTCGCTGGGAAAAAGCGCATCGGCGGCGCCGATCACGGCCTTGCGTGCGGGTTCTGCGCCGCGCAGCACCGCCAGGCGATCCGCGGCGAACGCGGCCTGCAGGGCCTCGGCGCGCTCGTAGCTGCCGCGGCGCAGCCCGTTGCGATAGCCGGCCAGGCCGGGCACCTGCGCGACCACCGCTTTGACCCGCCGATCGGTGGCCGCGACCTGCATGGCGTGCGCGCCGCTGTAGCTGGTGCCCCACACGCCGATGCGCGTCGGGTCGACGCCGTCCAGGCTGCCGGCGTAGGTGATGGCGTGGCGGCAATCCTCGATCTGGCGCCAGGGATCGATCTCCTGCCGCGGCGTGCCGTCGCTGTCGCCGAAGCCGCGGTGGTCGTACACCAGCACGGCGAGGCCGGCGGCGGCAAACACTTCGGCGTAGCGATCCAGGTAGGCCTCCTTGACCAGCGACCAGCCGTGCGCCATCACCACGATCGGCGCGGGCGCGGCGGTTGTCGGCATGGGCCGGTACAGCCAGCCGCGCAGGGTGACGCCGTCGGCGTCGAAGGCGATGTCGTCGCGGGAATGGGAATGCATGGGACAGGCTCCTGTGCAGGGCCGCGGTGCCGCGGCGGGGCACTCACCATGCACGCGCACCGCTGCAATCCGGCATTGCGTAAACTGCAACGATGCACGATTTCGAGCGGATGTTCGGCCAGTTGCAGGCGTTCCTCGACGTGATCGAGGCGGGCAGCCTGTCCGCCGCGGCGCGTCATCGCGGCGTCGCCACGTCCTCGCTCAGCCGCAGCCTGGATGCGCTGGAGAAGGCGCTGGGCACGCAGCTGCTGATCCGCTCCAGCCGCAGCCTGAGCCTCACCGAGGCCGGACGCGTCCTGCAGGCGCGCGCCGCCACGCTGCTCGGCGGCCTGGCCGACACCCGCGCGGAACTGGCGCAACTGCAGGGCGAGGTGGCGGGCACCTTGCGCCTGAGCTGCCTGCCGTCGTTCGGCCGCACGCAGCTGATGCCGTTGCTGGCGGCGCTGGCGCGGCGGCACCCGCAGTTGCACGTCGACCTGGACCTGGTGGAGCGGTTCGACATCCCGCTGCGCCGGCGCCTGGATGCGGTGATCCGGCTCGGTCCGGATCCGGCGCCGGACGGCGCGTTGCGGCTGGCCCCGTTGCGGCGGGTGGTCTGCGCCAGTCCCGCCTACCTGCACGGCGCCGGGCCGGTCGACCGCTTGCCGGCGCTGGCCACGCACGCGTTGCTCGACAAGCGCCACGACGACACGGTCATCAGTTGGCGCCATGTGCTCGGCGCGGACGCGGCGCTGCCCACGCGGCGGCTGCGCTGCGACGATCTGGAAACCCTGCGCCTGGCCGCGCTGGATGGCCTGGGCGTGGCCTGCCTGCCGACCTGGCTGGTCGGCGAGGATCTGCGGCGGCATCGCCTGCGCGCGCTGTTCCACGAGGCGGCGTTGCCGTCCGGGCCGCAGCAGTGGCTGTGGCTGGTGCCGAGCCAGACGCCGCTGCCGGCGCGGGTGGCGCGATTGGCGCATGTGCTGCGGCAGGCGATCGGGCAGCCGCCGCAGTGGGATCGCCCCGGCTGAGCGGCGCGATGCCGGCGACGGCATGCGCCGCCGCGCTCAGCGCTCCGACGGCCCGCTCTCGTCGTAGCCGCGCGGGGTGAACAGGTCCGGCTGGATCAGTTCGATGAAGGCGCGTGCCTGCGGCGACAGGTACTTGCCCTTGCGCACCACCACGCCGTAGCTGCGCGCCGGGAAGTAATCGCCCAGGGCGCGGGTGGCCAGGCGCGCGCGGTCGGCGTCGGTGAGGCAGATCGAACTGACGATGGACACGCCCATGCCCATCGCCACGTACTGCTTGATCACTTCCCAGCCGCCGACCTCCAGCGCCACGGTGTAGGGCACGCGCGCCTGCTGGAACACCAGGTCGACCAGGCGGTAGGTGACCTGGCGCCGCGGCGGCAGGATCAGCGGGTAGGGCGACAGGTCCTCCAGGGTCAGCTTCGGCTTGCGTGCCAGCGGATGGTCGTGCGGGGCGATCAGCAACTGTTCGAAGCGGTACACCGGGGCATAGCTGAGGTCGGCGGGGACGTCGAGCATGGAGCCGACCGCCAGGTCCACCGCGTCCTCGCGCAGCAGGTCGGTGCCGTCGGCGCTGATCGCGTTGTGCAGCGTCAGCCGAACCTGCGGGTGGCGGGCGCGGAAGGCCTCCACGATCTTCGGCAGCAGGTAGAGGATGGTGGAACTGTTGGCGGCCACGTTGAGCTCGCCGGCGTCCAGCCCGCGTGCCTTCTCGCGGAAGTCGGCCTCCAGCCGGTCCAGGCTCTCCACCAGCGGCTGCGCCATCTCGTACAGCAACTGGCCCTCGCGGCTGGGCACCAGGCGCCGGCCGCTGCGCTCGAACAGCACCACCCCCAGTTCCCGTTCCAGCGCCTGCAACTGCAGCGTCACCGCCGGCTGGCTGACGAACAAGGCCTCCGCGGCCCGCGACACCGCCCCCAGGCGCACCGTCTGGCAGAACGCACGCAACGGTTTGAGCCGGTCGGATTTGTAAGGAAATCGAGGGGTTGCAGCGCTTCCCGTGGCCATGACGTAATGGATATAAGGCTGACTTATATAAAGCATTGACAAAACTGCTTTGTCAAATACATGCCCTGGCATCACGGTGGAGCCCCGGAAACATCGAGGAATCCCCACATGTCCGCCCCCGCTTTCGCTGTCGCTCCAGACCCCACGCGTTCCACGCCGGGCATCGCGCTCACCACCTCGCTGGCCGGCCAGGACGCCCTGCTGCCGCCGCCGCTGCTGGCCCTGCTGGTGTCGCTGCACCGGGCGATCGAGCCGGAGCGGCAGGCGCGGCTGGCGGCGCGCCGCGAGCGCCAGGCGTTCTTCGACGCCGGCGGCTTGCCGGACTTCCGTGACGACACCCGTGCGATCCGCGAGGGCGACTGGCAGGTGGCGCCGCTGCCCGAGGCGCTGCAGGACCGCCGGGTCGAGATCACCGGACCTACCGATCCGAAGATGGTCATCAACGCGCTGAACTCCGGCGCCAAGGTGTACATGGCCGACTTCGAGGACTCGACCGCGCCGACCTGGCGCAACCTGGTCGCCGGCCAGCGCGCGCTGGCCGAGGCGGTGGCCGGGACGCTGACCTTCACCTCGCCGGCCGCACGCGACGGCAGCCCGGGCAAGCGCTATGCGCTGCGTCCCTACGAGGAACAGGCGGTGCTGATCGTGCGCCCGCGCGGCTGGCACCTGGACGAGAAGCACGTGCTGGTCGATGGCCAGCCGCTGGCCGGCGGCCTGTTCGATGCGGCGCTGTTCGCCTTCCACAACGGTCGCGCGCTGCAGGCCAAGGACCGCGGCCCGTACCTGTACCTGCCCAAGCTGCAGTCGATGGAGGAAGCGGCGCTGTGGGAGACCGCGCTGGCCCACATCGAGGACATGCTCGGCCTGCCGCAGGGCCAGATCAAGGTCACCGTGCTGATCGAGACGCTGCCGGCGGTGTTCGAGATGGACGAGATCCTGCATGCGCTGCGCGGGCGCATCGTCGGCCTGAACTGCGGCCGCTGGGACTACATCTTTTCCTACCTGAAGACCTTCCGCCGGCATCCGGACCGGGTGCTGCCCGAGCGCGGTCAGGTGACCATGACCCAGCCGTTCCTGAAGGCCTATTCGGAACTGCTGATCCGCACCTGTCACCGCCGCGGCGCGCATGCGATGGGCGGCATGGCCGCGCAGATCCCGATCAGCCACGACGAGGCGGCCAACGAACAGGCGATGGCGCGGGTGCGCGCGGACAAGCTGCGCGAGGTCACCGCCGGCCACGACGGCACCTGGGTGGCGCACCCGGCGCTGATCCCGATCGCCCGTGCGGTGTTCGACGAACACATGCGCACGCCGAACCAGCATGCGGTGCGCCGCGAGGACGTGCAGGCCGACCGCGACACGCTGATCGCCCCGTCCACCGGCACCATCACCCGCGCCGGCTTCGAGGGCAACATCGAAGTGTGCGTGCGCTACCTGGCGGCGTGGCTGGACGGCAACGGCTGCGTGCCGATCCACCACCTGATGGAGGACGCCGCCACCGCCGAGATCAGCCGCAGCCAGCTGTGGCAATGGCTGCACGTGGGCGGCCTGCACCTGGACGACGGCACCGCCATCGATTTCGCCCTGTTCGACGCCTGCCTGCGGCAGTTGCCGGCACGGCTGGGCGAGCGCGCGCTGCTGCCGGGCGGGGCGCGGGTGGACGAGGCCATCGCGTTGCTGGATCGGCTGACGCGCGACGAAGAACTGGCCGATTTCCTGACCTTGCCGGCCTATCAGTTGATTGATTGATGGGACGCCGGGAATGGGGATTTGGGAATGGGGAATCGTGAAAGCGATGTCCCTGCGTCTGACTCCTTCCATGCCGGCCAGGCCTTCAATCCAGCCACACCCCCACCGTTTCATCGCTGCATCCATTTTTTCGAGGAGAACGCCAGATGAGCACCACGTTGCAGACCGCCGAACAGATCCAGCGCGACTGGGACACCGATCCGCGCTGGGCCGGGATCACCCGCAACTACACCGCCGCCGACGTGGTGCGCCTGCGCGGCACGGTGCACGTGGAGCATTCGCTGGCCCGGCTCGGTGCCGAGAAGCTGTGGAAGTACCTGCATGAGAAGGATTTCGTCAACGCGCTGGGCGCGCTGACCGGCAACCAGGCGATGCAGCAGGTCAAGGCCGGGCTCAACGCCATCTACCTGTCCGGCTGGCAGGTGGCCGCCGACGCCAACCTGGCCGGTCAGATGTACCCGGACCAGTCGCTGTACCCGGCCGACTCGGTGCCGGCGGTGGTCAAGCGCATCAACAACACCCTGCTGCGTGCGGACCAGTTGCACCACGCCGAAGGCAAGGACGAGATCGACTTCCTGCAGCCGATCGTGGCCGATGCCGAGGCCGGCTTCGGCGGCGTGCTCAACGCCTTCGAATTGATGAAGGCGATGATCGAGGCCGGCGCGGCCGGCGTGCACTTCGAGGACCAGTTGGCCTCGGTCAAGAAGTGCGGGCACATGGGCGGCAAGGTGCTGGTGCCGACCCGCGAGGCGATCGAGAAGTTGAACGCCGCGCGCCTGGCCGCCGACGTGATGGGCGTGCCGACCCTGCTGGTGGCGCGCACCGATGCCGAGGCCGCCGACCTGGTGACCAGCGACATCGACCCGAACGACCGCCCGTTCACCACCGGCGAGCGCACCGTCGAAGGCTTCTTCCGCACCCGCAAGGGCCTGGACCAGGCGATCAGCCGCGGCCTGGCCTACGCGCCCTACGCCGACCTGATCTGGTGCGAGACCGGCAAGCCGGACCTGGAGTTCGCGCGCAAGTTCGCCGAGGCCATCCACGCCAAGTTCCCGGGCAAGCTGCTGGCCTACAACTGCTCGCCCAGCTTCAACTGGAAGAAGAACCTGGACGACGCCACCATCGCCAAGTTCCAGCGCGAGATCGCCAGCTACGGCTACAAGTTCCAGTTCATCACCCTGGCCGGCTTCCACGCGCTGAACTACTCGATGTTCAACCTGGCGCACGGCTATGCGCGCCGGCAGATGAGCGCCTTCGTCGAACTGCAGGAAGCCGAGTTCGCCGCCGCCGACCGCGGCTTCACCGCGGTCAAGCACCAGCGCGAGGTCGGCACCGGCTACTTCGATGCGGTGACCCAGGCGATCCAGCAGGGCCAGTCCTCGACCACCGCGCTGACCGGCTCGACCGAGGAAGAGCAGTTCCATGGCGAGAAGGCGGCCTGACCTGCAGCCAGGTGCCGATCGATCGCCCCTCCCTGGCAGGAGGTGGGAAGCCCGGGTTCGCCCGGGCTTTTTTTACGCGCGGGTGCCGATGGCGCGGCGACGATGTCTACCGCGTGCGACAGCTTGCTGTGGCGTCTCCTGGCGGGGCGAGATTGGCTGTGAAATGTATCGTGAGCGCCATGTGTAGGTGATATGCTCACCGGACAGGGGCCAGCGACGTCAGATTAGGGGGCCGGATGAGCTGCGACAGCGCCGCATCCACCGCACGCGGCACAATTTCCAACGCTGCGGTCGCTCCGAAGCCGAACGAGCTGGCGGTGCTGACCGCCGCGGAATTGCGCCTGTTTTCCGAATTCGGCCGCGCCCGCACGGTGCGCGCCGGCGACGTGCTGTTTCGCCGCGGCGACGGCGGCAGCGCCATGTTCGTGATCACCAGCGGCGTGATCGACCTGGATTTCGGCGAGGACCTGGTGGTCAAGCACCTGGGCCACGGCGAGTTCTTCGGCGAACTGGGCCTGCTGATCGGCAACCACATGCGCAGCGCCGACGCGCTGGCCGCCAGCGACGGCGCGCTGGTGGAGCTGGACCACGACGATTTCCAGCGCCTGGTCGAGCGCGACCCGGGCGTGGTCGCCTACTTCCTCCGCCGCACCATCGTGCGCGTGGTGATGAACGAGCAGACCCTGATCCGCCAACTGCGCCGGCGCAACCGCGACCTGGAAGCGGCGCTGGACAACCTCTACGCCACCACCCATCAGCTGACCCAGACCGAAGAGCTGGTGCGCACCGACGAACTGACCGGCCTGCACAACCGCCGCGGGCTGATCCTGCGCCTGCAGGAGTGCCGCCGCGACGGCCGCTCGCCCGGCCCGGGCCTGTTGCTGATCGACTGCGACCGCTTCAAGCACATCAACGATGCGCACGGCCACCTGGTCGGCGACCGCGTCTTGCAGAACGTCGCCAACATCCTGCGCTCGGTGGCCGGGCCGGACGACATCGCCTGCCGCCTGGGCGGCGACGAGTTCTGCCTGCTGGTGGCCGCCGGCAACGTCGAGGACCTGCGCCGCATCGGTGAGTTCGTGCTCGCCACCGTGCAGAACCTGCTGGGCGTGCCGCACCCGGCGCCGCACATCTGCCCGGTCAGCATCGGCATCAGCCGCGTCGATCCGCACTCGGACTGGAACGACTGGTACGCCAACGCCGATGCGGCGCTGTACGAGGCCAAGCGCCAGGGCGGCAATCGCCTGTACTGGCACGACCTCGCCTCTGCCCCCTGCTGAGCCACCGCGTCCCGCCGAGCCGCCGCCATGACCGACGCCATCGCACCGCCGCCCGAGGTCCCGCAGCTACGCACCCTGCTGCTGACCGACCTGTGCGACTCGGTGGCGCTGGTGGAAAAGCTCGGCGACGCCAACGCGGCCGAGCTGTTCAAGCGGCACGACTCGCTGGTGCTGGAACTGCAGCAGCGCTGGCGCGGGCGCCTGATCGACCGTTCCGACGGCCTGCTGCTGTTGTTCGAACGGCCGATCGACGGCCTCGGCTTCGCCCTGGACTACGGCCGCGGCCTGCGCGAGCTGGGCACGCAGCGCAAGCTCGACCTGAAGGTGCGCGCCGGCCTGCACGTGGGCGAAGTGCTGACCTGGCGCAACAGCGACGCCGCCGTGCAGGTGGGCGCCAAGCCGCTGGAGGTGGAAGGCCTGGCCAAGCCGACCGCGGCGCGGCTGATGACTCTGGCCCGGCCCGGGCAGATCCTGCTGTCGGCGGTGGCCGAGTCGCTGACCCACCGCGCTGCGCGCGAACTGGGCGAGCGCGGCGAGCGCCTGCTGTGGAAATCGCACGGCCGCTGGCGCTTCAAGGGCGTGCCGACCCCGCTGGAGATCTACGAAGTCGGCGAGATCGGCCACACCCCGCTACGCGCGCCCAAGCCCACGCCCAAGGCCTGGCGCGATATCCCGCTGTGGCGCCGGCCGGCGGCGCTGGCGGCGGAGGCCGCGCTGATCGCCGCGTTCGCGGTCGGCATCTGGTTCGTCACCCGCCCGCAGCCGGCCATCGCCTTCGCCGAACGCGATTGGGTGGTGGTGGGGGATTTGCGGAATCTGACGGGCGATGTGGCGTTGGACGATTCGCTGCAGCAGGCCTTTCGCATCAGCCTGGAGCAGTCGCGCTACGTCAATGTGCTCAGTGATCTGAAGGTGCGCGATACGCTTACGCGGATGCGCCGCGATCCGGAGCACACGCCACTTGATCGCGCCACGGCCTCTGAGATCGCGCAGCGCGACGGCGCGCGCGCCGTGCTGCTCGCCACGGTGTCGGAGGTCGGCGGGCGGGTGCGGGTGAGCGCGGAGGTGGTCGATCCGCGTACGCAGGCGACCGTCTATGCCGAGTCCCGCGACGGCCGCGGCGCTGGCTCGGTGCTGGCGTCCATCGACGCGGTGACCGCTTCGCTGCGCGAGCAGTTGGGCGAAGGCGAGGAGGTCATCAGGAAGAACTCGCCTCCGCTGCCCAGTGTCACCACCAGCAGCCTGGACGCTTTGAAGGCCTATGCGATCGCGATGAAGTACTTCACTCGGCGTGATTTCCGATCCGCCGATCAGTACTTCGTCAAGGCGGCGGAGATCGACAAGGACTTCGCGCTGGCCTACATGGGATCGATGCGGGTCGAGATCTCCACCGCCAACAATCGCGCGGCGTTGCAGTACCTGGCCAAGGCCATGGCCCTGCGCGACCATCTGTCCGAGCGTGATGCGCTATACCTGGATGCGTGGGCGAGCGAACTGGGGCCGCACCCGTGGCGGCAGGCCAAGCAGAAGTGGAAGATGCTGTCGGAACTGTATCCGGACTACTACGCCGGCGCGGCGCAGTTCGCCTGGGACGAGTTCACCGAGGGCAATTACGCTTCCGCCGAGCATAGCGTGCAGAAGTTCGCGGTGCCGCAGAATCCGCTGCGCGACGTGGCGGTGGAATTGCAGGGTCGCATCTACCTGGCGCAGGGCCGTTACGGCGACGCGCTGAACGCCTTCAAACAGGCCGAGGAGCTTGGTGGCTATCCCGCAACCCGACGCCACGCCGCTGCGTTCGCTGCGATGAAGGACTATCCGGCAGCTGGCAGGATCATGGCGGCACTGGCGGCGTCAGGAGCAGCGCTGACCGACCACTTCGAACAGATTTCCATTCCCTTGGACCAGGGGCGCTTGGGCGATGCCGCCGCTGCCGCGCAGGCGGCGGTGGCTGCGTCGGCGGATGCCGAGCCAGTGATCCGCTATCCCCTGCAGATCGCACAGCAGGCGGTCGCCTTCGTCACCGATCCGCGGACGGTGGATCGGACGATGTTGGCGCGGATCGCTGACGAAGCTCTGGAGCGCGCGGTCCACGGCGATGCTGGCGATCGCGACGATCTCGTGATCGTGGCGATGTCGGCGATCCGCCTGGCACAGCGCAGCGGCGACCACACGCTGTACGACGTCCACGCTGCGCAGCTCGCTTCGCTGGTCACGCAGTCCGGCTTCCCGCCGATGATCAAGCTGCTGTCCCTGCTGCGGGCGCAGCAGTTCGTCGATAGCGGAAATCCCGAGCGCGCGGTCGCCTTGTTGCGTGAACAGATCGATGGCCGGGAGCCGTATCAACTCCACGTCAGCCTGCGCGACGCGTTGCTCGCGGCCGGCGAGAAGAAGCAGGCCCTGGCCGAAAACGACTGGTTGGTCGCGCGCCGCGGCCTGGCGTACATCGAACCGATCGGTGGATTGGCCCTGCAATCGATGAATGTCGCCGATGCGAACCTGGCAGTGGTAAGTACCACGGAAATCCTGGCCAGCCTGGGCCAGACCGACCAGGCGCGGCAGAAGGCGGAAACCTTCCGTCGTGCCTGGGCGGGGCAAGCGCTACCGACCTATTTGGCGGTCAGGCTGGCGACAACGGAACCTGCTTCGAAGCAGTGAACGACCGTATGCGTGCCCTCGGCGGTGAGGTAGGCCAGCAGCAGTTCCAGGGCTTCCTGGATTTCTTCCTTGCTCGCCAGGTCCGACGTGCACAGGCAGGTCGGCTCCTCAACCGCGGCGGCGGCGCGTTGATCGGACAAGCCGAGGCTACGCAGCGCCGCGCCCGGATCCTGCGCGAACAGCGCGCGGAAGTCGTCGTCGGTGGACAGAAGCGTGAGCAATTGCTGGGCGGTGGCGAGATCGAAGGGCGGATGCCCCTGCGGCTGATCGGTCATGGTGTAGTCCCCTGTTTCGATATTGGTGGACATGCGATGTACGCATGGCGGCGGTGCGGTTGCCTCGGGCGCTGCCAGCAGCGATCGGGTCCGCGACGGTATCCTAGCAGTCCAGCATCTCTCCAATGTGGCCAATCGATGCAGCACTTACGCAGGGCGGAAACGAGGGATGCATGCGCGTAAGACGCTGCTCCGTGCTGTTTGTCGAGGCGCGGGAGCATGTGGCGTTCGACATGACCAGCCTGCTTCGTGGTGGTGCCGGATTGCGTCGCCGGCTGGCCTGGGTCGCCCTGGCGCCGCATCTGGATGGTGAGCTCGAACTCGATGCGGTCGACCTGCCGTTGCTCGGCCAGGTCAGTCCCACGGAATGGGTCGAGCGCGCGCAGTTGACCGATCATGCGGACGACGCGATCGAGCGGGCGCTCGAACGCGGTCTGCTGATCGGCGACGACGCGCGCTCTGCCGCGTTTCGCGAACGCGACGAGGCATTGCGGTCCGCCTATTGGTGGCCAGCTGCCGCCGTGGCGCATTGGGCAAGCCGTTGGCAGGGTATCGACGGAGTGACTGCGATGGAACGCAATGGCATGGTGTCCGCCCCGGACCTGCGCCGCAAGCTGGGCGCGCCGCCGCCGGAGGTGCAGGACATCGGGTCCGGCCTTGCCAGGATTCCATTGCCGCGGCTGGACGATGGCGCCTTTGAGGCCATGCTTGCGCGTCGCGTTACCTGTCGCAATTACGACGATGCCCGCCCGCTGCCGCACGCGCTGTTCCTGCGAATGTTGCAGCGGGTGCTGATGGCGCGGGCGACGCTGAAGGTCCAGGACGACACGGTGTTCCTGAAGAAGAACGTGCCGTCCGCCGGCGGGCTGCACCCGACCGAAGCCTACCTGCTGATACGCCGGGTGGAAGGAATCGAACCCGGCCTGTACCACTACCACCCTGTGGATCACGCGCTAACCCAGCTGCCGTGCCTGGGACCGGACATCGATACCTTCGCGAGGGTGGCGCTGGCCGGCCAGCATTGGTTCGCCGACGCTCACGTGCTGGTCCTGCTGGCGCCGCGATTCAACCGGACGTTCTGGAAGTATCGCCAGCATGCCAAGGCCTATCGCGCGCTGACTCTGGACGTCGGCCACATCTCACAGGCGCTGTACTTCTCTGCCACCGATCTGGGGTTGGGCGCGTTCGTCACCTCTGCCATCAATGATGTCGATCTCGGCAAGGCACTGGACCTGGATCCGATGCGCCAGAGCGTCATGGCGATCTGTGGCTTCGGTTGGCGGTCCGAGCGCGCAGCGACGACCGAGTTCGATCCGGCCTGCGATGTCTGGGCGGCGGGGCCAACTTCGCGGCAAGCATGATCCCGGGCGACGACGCGATCAGTCAACGTCGACAGGTCTCTTCCAATGCTCCAGCAATGGCCCATCCGCCCCGAGCAGCGGATTGCTCCGCGGAAACGGCACATTGGCGATCCGTTGCAGCATCGCGGCGCTGGGCGGCTCCCGGCAGATATCCCAGTCCTGGCCGTCCGGATAAGCGCCGACGACCAGGAAGTCGGCGCTGGCCGACAACCGGCAATGGCCTGTCCCGGCCGGCAATAGCAGCGCATCGCCGGCCGCGAGCGCGACCTCGATGCCGCCCGGACCGCCGAGCAGCACGCGGGCGCTGCCGCGGGCGACGCCGAGCATTTCGTGCGCGGTGGAATGGTAGTGGTGATAGTCGTAGATGCCGTCGCGCCATTGCGGCGGCCAGCCGTGCGCGGCGAAGCGACGTTCGAAGCCGTCGGCGTCGATGGCGCCCACGCACTGCCGGTAGTGCAGCACCGGCAGGAACGGGTGGTTGGGCACCCAGTCGTGCGGCGGCAGTTGCCAGTGGTCCAGTGACATCGGCAGATCTCCTGCATGGCCGTTAGCAGTTCGATGCTAATCGGCCGACGTCGTCGCCATGTCGGCACGCGGGACGGCACGCGGCGTGACCGCGCGCTGCGCCGTGCCGCCGTGGCGACACGATCATCCCGGCCGGGCCTCAATGCAGGGGAACGCTTTCCACGTCATCACGCTGGTGCCTGCCAAGCCGCCCGACCATCGCTGCACTGTCCGGATTCAATCCCAGCACGTGGACTTGCGCACCATGGCGGCGGAATTTCATCACCACCTGGTCCAGCGCGCCGATGGCGCTGATGTCCCAGACGTGCGCGTGGCTCAGGTCCAGGGTGACCCGCGCCGGCGCATGGGCGAAGTCGAAGGCGCCGGCGAAGCTGCCGGCCGAGGCGAAGAACAATTGACCGCGGATGCGGTAGGTGTGGCCACCGTCCGCGTCCTCGCTGCGCTCGATCTGCAGCATGCGTCCGACCTTGCGCGCGAAGAACAGCGCCGACAGCAGCACGCCGGTGAGGACGCCGCGAGCCAGGTCGTGGGTGGCCACGGTCACCGCGACGGTGCCGAGCATCACCACGCTGGAACTGGTCGGGTGGGTGCGCAATTGCGCCAGCGAGCGCCAGCTGAACGTGCCCACCGAGACCATGATCATCACCGCTACCAGCGCGGCCATCGGGATCTGCCGCACCCAGGCGCCGGCGAACACCACCAGCAGCAACAGCACGCTGCCGGCGACCAGCGCGGACAGGCGGCCGCGCCCGCCGGACTTCACGTTGATCACCGACTGCCCGATCATCGCGCAGCCGGCCATGCCGCCGAACAGGCCGCTGACGATGTTGGCCACGCCCTGGCCCACGCACTCGCGGTTCTTGTCGCTGGGCGTGTCGGTCATGTCGTCGACGATCTGCGCGGTCATCATCGACTCGAGCAGGCCGACCACCGCCATCGTCGCCGATACCGGGAACACGATCCGCAGCGTCTCCAGCGTCCACGGCACGCTTGGCAGCAGCAGGCTGGGCAGGCGATCGGGCAGCTGCCCCTTGTCGCCGACGGTGGGCACGTGGATGCCGAAGTACAGCGCCAGCCCGGTCAGCAGCACGATCGTCACCAACGGCGGCGGTACCGCCAGGCCGCGCGTCCAGCGGTGCCCGAGCAGCAGCGCTGCGGCACCGCCCACGGCGACCGGCAGCAGCGTCCAAGGCGCCATGCTGCCCGTCGTCAAGGCCGCGCCCAGCACCAGCAGCCACAGGCCGATGCCGGGGAAGCTGCGCCGCGACAGCCAGGGCAGGCCGTAGATCAGCAGCAGGCCGAGCGCCACCAGCGGATACACCGGCACCGGCACGCCGATCAGCTCGGGCAGTTGCGCCATGAAGATCAGGATCGCCAGCGCGTTGACGAAGCCGGTGATCACCGAGCGCGAGACGAAGCGCATCAGCGCGCCGAGCTTGAACAGCCCGGCCAGGATCTGCAGCACGCCGGTCAGCAGCGTGGCCGCGAGCAGATAGGGCACGCCGTGCTGTTTGACCAGGCCGATCATCAACAGCGCCATCGCGCCGGTGGCGGCGGAGATCATGCCGGGGCGCCCGCCGGCGAAGGCGATGGTCACGCAGATGCAGAAGGCGGCATAGAGACCGATCTTGGGATCGACCCCGGCGATGATCGAGAACGCGATCGCCTCGGGAATCAGCGCCAATGCCACGACCAGGCCGGCGAGCACGTCGCCACGGAGATTGCCGCACCAGGACTGGCGCAGGGAAGAGGAAAACTTCAAGGTAAACGCTCCTGACACCGCCCATGTCGCAGGGCAGCGCTCGCTGTATGCAATGGAAAACCAGCAACTTGCGGCCAGCCGTCGAGGCGGGCCGATGCGAGCGGCGGGTGTCAGGGTGGCGTCATGAGCAGAGCGTGGTGAGGGATCGGCGCGAGCGGACGCGCGCCGCAAGTATACGCGACGGCTGCCGCGGCGCCCGCTGTGACCGCCTGCACGCCGCCATCGCCGCGCGACTCACGTTGCGCTCACTTTCGCCGCGCAGAATGTGCGGATCGCAACGCCGTATCGTGGAGGCGGCCATGCAGGATCTTCGCATCGATCATGTGGATGGCGCCTTGTCCGCCCTGGACCAGGCCGACCCGCAGTACAAGGCCGCGCTGTGGCAATGGGCGTGCCTGGAAATGCTGCACGAAACGCTCAGCGCCATGCACCAGCTCTCGCACCGCGCCGGCGTGGCCGAGCTGGTCGCCGACGCCTGGCTGGCCCCGGTCGACGTCATCGCGCCGGAGCAGCCGTTCATGGAGCGCGCCGCGCTGGCCGATCCCCGTGTGCAGGCATTCGCACTGGCGCTGAACGCGGCGGCGTCGCGGCAGTCACGCGCGGAACTGTGGCGCAGCGGCTATGCCAGTGCGGTTCAGGCCACCTTGCAGGGCATGCAGGCGCTGGCCGGCAAGCACCGCATCGATGCGCGGCTGCCCGCGCACCACGCGGCGGCGACGGCTGCCGCCTGAGCGCGGCGCCGGGCGCGGCTTGCACCCGCTGCCGCGCGTGCTGGCGATCCTGATGACGCGGCCCGGTTTCTGTTTGCACTGACGTGCTGCGCGCACTGCGTCGGCTTTGTTGCAAACGCCAGGCGCATTGCCGGGCGACGATGCGGTTGGGCGCGTGCCGTCGATACTTGTCTCCCGCGATGACACACGCACCACATCGCGTTCACCCGCATGCGACAGCGTGCGCGACAGCCTTGGCTCATGCGCCACGACGACCGCCAGTCTGCGGCTTCCCCTCCAGCGTCCGCGCCGACGCCACAGCGCGCCCGGGATGCCAGCGGCACGCCCGAGGCCTCGGCCTGGTGGAAGCAACTGTGCGCCAGCCGCTGGCTGCGCGTGGTCGTGTCGCTCCTGGTGATCGCCCTTGCCGTGGCTGTGCTGCTGCGCTGGTACGGCCATGGCTGAGACGTCGCGTCTTTCCCATCTGCACGGAGCGCCCGACATGTCCCGGTTCGCTGCGCACGCCAATGTCCGCGCCTACCGCGTACGCGATGCGGCGTTCGGGGGCCACGAGGCCGCCACGCATGCCTGGGTGGTCGCCGAGGTCGCGCGATTGATGCGCCTGCCGGTGCACGACGCACGTCTTGCCGCCGGGTCGGATGCGTTCGGGTCGGGTGCGTTCTACGTGCCCGACGAAACCCTGACGGAAGCGCAGGCCGCGCAACTCGGCGTACAGGGCGCGGCCGATCTGCTGGGCGGCGTGGTGCCACATGCCTTCGTCGCCACCAAGGCGATCAGCCATCCGCTGGTCGATGGCGATGCGCAGGCGCCGGAGGGATGGCAGCCGGACTTGGGCGTGGCCCTGGCGTCCGCGACGCTGCCAGGCTACACCGCTTTCAGCGCCGCGGATGCCCGGCGCGCCTTCGCGCGTCTGTGCGACGGCGGCCAGGTGCGGCTGAAGCCGTGCCATGGCGTGGGCGGGCTGGGGCAGGTCCTGCTGCACGATACGGCGGCGCTGGACGCGGCGCTGTCGGCCTTGCCCGTCCATGAATTGCACCGGCATGGGGTGGTGCTGGAACGGCACCTGCAGCAACCGACCACCTTCAGCGTCGGCGAAACGCACTGCGCCGGCATCACCATCGCCTACTGCGGCACGCAGTCGGTCACCCGCGACGGCAGCGGCCGCGAGGCGTACGGCGGCTCGGAGCTGCACGTCATCCGCGGCACCTTCGACACGCTGCTGGCGCAGCCGTTGCCGCCGCGCCAGCGCACCGCGGTGCTGAAGGCGCGCGACTACGATCGTCTGGTGGCCGAGGCCTATCCGGGCTTCTATGCGTCGCGGCGCAACTACGACGTGATCGAAGGCCTGCTTCCCGACGGCAGTGTCGCCTGTGGCGTGCTCGAGCAGTCCTGGCGTGTCGGCGGCGCCACGCCGGCGGAACTGGCCGCGGTCGCCGCGTTCCAGCAATCGCCGACGCTGCAGCGCGTGGTCGCCGCCACCGTCGAGCGCTACGGCGCGCATCCGCCGCCGCCGGCCGGGGCGCAGGTCTACTACGTCGGCGAGGAGCCACGCACCGGCCTGTTGACCAAGTACCGCCACATGCGCAGCGTGACCTGACCATGGAAGCCGAACTGTCCAGCATCGATATCCCGGTCGACGATGCGGCGCTCAGCGGCACCTTGCTGACGCCGACCAGCCGCCTGCCCGGCGTGCTGTTCGTGCACGGCTGGGGCGGCAACCAGCACCACAACCTGGTGCGCGCGCGCGAGGCGGCGGGCCTGGGCTGCGTGTGCCTGACCTTCGACCTGCGCGGCCACGAAGGCCTGGCGGCGATGCGCGAGACGGTGACGCGGGCGCAGAACCTGGACGACATCAAGGCCGCCTACGATCGCCTGGCCGCCTCGCCGCAGGTGGATCCGGAGGCGATCGCGGTGGTGGGGCTCAGCTACGGCGGTTACCTGGCCGCGTTGCTGACGCTGGAGCGGCCGGTGGAGTGGCTGGCCCTGCGCTCGCCGGCGCTGTACAAGGACGCGCACTGGGACGGGCCGAAGGTCGCGCTGAACCGCGATCCGGACCTGATGCCGTACCGCAACCGCGTGGTGACGCCGGCGGACAACCGCGCTCTGGCGGCCTGCCAGCGTTATCGCGGCGATGTGCTGCTGGTGGAGGCCGAGCGCGACGTGATCGTACCCGGGCAGGTACTGCGCAACTATGCGGCAGCGTTCTCCAACGCGCGATCGCTGACCACGCGCACGATCGCCGGCGCCGATCATGCGCTGACCGAAAAAGCGCACCAGGCCGCTTACACGCATTACCTGATCGACTGGCTGACCGACATGGTGATCGGGCGTCGCGTGGCGCTGGCCAGCAACGTGGTCGAACAACGCAAGCAGCGGCTCAAGCGCAGCGAGGGCGAGTCGGCGACGGCGCCGGGCAAGGGATCGAACGCGTTCCATGGGCGCCTGGAGGCGAAGGAGCACAGCGCGTCGCCGCCCACGTCGTCGCGTTGACAGCAGCGTGGGGAGCGAACGACAGCAAACCCGCGGCGCAGGCCGCGGTGTGCCATGCACGCGATGGTGTGCTGTCCTGTTTGTCGCGGCTACGCCGGCACGCGGCGCCTTGTGGGCGCCTTCAGTAACGACCAAAGACTTGTCATAGGAGTTGCTTCAGCCGCGACAGGCATTCTCGGTAACGCCCGTCGCGGCTGAAGCCGCTCCTACGCGGGCAACGACGAGATGCCCCGCTGCGCGAGGCGCCCCTCAGTGACAACGCCCCGAATGCGCCAGATGCTGCCACGCATGCCGCACCAACCAGCGCGCCTCGTCCCACGGCACCGACAGCATCGGCGCGCACTGGTGATAGGCGTCCTGCAGCACTCGGTAGAGTTGCGCCTCGCTGGCGCGCGGATAGGCCAGATAGACGTCGTAGCCGATCTTCAGCAGCTGCGCGTAGTCGGCGAATCCCTGGCGGCCGAGACGGCCCTCGGCGTGGGCCTGCTGCCAGTACGCCATCTCGGCGTCCAGATCGATGCGGACGCGAGCGTGGGTCGGTTGGTCAAGCGCGGAGACGGTGTGCATCACATCACCCCGGTGTCGACGGAACCCCTGTGGCCTGGATGCTAACCCGGGACTGAACGTCCCCCGTGAGCATTGCGTTCGCTGGGCGTGAAGCCTCGCGGCGATGCGTCGACGGATCTAAGGTCCTGGGATGGCCTGCTCCCTTCACGACGCCCACGAAACCCGGTATCGCGATTGCTGTCGCGCCGCCCAAGGGCGTACCGCCATGCTCCCACCACCGCGCGGCGCCATGCTGCAGTGCAGCTTGCGCCGAAATAATGATGATCTATAACTATTATCAGTCCTAAGTGATCGCTCCTTCCCCCTCCCCATGCAGGCCTATCCATGAGCAGCTACCAAGACCGCTGGCAGACCGTCCAGGTCGAGATCGACGCAGGCATCGCCTGGGTCACCCTGAATCGCCCGGACAAGCGCAACGCGATGAGTCCCACGCTCAATCGCGAGATGATCGACGTGCTGGAGACGCTGGAGCTGGACAGCGACGCCGAGGTGCTGGTGCTGACCGGCGCCGGCGAATCCTGGTCGGCCGGCATGGACCTGAAGGAATACTTCCGCGAGACCGACGGCAAGGAAGAGATCGTGCAGGAGCGCATGCGCCGCGACTGCTCGCAGTGGCAGTGGCGCCTGCTGCGCTTCTACAGCAAGCCGACCATCGCCGCGGTCAACGGCTGGTGCTTCGGCGGTGCGTTCTCGCCGCTGGTGGCCTGCGACCTGGCCATCGCCGCCGACGAGGCAGTGTTCGGGCTGTCGGAGATCAACTGGGGCATCCCGCCGGGCAACCTGGTCAGCAAGGCGGTCGCCGACACCATGGGCCACCGCAACGCCATGCTCTACATCATGACCGGGCGTACCTTCACCGGCACCGAGGCGGCGCAGATGGGCCTGGTCAACGCCAGCGTGCCGCGCGCGCAGCTGCGCGCCGAAGTGACCAAGCTGGCCCAGGAACTGCAGCAGAAGAACCCGGTGGTGCTGCGCTTCGCCAAGCACGGCTTCAAGCGCTGCCGCGAGCTGACCTGGGAGCAGAACGAGGACTACCTGTACGCCAAGGTCGACCAGTCCAATCACCGCGATCCCGAGAAGGGCCGGCAACAAGGCCTGAAGCAATTCCTGGACGACAAAACCATCAAGCCCGGTCTGCAGACCTACAAGCGCTGACCCGTCGCGTCGCTTGCGGCCCGCAGGGGCCGCGGCGGCGCTGCCGCACGCCGTGCCGTCTTTCTCCTCCGGATGGTTCCGATGAATGCCGCTGAGTCCGTTGCCACCGCCGTGCGCTACCGTCCTGTCGGACTGAGCCACGCCGATACCGAGGTCCACCGCGATGCCGACGGCGTGCTGCGCCTGCGCGCGCGCGAACCGCTGGCGCCGCTGCCCAGGCACCTGCTGCAGCGCCTGCAGCACTGGGCGCTGCACACCCCCGATGCGACCTTCGTGGCGCAGCGCGACGAAGATGGGCAGTGGCGGCGGCTGAGCTACGCGCAGATGCTCGAGCGCACCCGCCGCATCGCTGCGCACCTGCTGGACATGGGCCTGTCGGCGCAACGGCCGCTGGCGATCCTGTCGGGCAACGATCTGGAACACCTGCAACTGGCGTTCGCGGCGATGTATGCCGGCATCCCGTACTGCCCGGTGTCGCCGGGCTATGCGTTGCTGTCGCGCGATTTCGCCAAGCTGCGGCATGTGGCCGAGGTGCTGCGCCCGGGGCTGCTGTTCGCCAGCGACGGCGACGCATTCGCCCCGGCGATCGCGGCCGTGTTCCCCACCGATGTACCGGCCGTGTGCGTGCGCGGCACCCTGCGCGATCGCGCCTGCCTGCGCTTCGAGGAACTGCTGGCACCGCGCGCGCTGGACGCTGCCGATGCCGCCTTCGCCGCTTGCGGCCCGGACAGCATCGCCAAGTTCCTGTTCACCTCCGGCTCCACCCTGCTGCCCAAGGCGGTGATCACCACCCAGCGCATGCTGTGCGCGAACCAGCAGATGCTGCTGCAGACCTTCCCGGTGCTTGGCGAGACGCCGGTGCTGGTCGACTGGCTGCCGTGGAACCACACCTTCGGCGGCAGCCACAACATCGGCATCGCCCTGTACAACGGCGGCAGCTTCTATCTGGACGACGGCAAGCCGACCCCGGCGCTGTTCGAGCAGACCTTGCGCAACCTGCGCGAGATCGCGCCCACCGTGTACCTGAGCGTGCCGCGCGGCTGGGAACAGCTGGCGCAGGCGCTGGAACAGGATGCGGCGCTGCGCGAGACCTTCCTGTCGCGCATGCGCATGTTCTTCTTCGCCGCTGCGGCGTTGTCGCAGGAAGTCTGGGACCGGCTGGAGCGCATCGCCGAGGCGCACTGCGGCGAGCGCATCCGCATGCTCGCCGGCCTGGGCATGACCGAGTGCGCGCCGTCGTGCACCTTCACCCACGGCACCAGCAACACGCCTGGCGACGTCGGCGTGCCGGCGCCGGGTTGCGAGGTCAAGCTGGTGCCGGTCGGCGACAAGCTGGAAGCGCGTTTCCGTGGGCCGCACGTGATGCCCGGTTACTGGAACGCACCGCAGCAGACGGCCGAGGCCTTCGATGAGGAAGGGTTCTACCGCTCCGGCGACGCGCTCAAGCCGATCGATCCGCAGCATCCCGAGCGCGGCCTGCTGTTCGACGGGCGCCTGGCCGAAGATTTCAAGCTGTCCTCCGGCGTGTTCGTCAGCGTCGGCCCGCTGCGCACGCGGGTGCTGATGGAAGGCGCCGCCTACGTGCAGGACGTGGTGGTCACCGGCGCCGACCGCGACGCCATCGGCCTGCTGCTGTTCCCGCGGCTGGACGCGCTGCAGGCGCTGTCCGGGCTGTCGGCGCAGGCCGAGGCGGCGCAGGTGCTGCAGGCGCCGCCGGTGCGCGCCTGGCTGCAGCGGCTGCTCGACACGCTCAACCGCAGCGCCACCGGCAGCGCCAGCCATGTCGCGTGCGCGGCGTGGCTGGAACAGCCGCCGAGCCTGGAGGCCGGCGAAATCACCGACAAGGGTTCGATCAACCAGCGCAACGTGCTGCGCGCACGGGCGGCGCTGGTCGAACAGCTCTACGCCGGCACCGCACCGGGCGCGGTGGCGACGCCGCCGTCATGACCGAACCGCTCGGCCGCGCGACCGGATAGCGGATCGCGCTCCTTCGCACCACTGGCTTCGAGACTTGGGAGGGAATCGATGACTGTGCCTCATGCGCGCGCACGCCGTGCGCCCCGTACCGTGTGCCTGGCAATGTTGTGCAGCGTCGGCTGCGCCCAGGCCGATGCCGAAAACAGCGGCCCGCAGGGCAAGCTGCTGGCCGATCAGGAGGACTATTCGGCGCTGGCCGCGCGTCCGCGCCAGGGCTGGGAGAAATGGAAGTACATCCCCGTCGGCGATGGCTGGCTCAGCCTCGGCGGCGAGAGCCGCACGCTGTACGACTATCGCGAACACGCCGGCTTCGGCCGCTTCGCCACCGATCCGCACGGCTATGCGCAGCAGCGCCTGCGCTTGTGGGCCGACTATCGGCCCTCGGCGTACCTGCGCCTGTTCGGCGAACTGGCCGACAGCCGCGTGGCCGGTCTGCAGACGCGGCCGGTGCAGGCCACCGACCGCAACCCGCTGGACCTGGCGCAGGGTTTCGTCGAACTGTCCGACGGGCAGAAGGAGCCGGCCTGGCGCCTGCGCGCCGGCCGCCAGCAGATCGCCTACGGCTGGCAGCGCCTGCTCGATCCGCGCGACCCGGCCAATTCGCGCATGCCGTTCGATGCGGTGCGGCTGCTGACCCGGCAACCGCGCTGGAGCGGCGGCCTGCTGTGGGGGCGCCCGGTGCTGACCCGTACCGGCAGTTTCGACGACCGCACCAACCGCGACCAGCGCCTGTGGGGCGCGCACGCCGAAGTGCCGCTGTCGCCCAGCCAGCCGAAGGCGGCACTGCTGGAGACGCTGTACCTGGACACCGTGCAGGACGGGCGCCGCTATGGCGGGGTGGTCGGCGAGGAGCATCGGCACACGCTGTCCACGCGTCTGAGCGGCGCGGTGCAGGGCTGGGACTACGACCTGGAACTGATCGGCCAGCGCGGCCATTTCGCCGGCCAGCGCGTGCGCGCCTGGCAGGGCACGCTGTTTGGCGGCTATACCTTCGCCAAGACCGAGTGGACGCCGCGCCTGGGTTGGCGCATGGAAGCGTCCTCCGGCGACCGCGATCCGCGCGACGGCGAACTGAATACCTTCAATGGCCTGTATGCGCGTGCCTCGGTGTTCGACGGCAGCATGATCAGCAGCAACGTGCGCGCCATCGGCCCCGAGCTGGTGTTGCGTCCCAGCGAGCGGCTGTGGATCGACATGTACGTGCTCAAGCTGCAGCGGCAGAGCCTGCACGACGGCGTGTACGCGGCCGGCTGGCGGGTGCTGCAGCCGGGCGACGCCAACGACGCGCGCGACATCGGCACGCGCTCGGTGGTGTGGGTGAAGTACCGCTTCAACGCTTTCGCCAGCCTGGACGTGTACGCCCACTACACCCAGGCCGGACCGTTCCTGCGCGAGGGCGCGGTGCGCGGCCGCGACTACTTCTACATCGCCCCCTTCCTGACCCTGCGCTTCTGAGCCGGAGCCTTCCCATGCGCGATCCGCTGTCATCGCCTGCGCCGTACCGCCCGCTGTATGCGTGGTACGTCACCCTCGTGCTGTTGCTGGCCTACACGCTGTCCTTTGTCGACCGGCAGATCCTGGGTTTGCTGGTGCAACCGATCAAGCGCGACCTGCAGCTGTCCGACTCGGCCTTCAGCCTGGTCCACGGCTTCGCCTTCGCGGTGTTCTACACACTGATCGGGGTGATGCTGGGCCGCGTCGCCGACCGCCGCAACCGTCGCAACCTGATCGTGCTCGGCGTGGTGGTGTGGATCGCGGCCACCGCGGCCGGCGCCTACGTCACCAGCTTCTTCACCCTGTTCCTGGCGCGGGTGTTCGTCGGTGTCGGCGAGGCCTCGCTGTCGCCGGCGGCGTACTCGATGCTGGCCGACTACTTCCCGCCGGAAAAACGCGCGCGGGCGATGAGCGTGTACACCTCCGGCGTCTACATCGGCTCGGCGGCGGCGTTCATCGTCGGCGGCCTGGTGATCGCAGCGACCAGCAAGGAGAGCACGGTGGTGCTGCCGCTGCTGGGCAGCTTCCGGCCCTGGCAGGCGGCCTTCATCCTGGTGGCGCTGCCCGGGCTGGCGGTGATCGCGCTGATGGCCACGGTGCGCGAGCCGGCGCGGCGCGAGCAGGCCGCGGCGGTGCCCAGCGTGCGCCCGGACCTGAGCCACCTGCGCGACAACGCGCGGGTGTACGTGTCGCTGTTCCTGGCCAACGGGGTGATCGCGATGATCACCTTCGGCATCACCGCCTGGCTGCCGGCCACCTTCATCCGCCGCTGGCAGTGGACCCCGGGCGAGATCGGCCCGGCCTACGGCATCATCATCCTCACCTTCGGCATCGCCGGCATGCTGTTCAGCGGCTTCCTCGCCGACCGCCTGGCCGCGCGCGGCAGCCGCGATGCGGCGCTGAAGATCTCGCTGGTCGGGGCGGTGCTGCTGGTGGTCAGCAACGCGTTGTTCGCGATCGCGCCGGGGCCGTGGCTGGCGCTGGCGGCAGTCGCGCTGACCACGTTCGTGCTGGGCATGCCGGTGGCGCTGGCACCGGCGATCCTGCAGGCGGTCACGCCGAACCGGCTGCGCGGCCAGGTCACCTCGATCTACCTGCTGCTGGTCAACCTGATCGGACTGGGCCTGGGGCCGTACCTGGTGGCGCTGGGCACCGACCACGTGCTCGCCGACGAGCGCCAGGTCGGGCTGTCGCTGGGCGTGGTATGCATGGGGGCGGCGCTGCTCGGCGCGCTGTGCCTGTGGACCGCCGCCGCGCCGTACCGGGCGCTGCTGCGGCGCGTGGACGCGGCGTTGTGACCATGCGCGGCCATGCCCCTACAATGCAATGGCGACGGCACCGCCGGCCGGCGCCGACGGATGCGTGCGCAGCCGCCGTGACCTGGCCGCAGGACGCCCCATGCAGGAAGCGCCGTGAGTTCGAAACCGAGTCCCGAGATGTCCAACAGCGCGTTGCCCGCCGATCCGCACATGGCGGACAGCGTGGACCAGCGACGCCTGACCAGCCTGATCGGCTACCGCATCACCCGCACCGAACTGCAGGTGCGGCGGCTGTTCCAGGACTGCGTGCGCGCCTTCGAGCTGAAGCCGGTGGAGTATTCGCTGCTGGTGCTGGTGGACGCCAATCCCGGCATCAACCAACGGCAACTGGGCGAAGTGCTGAGCGTATCGCCGCCGAACCTGGCGATCGTGGTCGCGCGCCTGGTCAAGCGCAAGCTGCTGCGGCAGGTGCGCGGGCGCCAGGATCGGCGCATGCAGCACCTGCATCTGACCACCGCCGGCACGGCGCTGCTGGCGCAGGCCGAAGCCGAAGTGGTGCGCATGGAGCAACAGCTCGGCACCGCGCTCGGCGCGACTTCCGCACGCGCGCTGCTGCAGGCGCTGGACCGGCTGGACGCGCTCGACCGCCTGTAGCCCTGTGCGTGGGCGCGGCCGGCCTGCGCCGCGCGCCCGTCTTCCTCGTTGATGTCCGACCCGCTGCCGGCGTCCCGCTGACGCTGCGCGTCGCCGTGCGGCCGCGCCCTGCGCGCGGCGGCGCCTGTTCGCGTTTCTCTTCCCCCGCACCCCGTCGTTTCCCTTTCGCTTGGAGTGCCTGCCCGTGACCCGTGTTCGTCATCGTGTTCCCTCGTCGCCGCGCACCCGCCCGCGCGTGTCCCTGTTCGCCTTGCTGACGATCGCCTGCGCCGCCCCGGCGGCCGCGCAATCGGTGCCGCAGAGCGCCACCCTGCCGACCGGCATCAACACGGGCGGCACCAGCTTCTTCGACGGTTTCAGCAAACCCAATCCGGGCTGGACGGCGATCCAGTACCTGCGCCGCTACGACTTCGATGCGATCAAGGACGCGCACGGCGACGACGTGCCGGTGTTCCGCGATCCGCACATCGGCTCCTCGGTATGGGTCACCCAGGTCGCCTACCTCAGCGACTACAAGCTGTTCGGCGGCTCCCTCGGCATCACTGCGCTGGCGGCGCTGGTCGACCTGGACACCTCGTTCGCCTACGACAGCCCGGTGCGGCTGCGCGACAACGGCCTCGGCCTGGGCGACCTGACCATCGGCCCGTACCTGCAGATGGCGCCGGTGATCCGCGATGGCCGGCCGGTGTTCTCGCAGCGCTTCGAACTGGATGCGCTGGCGCCGATCGGCAAGTTCGACCGCAACCGCGACGTCAACCAGGGCTCGGGCTACTGGTCGGTGCTGCCGAGTTGGGCCTTCAGCATCCTGCCGACGCCGCGTTGGGAGATCAGCGGGCGGCTGAACTACATCTACAACTTCCGCGCCGACAAGGCCTCCAACGTGCCGCAGGGCGATGGCTTCGTGTTCCGCAACGGCCAGGCCGGCGACGCCGCCTGGCTCAACTTCGCCAGCTCGCTGGAAGTGGTCAAGGACCTGCACATGGGCATCAACGGTTACTACCTCAAGCAGTTGCGCGACAACCGTACCAATGGCGAACGCGTGGCCGACAGCAAGCAGACCCTGTTCTATCTCGGCCCCGGCCTGTCGTGGCGGATCGACCAGAAGAATATCTTCAACGCCAATTTCTACATGCCGGTGGAGGTCAAGAACGCGCCCTCCGGCCATAACGTCAACGTCCAGTACATCCACGTCTTCTGATCAACTCCGCAACGGACACGCGCTGCCATGAACCTGCACAACAAGACCCTCCTCGTCACCGGCGTGGCCTCCGGCATCGGCGCCGAGGTCGCGCGCCTGGCGCGCTTCCACGGCGCCACGGTGATCGGCATCGACCGCCAGCCGGTCAACATGACCCTGCACGGCTTCCACCAGGCCGATCTCGGCGACCCGGCCTCGATCGACGCGCTGGTGGCGCAGTTGCCCGAACGCATCGATGCGCTGGCCAACATCGCCGGCGTGCCCGGCACCGCGCCTATGGACGTGGTGGCGAAGGTCAACTACCTGGGGCTGCGCCATCTCAGCCAGGCGCTGCTGCCGCGCATCGTGCCCGGTGGCAGCATCATCAACATCGCCTCCATTCTCGGCGCGGAGTGGCCGCAGCGACTGGACCTGCACAAGCAACTGGCCGCCACCGACAGCTACGCCGCCGGCAGCGACTGGCTGGCGACGCATCCGGTGCCGCAGGACACCTGCTACCAGTACTTCAAGGAAGCGCTGATCGTGTGGACGCTGCTGCGTTCGCGCGACTGGTTCGCCGACCATTCGGTGCGCGTCAACAGCGTCGCGCCCGGCCCGGTGTTCACACCGATCCTGGGCGATTTCGTCACCATGCTCGGGCCCGAGCGGGTCCAGGCCGATGCCGGCAAGATGAAGCGCCCGGCCTATGCCGACGAAGTGGCCGAAGCGGTGGTGTTCCTGGCCTCCGATGCGGCGCGCTGGATCAACGGCGTCAATCTGCCGGTGGACGGCGGACTGGCCGCCACGTCGATCTGAGTACGCCCCTGCCCATCCTTTCCACGAGAGTAGACATCATGCACAGCACCGAACCCCTGGCCGCCGCGTCCACCTGGAGCGAGCGCATCTTCAATGGCGAGTGGATCGCCGCCCAGGGCGGCGTCCTCGAGGTGATCGAACCCGGCAGCGGCGCGCCGCTGCACCGCGTCGGCCAGGCCAATGCGGCCGACGTGGCCACGGCGGTGGCGCAGGCGCGCGAGGCGCAACGCGCCTGGGCGGCCACGCCGCCGCGCGAGCGTGCGGCGGTGTTCCATCGCGCCGCGCAGGTGCTGCAGCAGCATGCGGCGGCGGCCGCGGCGCTGATCGCGCGCGAGACCGGCGGCATCCTGCCCAAGGGCGAGCACGAGGTGCGCGAGGCGATCGTGCTGCTGCAGCAGGCCGCGGCGATGCCGCTGCAGGCGCAGGGCCAGGTGCTGCCGACCGCACCGGGCCGGCTGAGCCTGGCGCGGCGCCTGCCGCTGGGCGTGGTCGGGGTGATCTCGCCGTTCAATTTCCCGCTGGTGCTGTCGCTGCGTTCGGTGGCGCCGGCGCTGGCGGTGGGCAATGCAGTGGTGCTCAAGCCCGATCCGCGCACGCCGTACGCCGGCGGCTTCGTCATCGCCGAGGTGCTGCAGCAGGCAGGCCTGCCGAAGGGCCTGCTGCACGTGCTGCCGGGCGGTGCGGATGCCGGCCAGGCGCTGGTCGAGGCGCCGGGCGTGCCGATGATCGCGTTCACCGGGTCCACCGCCGCCGGCCGCCGCATCGGCGAGCTGGCCGGCAAGCACCTCAAGAAGACCGCGCTGGAACTGGGCGGCAAGAATTCGCTGATCGTGCTGGAGGATGCCGACCTGGACAAGGCGGTGTCGGCGATCGCCTTCGGCGCGTACTTCCATCAGGGCCAGATCTGCATGGCCACCGGCCGCGTGCTGGTCCAGCGCAGCATCGCCGCCGAACTGACCCGGCGCCTGGCCGAGAAGGCGCGGCATCTGCCGGTCGGCGACCCGGCCACCGCGCACGTGGCGCTTGGCCCCATCATCGACCAGCGCCAGTTGCAGCACGTCAAGGACGTGGTCGATGTCTCGGTGGCGGCCGGCGCGGTGATCGAGGCCGGCGGCACCCACGACGGCCTGTTCTACGCGCCCACGGTGCTGTCGAACGTGCGGCCGGGCATGCCGGCGTTCGAGGAGGAAGTGTTCGGCCCGGTCGCCAACGTGATCGCCTTCGACAGCGACGACGAGGCGGTGGCGCTGGCCAACCAGACCGAATACGGCCTGTCGGCCGGCATCCTGTCGGCCTCGGTCGGCCGCGCGATGGCACTGGGCGAACGCCTGCACACCGGCCTGCTGCACATCAACGACCAGACCGTGGCCGACGAAGTCACCAATCCCTTCGGCGGCACCGGCGCCTCCGGCAACGGCACCAGCATGGGCGGCCCCGCCGACTGGGGCCAGTACACGCACTGGCAGTGGGTGACGATCCAGGACAGCGCGCCGCAGTATCCGTTCTGAGGGTGGGGTCGCCGGGCGTCGGTGTGGCGCTCGGCGATGCAACTTGCCGACCAGTACAGGACTCTAGCGTAGGAGTCGCGCTCGGCCTGTTCGCGCGTGGGTTTGAAATACCTGGTCGCGGCTGAAGCCGCTCCTACGACGTACGCGCAGCCCAGTCGTAGGAGCGGCTTCAGCCGCGACGAACGAAGTGGGGCAGGTCGATCATCGATCACGTGTCGGGACTGAAGTCCCTCCCACAGTAGAGCGACCGCACCGCGATCTCCGTTCTGACTGCGGATCCTGTCACCCCTGCGCCCGCTGCCGGAACTGCATCGGCGAACATCCTGCATGTCGGCGGAAGCAGCGGCTGAAATAAGCCGCGTCCGCATAGCCAAGAACTTCGGCGAGTTGCTGCACGGTCAGGGTGGTGTAGACCAGGCTGCGCCGCGCCTCGAGCATGATCCGCCGTTGCAGCAGCTCCAGCGCCGAGGCGCCGGCCAGGCGTCGGCATAGCGCGTTGAGATGGCTGCGGCTCAGCCCGAGCCGGTCGGCATAGCGCGCCAGCGGCCAGTGTTCGCGATAGTGCGCGTCGATCAACGCGGTGTAGGCGCGCACGTGGCGTGCGCCGCGGTCGGCATCGTGCGGATCGGCATGGGCCTGCGCCAGCGCGCCGCGCGCCGCCCACAGCAAGGCCTGCGTCGCCAGCGCCTGCAGCATCGGCTCGCGGCCGGGGCGGCGCTGCGCGTGTTCGCTGGCGATGGCGGCGAAGCAGGCGTCGAGCACCGGTTGCTGGTCGCCCGCAGGCAGGCAGATCGGCTGCGCCAGCGCCTCGTCCAGGCTCGGCCACTGCGCCGCCAGGCGCTGCCGCAGCGGCGCCGAGACGGTCACAATGTGGCCACGCACGTTGCGCTGGAATCGGAAGCCGTGCACGCACAGCGGCGGCAACAGCAGCAGACACGGTCCGCGCAGGCGCTGCTGCGTTCCGTCCAAGTGCAGGCCGGCGCTGCCGCGCTGCAGATACAGCAGTTGCAGCAGGTCGTCGTGGCGGTGCGGGCGGATGTGCCAGTCGTGCAGGCGGCTGCGTGCGGCGATGGATTCCCAGTGCAACAGGTCCGGTGTCTCGCGGTCGCCCGTCTCGCCGTACAGGCGGAAGGCGGGGACCGTGACGGGCGACGCGGCAGCGGCGGAAGCGGTGCGGGGCATCGGCGAAAAGTACCGGAATCGGTCGCAATGATCCATGTCCCTGGCGCGCCGCAGCCGGAACACTGTGCGTCGGTCCCATCCTGCGGAGGACGCATGCGTACCCAGGTCGCCATCGTCGGCGCCGGCCCGGCCGGACTGCTGCTCGGGCAGTTGCTGCACGGCCACGGCATCGACACCGTCATCGTCGAACGGCAGACGCCGGAGCACGTGCTGTCGCGGATCCGCGCCGGCGTGCTGGAGCAGGGCACCGCCGACCTGCTGTGCGCCGCCGGGGCCGGCGCGCGCATGCAGCGCGAAGGCATCGTCCACCACGGCTTCGAACTGGCGCTGGAGCAGCGCCGCGAACGCATCGAGCTGAGTGCGGCGACCGGCGGCCGTGCGGTCACCGTCTACGGCCAGACCGAAGTGACCCGCGACCTGATGGACGCACGCCGTGCCGCCGGCGCCACCACGCTCTATTCCGTCGAGGACGTGCAACTGCACGACATCGGCGGGCCGCAGCCGTGGCTGAGCTTCGTGCAGGACGGCGTCACGCAACGCCTGGATTGCGACTATGTGGTCGGCTGCGACGGCTTCCACGGGGTCAGCCGCCGCGCGATCCCGGCCGAGGTGCTGCGCGTGTACGAACGGGTCTATCCGTTCGGCTGGTTGGGTGTGCTCGCCGACACCCCTCCTGTGGCCGACGAACTGATCTATGCGCGCAACGCACGCGGCTTCGCCCTGTGCAGCATGCGCTCGCCTACCCGCACCCGTTACTACGTGCAGGTGCCGGCGGACGAGCGGGTGGAGGACTGGTCGGACGATCGCTTCTGGGACGAACTGCGCCGGCGCCTGCCCGACGACGTGGCGCAGGCGCTGGTCACCGGCCCATCGCTGGAGAAGAGCATCGCGCCGCTGCGTAGCTATGTCGCCGAGCCGATGCAGTACGGCCGCCTGTTCCTGGCCGGCGATGCCGCGCACATCGTGCCGCCGACCGGCGCCAAGGGGTTGAACCTTGCGGCCGGCGATGTCGGCCTGCTCGCGCACCTGTTCGCGCAGGCGCAGCAGAAGCGCAGCGATGCGCCGCTGCAGCGCTATTCGGAACTGGCGTTGCAACGCGTGTGGAAGGCCGAGCGCTTCTCCTGGTGGATGACCACGATGCTGCATCGCTTCCCGGACGAGGACGCGTTCAGCCGCCGCCTGCACGATGCGGAACTGGACTATCTGCTTGGAAGCGCCGCCGGTCGCGCCACGATTGCCGAGAATTACGCGGGACTGCCGTTGGCGGTTTAGAGCGGGGATTGGTGAGTCGGGATTGGGGATTGGCAAAGCCGCGTCCCAGTTCCCCTGCGCACGTAGATCGTGTCCTTCTCGGCTTTCTTCCAATCTCGAATTCCGAATCCCCACCCTCGATAGAAGAGTCGTCGATCATTGTGATCGATGACGGCGATCAAGCGCGCCGATGGATGATCGTGCAGAGCGCCAACACATCGCGGCGCCATGCACTGCATGCACACCTTTAGGTGCGTGGTACTTCGCCATTTCTGATATCCAGGTAACTGTGGCGATTCTCCCAGACTAGGAAAAAAGCCGGTAAAACTGCCGGTTTTTTGCGATTTTCTGGATTGCGCAAGGGCTGCACGTTGCTACGCTGCAGCCGCGCCGGTGCCCTCGTTGCCGCGCATCGCGGCAGCGCGGCGTCATCGCGCATTCCCCTGTTCCCCCATCGGAGCGTCTTCCATGAAGATCCGTTTTCAGGCCTGCCTGCTGGCGCTGCTGCTTGCGCTTCCCGCCGCGTCCGCGTTCGCGCAGACCGCGGTCACCGCCAATCCCAACCATGAGCAACTGCTGCACGGCGAGGACTGGCGCACCAGCGCCAACAAGCGCCTGGTCTACGACTTCTGGCGCATCGTGTTCGAAGCCGGGCACACCGAATATGCGCCGATATACATGGCCAAGGACTACATTCAGCACAACCCCAACGTGGCCAACGGCCGCGATGCGTTCCTGGCGTTCCTGACTTCCTTCGTCAAGCCGACGCCGATCCAGCCGCGCGTGCAGTTGCCGCTGGTGGCGATCCTGGCCGAGGGCGACTACGTGACCCTGGTGTCGGTGCGCACGCTGCCCGATCCCAAGGACGCCAGCAAGACCTACACCACCACCTGGTTCGACATGTTCCGCATCCAGAACGGCAAGATCCAGGAGCATTGGGACGCGGCGACCAAGTGAGGTCGCGTCGCGCGCGTTGATCGCTGGCAGGTGCCGTCCACCCGCGTGGACGGCGCCTGCGCGCTGAGAGGGCGATGCGCGCAGGCGTCAGAACGCGTCGGCGCGGTAGCCCGTGTCGATGCTGACGCTGCCGCCGAGCGCACGCGAGACGCAGGCGCACAGCTTGCGGTTGCTGTAGCGCTGTTCGTCGCTGAGGAACACGTCGCGGTGGTCCAGCGGGGCGGCCGCGTCCAGCACCTCGACCACGCACAGGCCGCATTCGCCGCGGCGGCAGTCGGCCATGACTTCCACGCCGGCCGCGCTCAGCGCGTCCAGCAGCGATTCGTTCTCGGCCACCTGCACGGTCTTGCCCAGCGCCGGCACCTGCACCACGAACGGCTGCGCCGGCGCGTTGCCGCTGTTGCCGAAGGTCTCGAAGTGCAGGCGCGCGCGGGCGCGGCCGTCGTCGCGCCAGCGTTGCCGCAGTTCGTCCAGCAGCGGCAGCGGGCCGCAGGCGTAGACGTCGGCGTTGCGCGGCCATTGTGCGATCTGTGCAGCCAGCTCGAGCTGGCCCAGGTGTTCCGGGCAGAACAGTTGCAGGCGCTCGCCCAGCAGGTCCTGCAGATGCTCCAGGTAGGCCATGCTGGCGCGGCTGCGGCCGGCGTAGAGCAACTGGAACGGAATGCGCCCGCGTGCCAGCCGCTGCGCCATGCCCAGGATCGGGGTGATGCCGATGCCGCCGGCGACCAGCACGATGTGCTCGGCGGTCTCGTCCAGGGCGAAGTGATTGTTCGGAGAGGAAATCTCCAGTTGGTCGCCTGGCGCCAGCGCCCACATCGCCCGCGAACCGCCGCGGCTGTCCGGCACCGCGCGCACCGCGATGCGGTAGTGGCCATCGGCGGCAGGCTCGCCGACCAGCGAGTAGGAGCGTTCGTGCCAGGCCTCGCCGATGCGCACGCGCACGTCGAGATGGCTGCCGACGGTGAACGGGCGACTGGCGCGGCCGGGATCGAGCACGATCTCGCGCACGTCCTGGCACGGCGTGGCAACGGCGACGACGCGGGCGGTGGTCCACTGGGTGTCTTTGCGCATGGCGGGGTCCGGCAGGCGGGAAGAGGAGGTTGGTACGGCGCGCGTCGCGATCAGGCCGGCGGACGCCGCCGCAGCAGGCGGCTGCCGGGAATCTGTCCCAGCGCGTTTTGGTCGTGCAGGGCGTGGTGCGCATTGCGCTGCGCCAGCCGCGCGTGTTCGCGCATCAAGGCTTCGGCGCGCGCGCCTTCGCGGCGCACGATCGCATCCAGCACCTGGCGGTGCTGGTCCTGCGCGATCGATAGCACGGTGGCGGCCTGGCCGCGCTCGAGCACGAAGCTGCTGGGTGAGGCGAACGGCAGTTGCGCGACGCGCGCGAACTCGCGCGAGAGCAGCGCACTGCCGGCCATCTCGAACAGCAAGGCGTGCCACTGCGCGTTGCAGTCCACATAGCGGGCAAAGGCCTCCTCGCTCAGTGGTCGCGTCGCCAGGACGGCGTCGATCTGCGCCAGCAACGACTGTGCCCGCGCCAGCAAGGCCGGCTCGGCACCGCGCTCGGCCGCGCGGCGCGCGGCCAGCCCTTCCAGGGTGCCGCGCAGTTCGATGGCGTCGTCCACATCGGCCTCGTCGAACGCCTGCACCGCGTAGCCGCCGCCACGCAGCGGCTGCACCAGGCCTTCCTCGGCCAGCCGCTGCAGGGCGGCGCGCACCGGCGTGCGCGAGACGCCCAGCCGCTCCACCAGGGCGACCTCGGACAGGCGCTCGCCGGCGGGCAGGGCGCCGGCCAGGATCAGCTCGCGCACTTCCAGCAGGGCGCGGGTGGTCTGCGCGGCACTGGAGCGGAACGGATGCGCGGCGGACATGGCGGTAGCTCCGGGATTCTGGCGGCGGTTCATCCGACCATGCGCAGCTGCAGGTCCTGGTTGCGCTGCTCGGCGGCGACCATGCGTTCGATCAGCCGCCGCGCCCACATGCCGCCGGCATCGACGTTGAGGTTGTAGAACATATGGTCCGGATGCGCGTCGATGGCGCGTTGCTGCGCCTCCAGCACCAGCTCGTCCTCGCCGAACACGCCGGTGACGCCGTCGCGCAGGCGCGTGGTGATCGACTGCTCGTGCAGCGAGTGGTTGCGCACGAACGCCCAGAAGTAGTGACAGGTACGGTCGGTCTCGGGGGTGATGGTGTTGAGCACGTAGCCGTTGACCCCGCGCGAGCGATCGCCCTGCGGCGCGCCGCTGCCGGCCACCGCCACGCCGACGTCGATGGCGATGGTGCAGGGCGCCTCGAAGCGGATGATCTGCCAGCGGTCGACCTTGCCGCGGTAGCCGTGCGCGTGTTCGATCTGCCACGCCCAGAACGGCGGCGGGTCGATGTCCAGCATCCAGCGCGAGACCACCGTGCTGCGTTCGCCGTGGACCACGTCGAACGGCGCCTCGGCGACCTCGTCCTGGCCGATGCTGGAGCCGTGCACGAAGGTCTCGTGGGTTAGGTCCATCAGGTTGTCCAGCACCAGCCGGTAGTCGCACTTGACGTGGATGGTGCGGCCGTCGCCGGCCCAGGCCGGGTCGTCGTTCCAGTGCAGGTCCGGCACCAGTGCGGGATCGGCCAGCGCCGCATCGCCCGGCCATACCCAGACGTAGCGGTGCCGTTCCACGGTGGGGAAGCGGCGCACGCAGGCGGACGGATTGATGGTGTCCTGCGAGGGCATGTGCACGCAGCGCCCGTTCGCGTCGTAGACCAGGCCGTGGTAGCCGCAGACCACGTCGTCGCCGCGCAGCCGGCCCATCGACAGCGGCACCAGCCGATGCCAGCAGGCGTCCTCGAGCGCGGCCACGCGGCCGTTGCTGGTGCGGTACAGCACGATGTCCAGATTGCACACCTTGCGCGGCAGCAGCGCGTGCTTGACCTCGTGATCCCAGGCGATGGCGTACCAGGCATTGAGCGGAAATGCCGGAGCGGACGACTGCATGGCGGCGACCTCGATTGTGTATACAACAGGCTGGGGAAGATCCTTGCGTGTTGCGGGCGCGTGAGCACGAATACACTGCCGTCGCGCCGTCGCCCGATGCGGGACGACAGCCAATGTATACAACAGGGCGGGATCGGCACGCCGTTGCCATGGCGTTAAATTGTTCGTTTATCGAACTATGCATCCGATAATCGGATTGACCGCCCGCCGGAGCGGGCCTAACGTGGCCTCCCGAAGCGACCTGGAGGAGGATGTCGTGGCAGACCCCGTAATGCGCCTGCGCCCCCGTGCGCTGCGCCCCCGGCCGGCGACGGCGGAGCGGCGCCGATGATCGACAAGACCCTGGACTCGTGCGCTGCGGCGGTGGCCGACATCCACGATGGCGCCACGGTGATGATCGGCGGCTTCGGCACCGCGGGCATGCCCGATGCGCTGATCGATGCGTTGATCGCGCAAGGTGCGCGTGAACTCACCATCGTCAACAACAACGCCGGCAACGGCGAGACCGGGCTGGCGGCGCTGATCAAGCACAAGCGCGTGCGCAAGATCGTGTGCTCGTTCCCGCGGCAGAGCGATTCGCAGCATTTCGACGCGGCCTACCGCGCAGGCGAGCTGGAACTGGAGCTGGTGCCGCAGGGCAACCTGGCCGCACGCATTCATGCCGCCGGCAACGGCCTGGGCGCGATCTTCACCCCAACCGGCTACGGCACCGAACTGGCCGCCGGCAAGGAGACCCGCGAGATCGACGGCCGCCACTACGTGCTGGAGTATCCGATCCGCGCCGACTTCGCGCTGATCAAGGCGCACCACGGCGACCGCTGGGGCAACCTGGTGTACCGCAAGACCGCGCGCAACTTCGGCCCGTTGATGGCGATGGCCGCCACCTGCGCGATCGTGCAGGTGGAACAGGTGGTGGAGCTGGGCGCGCTGGATCCGGAAGCGGTGGTGACGCCGGGCATCTTCGTGCAGCGGCTGGTGGCGGTGCGCACCGCACAGGAGGATGCATGCACGCATTGAACGGGCGCGGCATCGACCGCAACGCGCTGGCCGCACGGGTGGCGCGCGATATCCCCGAGGGCGCCTACGTCAACCTGGGCATCGGCCTGCCGACCGCGGTGGCCAACTTCCTGCCGGCGGACAAGGAGATCTTCCTGCACAGCGAGAACGGCCTGCTCGGCATGGGGCCGGCGCCGCCGCCGGGCCAGGAAGACCTGGACCTGATCAACGCCGGCAAGCAGCCGGTGACGCTGCTGACCGGCGGCTGCTATTTCCACCACGCCGACTCGTTCGCGATGATGCGCAGCGGGCGCCTGGACGTGTGCGTGCTCGGCGCGTTCCAGGTGTCGGTGCATGGCGACCTGGCCAACTGGAGCACCGGCGCGGCCGATGCCATTCCCGCGGTCGGCGGTGCGATGGACCTGGCGATCGGCGCCAAGCAGGTCTACGTGATGATGGAACTGCTGACCAAGCGTGGCGAACCCAAGCTGGTCAACGTGTGCAGCTATCCGTTGACCGGGCTGCGCTGCGTGTCGCGGGTGTACACCGACCTGGGCGTATTCGCGCTGGGGCCGGACGGCGCGCGCGTGCTTGAACTGGTCCCGGGCGTGAGCCTGGACGACCTGCGCCAGGCCACCGGGCTGGCGCTGACCCTGGCAGATTCCACGGAGGCGGCATGAACGAGGCCTACATCATCGACGGCATCCGCACGCCGATCGGCCGCTACGGCGGCGCCCTGGCCGGGGTGCGCGCGGACGACCTCGGCGCGGTGCCGCTGCAGGCGCTGCTGGCGCGGCAACCGCAGCTGGATCCGGCGCAACTCGACGACGTCTACCTGGGTTGCGCCAACCAGGCCGGCGAGGACAACCGCAACGTCGCGCGCATGAGCCTGCTGCTGGCGGGCCTGCCGTTCAGCGTGCCGGGCAGCACGGTCAACCGCCTGTGCGGTTCCGGCCTGGATGCCATCGGCACCGTCGCGCGCGGCATCCGCGCCGGCGAGCTGGGCCTGGCCATCGCCGGCGGCGTCGAGTCGATGTCACGCGCGCCGTGGGTGATGGGCAAGGCCGACAGCGCCTTCGCCCGCAACCAGCAGCTCGAAGACACCACCATGGGCTGGCGCTTCGTCAATCCGAAGCTGCAGCAACTGTATGGAGTGGAGCTGATGGGCGAGACCGCCGAGAACGTGGCCGCACGCTACGGCATCTCGCGCGAGGACCAGGACGCCTTCGCCCTGCGCAGCCAGCAGCGCACAGCCGCCGCGCAGGCCGCCGGCTTCTTCGACGGCGAGATCGTGCCGGTGACCGCGCCGGGCAGGAAGCGTGGCGAGACCGTCGAGGTCAGCGTCGACGAGCATCCGCGCGCCGACACCACCCTTGAGGCGCTGGCCAGGCTCAAGCCGATCTTCCGCCAGCCGGGTACGGTCACCGCCGGCAATGCCTCGGGCATCAACGATGGCGCCGCCGCGCTGCTGCTGGCCAGCGACGCGCAGGTGCAGGCGCTGGGCCTGACGCCGCGCGCACGCGTGCTGGGCTTCGCCAGCGCCGGCGTGGAGCCGGCCTACATGGGCATCGGCCCGGTGCCGGCCACGCGCAAGCTGCTGGCACGGCTGGGGCTGTCCATCGGCGACTTCGACGCGATCGAACTCAACGAAGCCTTCGCCGCGCAGGGCCTGGCCTGCCTGCGCGAACTCGGCGTCGCCGACGATGCCGCGCACGTCAACGCCAACGGCGGCGCGATCGCGCTCGGTCACCCGCTGGGCATGAGCGGTGCGCGCCTCGCCCTGACCCTGCTGCGTCAGCTCGAGGCCAGCGGTGGTCGCCGCGGGCTGGCGACCATGTGCATCGGCGTCGGCCAGGGCGTGGCGCTGGCGATCGAGCGGCTGTAGCCGCTCGCCCCATCGACGCTGCGCCGCATACGCCTGCATCATTCTTCCAGCCAACCGGCTCCGCGCGGAGCCAGCGAGACCGCACGATGCGCGACGACACCCCCATCGATCCCCTGCTCGGCTATCGGCGCCCGTACCCCGGGACGCAGCCGGCCTACCTGCACCCGCCCTACGCCTCCACCGGCGCGCGCGGCCCGACCCGCGATCCGATCGCGATCCCGCTGACGTTGTCCGAAGCCACCGGCCCGACCCTGGACCGCACCACCCTCGGCGAACACGCCGCCGATCTCACCGCCGGCTTCCCCGGCGCGCCGCTGGGTGAGCGCATCATCGTCAGCGGGCGCCTGCTCGACGAGAACGGCAAGCCGGTACGCAACAGCGTGGTCGAGGTGTGGCAGTGCAACGCCGCCGGCCGCTACCTGCATGCCGGCGACCAGCACGACGCGCCGCTGGATCCCAACTTCACCGGCACCGGCCAGGTGCTGACCGACGAGCACGGCCGCTACCGCTTCACCACCATCAAGCCCGGCGCCTATCCGTGGCGCAACCACTACAACGCCTGGCGCCCGGCGCACATCCATTTCTCGCTGCACGGCGACGGCATCGGCCAGCGCCTGGTCACGCAGATGTATTTCCCTGGCGACCCGCTGCTGGCGTTCGACCCGATCTTCAACTGCGTGGAGGACCCCAAGGCGCGCGAGCGCATGGTCTCCGCGTTCGACTGGGAGACCACCGCCAACGAGTTCGCGCTGGGCTACCGTTTCGACATCGTCCTGCGCGGACGCAAGCAGACCCCTTGGGAGTGAGGCGATGAGTTTCCAGGCAACCCCTTCGCAGACGGTCGGCCCCTACTACCGCATCGGGCTGGAGCCGCTGTACCGCACCGAGATCGCGCCGGCGCAGGCGCAGGGCACCCACGTGGAGATCGTCGGCAGCGTGTTCGACGGCAACGGCGTACCGGTCGGCGATGCACTGCTGGAGATCTGGCAGGCCGATGCCGCCGGCATCTACGACCATGCCGCCGATCCGCGCCGCGGCGACCACGACCCCGCCTTCCATGGCTGGGGCCGGGTACCGACCGACGCGCAGGGCCGCTTCGCCTTCCGCACGGTCAAGCCCGGCCGTGTCGCCGGGCCCAAGGGCCTGCAGGCGCCGCACCTGGTGGTGCTGGTGTTCATGCGCGGCCTGCTGCGCGCCGCGCCGACGCGGCTGTACTTCGGCGACGACGACCTGGACGGCGACGCGATCCTGGCGCAGGTGCCGGCCGAGCGCCGCGCCACCCTGATCGCGCAACCACAGCCGCCCAACCGCTACCAGTGGGACGTGCGCATGCAGGGCGAGCACGAGACCGTGTTCTTCCGCTACTGAGCGCAGCGACATCCCGCACAGGCCGCAGCGGTTACGCTGCATGATCTCTCCACCGCCTACGAACCGATGAGCGTCTCCGAGTCCCTGTTGCGTCCGCTGTTCGGCGATCCGGCCGTCGATGCGCTGTTCGACGACCGCGCCCGTCTGCAGGCCATGCTCGACGTGGAAGCGGCGCTGGCGCTCGCGCAGGCACACTGCGGCGTGATCCCGGCCGACGCGGTGGCGCCGATCGCCGCCGCCTGCGATGCCGCGCGCTACGACCTGCCGGCGCTGGCCGCCGCCACCGCGTTGGCCGGCAATCCAGCCATTCCCTTGGTCAAGGCGCTCACCGCGCAGGTCGCCGCCACCGATGAAGACGCCGCGCGCTGGGTGCACTGGGGCGCGACCAGCCAGGACATCATCGACAGCGGCGCGGTGCTGCAGCTGCGCGCCGCGCTCGACCACGTGGAAGCGCAACTCGACGCGCTGTGCACGGCGCTGGCGGCGCTGGCGCAGCGCGAGCGCGACACCGGCCTGCCCGGGCGCACCCTGTTGCAGCAGGCGGTGCCGGTGACCTTCGGACTGAAGGCCGTAGGCTGGCTGGACGCGCTGCAGCGCAGCCGCCGACGCCTGCAGGCGCTGCGCGAAGATGCCCTGGTGCTGCAGTTCGGCGGCGCCGCCGGTACCCTGGCCGCGCTGCAGTCGCAGGGCCTGGCCGTGGCCGAGGCGCTGGCGGCGGAGTTGCGCCTGCCGTTGCCGGCGCTGCCCTGGCACGCGGCCCGCGACCGGATCGGCGAGATCGGCGCGGCGTTCGCGCTGCTCGCCGGCAGCCTCGGCAAGATCGGCCGCGACGTCGCCCTGCTGATGCAGTCGGAAGTGGCCGAGGCGTTCGAGCCGGCGGCAGCGGGCAAGGGCGGCTCCTCGGCGATGCCGCACAAGCGCAATCCGGTCGGCTGCGTGGTTGCGATCGCCGCGGCCACGCGCGCGCCGGGCTTGCTCGCGACCCTGTTCGCGGCGCTGCCGCAAGAACACGAGCGCGCGGTGGGCGGCTGGCATGCCGAATGGGAGACCCTGCCGGAACTGGTGCGTCTGAGCGCCGGCAGCTTGGCGCAGGTGCGGGTGCTGGCCGAGGGCCTGGAACTGGACCGCGCGCGCATGGCCGCGCATCTGGACAGCCACGGTGGCCTGCTCTACGCAGAAGCCGTGGCGGTGACCCTGGCCGCGCACCTGGGCAAGGCCGCCGCGCATGCACTGGTGGAAACGGCGGTGCGTCGTGCGCTGGCCACGCAGCAGCACTTGCGCGCGGTGCTGGCCGAGGAACCGCAGGTGACCGCGGTGCTGGTGCCGGCGCAACTGGATGCGATGTTCGCCAGCGACAGCTGGCGCGGCATGGCCGCGGTGTGGATCGAGCGCGTGCTCGCCGCGCAGTCGCGCGGGTGAGGCGCCGCGCCGTGCCTGTCTGCCGCAGTGTCGGCGACACGTTCTAGACTTGTCGGTGCCGCGCGGTTCCGTGCCGCCGTGACCTCTTCCACTTTCCTGCGAGCGCCGCCCATGCCCATCCTCGACCTGCCCACGCATCGTCTGCATTACCGCATCGACGGCAGCGAAGGCCGTCCGTGGCTGACCCTGTGCAACTCGCTCGGCACCGACCTGCACATGTGGGACGCGCAGATCACCGCGCTGTCGCCGCACTTCCGCGTGCTGCGCTACGACCGTCGCGGCCATGGCGCGTCCACCACCCCGCCGGCGCCCTATGCCATCGCCGACCTCGGCGGCGACGTGGTGGCGCTCTGGGATGCGCTGTCGATCGAGCGCAGCCATTTCTGCGGCCTGTCGATCGGTGGGCTGACCGGGCAGTGGCTGGGCCTGCACGCGGGCGAGCGCCTGCTCAGCCTCGCCCTGTGCGCCACCGCGGCCAAAATCGGCAGCGCCGAGAGCTGGCAGGCGCGCATCGAGCAAGTGCGCGCCGAGGGCCTGGCGCCGCTGTGCGACGGCACCCGCACGCGCTGGTTCACCGGGGCCTTCGCCGAGGCGCAGCCGGCGACCGTCGAGGCGATCCTGGACAGCTTCCGCGCCACCGATGCGCAGGCCTACATCGGCTGCTGCCAGGCGCTGGCCGAGGCCGACTTCCGCGCGCGCCTGGGCGAGATCCGCGTGCCGGTGCTGGCCGTGGCTGGGCACGACGATCCGGTGTGTCCGCCGGCCGATCTGCAGACCATCGCCGCGCAGGTGGCGCAGGGCGAGGATGCCGAGGTGCACGGCCGCCACCTGTGCAACGTCGAGTCGCCGCACGCCTTCAACGACGCGCTGCTGCGCTTCCTGCTGCAGTAGACCGCGCCTGCCTTTTTCCCACGTTTCAGGAGTCGCCCCGATGCACGAGAACGAACGCTACGTCGCCGGCCTGCAGGTGCGCCGCGCGGTGCTCGGCGATGCGCATGTCGACCGCTCGCTGGCCGCACGCACGCCGTTCACCGAGGAATTCCAGGAGTTCATCACCCGCACCGCCTGGGGCACGGTGTGGACCCGCGAGGGCCTGCCGCGGCACACGCGCTCGCTGCTGACCCTGGCGATGATGGTGGCGCGCGGTCACGACGAAGAATTCAAGCTGCACGTGCGCGCCGCGCGCAACAACGGCGTCAGCGCCGACGAGATCAAGGAAGTGCTGCTGCAGGCGGCGATCTACTGCGGCGTGCCCGCGGCCAACCACGCCTTCGCCCTGGCCGCGCCGATCCTGGCCGAGCAGGCCGCCGAAGGCGGCGCTTAGCGCGCGCCGCGCGCGCTCAGCGCACCTTCCGCACTTCGGTGACCGCCGGGCTCAGCCGCGTGCCATCGGCGGCGCGCGGCTGCATGCGCGCGACCGGCTTGCCGCTGCGCGTGTCGATCAGCACCGAGTGGCGCTCGCCGTGGTCGAACAGATGCCGTTCGCCCCATTGCCGCAGCGCCAGCACCACCGCGAACAGGTCCTCGCCCTTGGCGCTCAGCGCGTACTCGCGGTAGGCGCTGCCGTCGGACGCCTCGCGCGTCTCCAGGATGCCGGCCTCGACCAGCTTGCGCAGCCGGTCGGCCAGGATGTTGCGGGCCATGCCCAGGCTGCGCTGGAAGTCGCCGAAGCGGCGCACCCCATCGAAGGCATCGCGCACGATCAGCAGTGACCAGCGGTCGCCGATCAGGTCGGCGCTGCGCGCCACCGGGCAGGGCGACGCGGGCAGGGCAGGGCGGGACGGCATCGGCGTTTCCGGTCGGCGCTCGGTGGCGGTGGTTGCATTTTAAAACCTATCGGCCTAGCCTGAAACAAGTTTCGTTTTGAAACTTGAATGGGTGAGTTTTCGATCATGCACTCCGTCACCGCGGTGCCCTCCATGCCGCGTCGTCTGGTCTGGCTGTTCGCCATCGCCAGCGGCCTGAGCGTGGCCAACGTCTATTACGCGCAGCCGCTACTGGATGCGCTGGCAACGGATTTCCGCATCGGCCCGGCAGCGGTGGGCGGCGTGGTCAGCGCCGCCCAGGTCGGCTGCGCGCTGGCCCTGCTGTTGCTGGTGCCGCTAGGCGACCTGGTGGAGCGCCGGCGTCTGATGGCAGCGCAGGCGCTGGGACTGGTCGCGGCGCTGGTCGCGGTGAGCGTGGCGCGGTCGGCGCCGGTGTTGCTGGCCGGCATGCTCGCCGTCGGCATGCTGGGCACGGCGATGACTCAGGGGTTGATCGCCTATGCCGCCAGCGCCGCGGCGCCGCAGGAGCAGGGGCGGGTGGTCGGTGCGGCGCAGGGCGGCGTGTTCATCGGCCTGTTGCTGGCGCGGGTGTTCGCCGGCGCCGTCAGCGACCTGGCCGGCTGGCGCGCGGTCTATGCCGGCGCCGCGGCGCTGATGCTGGCGCTCGCGCTGCCGCTGTGGCGCTGGTTGCCGGCGCTGCCGGTGCCGCCGCAGCCAGTGCGCTATCTGCGCCTGATCGCATCCATGCTGACGCTGCTGCGGCAGGAGCGTGTGTTGCAGGTCCGCGGCGTGCTGGCGCTGTTGATGTTCGCAGCGTTCAACATCTTCTGGAGCGCGTTGGTGCTGCCATTGCGCGCACCGCCGTACGCGTTCTCGCACACCGCCATCGGCGCCTTCGGTCTGGTCGGCGCGGTCGGTGCGCTGGCGGCCGCACGGGCCGGGCACTGGGCCGACCGCGGCCATGCCCAGCGCACCAGCGCCGCGGCGCTGGTGGTGTTGGTGCTGGCCTGGTGGCCGCTGGCGTGGCTGCCGCACTCGCTGGCCGCGCTGCTGCTCGGCATCGTCCTGCTCGACCTGGCCGGGCAGGCGTTGCACGTCACCAGCCAGAGCATGATCCTGCGCGGCCGGCCGCACGCGCATGGCCGGCTGATCGGCCTGTACATGCTGTTCTACGCGGTGGGCAGCGGACTGGGCGCGATCGGCACGACCGCGACCTATGCCCAGGCGGGTTGGACCGGCGTGTGCCGCCTGGGGGCAGCGGTCAGCCTGCTGGCGCTGCTGTTCTGGTGGGCAACGCGGCGGCTCGGCGCGGCGCCCGCGGCGCTCAGTCGAGCACCCGGCTCAGGCGCTGTGCCGCCTGCCGCAGTGCCGGCAACACCGTGCTCTGCAGGCTACCCAGGGTCATCCGCGCCACCGAGCTGCCCACGTTGAGTGCGGCGACCACGCGGTCCTGGCGGTTGCGCACCGGCACCGCCACCGAGCGCAGGCCGATCTCCAGTTCCTGGTCCACCACTGCATAGCCATCGCGCTGCACGCGCTCGAGCAGGGTCTGGAACTGCGCGCGGTCGGTGACGGTACGCTCGGTGCGCGGGCGCAGCGGGTTGCGCTCCAGATAACTGTTCAAGGTGTCGCCCGGCTGCGCCGCCAGCAGCACCCGGCCCATCGAGGTGCAGTACGCCGGCAGGCGGCTGCCGGCGCGCAGGCCGATCGACATGATCCGCACGGTTTCCGCACGCGCCACGTACAGCAGGTCGTCGCCGTCGAGCACGCCCAGCGAGCAGGATTCGTGCAGGTCGTCGCGCAGCGCATCCAGCACCGGCTGCGCCGCCACCGACAGCGCGGCGGTGGACAGGTAGCCGCTGCCGATGCCCAGCGCGCGCGGCAGCAGCACGTAGCCGCGGCCGTGGGTGCCGGCGTAGCCGAGCTTTTCCAGCGTGTACAGCACGCGCCGCACCGCTGCGCGCGGGATGCCGGTGTCGGCGCTGAGCTGGGCCATGCTGACGTCGCGGCTGTGCTGGCCGAAGGCGCTGAGCACGGCCAGGCCGCGCGCCAGCGAGGTCATGAAGTTCGGATCGCCTCCGCATTCGCCGATGCGCCGCATCAGTTCCGCGGCCAGGCCGCGCTCGGGTGGGGTGGGAGCGGTGGCGGCACGCGCGGTGCGGCGTGCGCGAGGGGGACGCGGGGAATCGGACATGGAAGCGGCGGCGGCGGCGATGCGTCCGATGGTAGTGGTTGCATCAGTGGGCGTCGATGCCGAAGAGGCAGACGGGCGCGGCGGCAGCCGCTCCTACGGTTTTTTTTCGTCCGACACGCAAATCTCAAGCGAAAGCAAAGGCTTTCGCCCTGACGGGCGAGTTACTTTTCTTTGCTCGCGCAAAGAAAAGGTAACCAAAAGAAAGCGCGCCCTGCCTTGCGCCCTCCGCGCTGCGCGCTCCGGGTCCGCGTCCATCACGGGGATCCGCGGAAGGGGCATCCTGCCCCTGCCGCGGACGGCGCACATCCTTGTGCGCAGCCCTTCGGGTTTTTCCCCGCGCTGGCCGCCGCTTCGGAAGGGAACCCGGTAAGTCAAAAACAAGGGCAAAAGCAACAGCCGAAACCAAGCGATCGCGACTCCTACAGCGACTGGCGATGATCGGTGTCCGGGCGGGATGTGGGGAGGGACTCCCGTCCCTTTTTGTGGGATCAGTCCCGACTGATTCCGAGGTAGATCGTCCGTCTACTCCGTTCGTCGTGGTCGCATGACAGTTGACTCCCACAGATCCACCAGCCTCGGACCTTGTGGCCTCAGTCGCCCAGCCGCACCACCAGCTTGCCGAAGTTGCCGCCGCTCAGCATGTCGATGAAGGCCTGCGGCGCATTCTCCAGGCCGTCGACGACGTGTTCGCGGTAGCGCACGCGGCCATCGGCCAGCCAGGCGCCCATTTCGCGCAGGAACTCCGGATACAGTTTGACGAAGTCGCCGACGATGAAGCCGCGCAGGGTCAGGCGCTGGCGCAGCACCTGGCCCATCAGCGCCGGCAGCCGGTCCGGCCCCGGCGGCAGCGCGCCGTTGGCGTTGTAGGTGGCGATGGTGCCGCACACCGGCACGCGGGCGAAATCGTTGAGCAGCGGCAGCACCGCGTCGAACACGTGGCCGCCGACATTCTCGAAGTACACATCGATGCCGTCGGTCGCGGCGGCGCGCAACTGCTCGGCGAAGTCCTTGGCGCGGTGGTCCAGGGCCACATCCACGCCCAGTTCCTCGCGCAAATAGCGGCATTTTTCCGCGCCACCGGCGATGGCGATTACCTTCGCCCCGCGCAGTTTGGCGATCTGGGCCACGGTGGCGCCGACCGGGCCGGTGGCCGCGGCGACCGCCACGGTCTCGCCCGATTGCGGCTTGCCGATTTCGTGCAGGCCGGCATAGGCGGTGAAGCCGGGCATGCCGTACACGCCGAGCGCGGTGCTCGGCGGCAGCGGCGAGTTGGGATCGAGCTTGCGCCGCAGGCTGGCGCCGTCGACGACCAGATGGGTCTGCCAGCCGCCGTTCTGCACCAGCACCAGATCGCCCGGCGCGTGGTCGGGGGAGTTGGATTGCAGCACCTCGGCCACGGTGCTGCCGACCATGGTCTCGCCCAGTTGCACCGGCGGCGCGTAGGAGGGCGCATCGCTCATGCGCCCGCGCATGTACGGGTCCAGCGACAGCCAGCGGTTGCGCAGCAGCACCTGGCCGGGGCCTGGCGCCTCGAGCGGCACCTGTTCGGTGCGGAAGTTGTCGGTGCCCGGCGCGCCCTGCGGGCGCGAGGCCAGCACGATGCGGGTGGTCTGGGTGGGGGCGGTCATGCGGTTTCCTCACTTGCGGTATTCAGTTGCGCGATGTCTTCGGCCGACAGTTGCAGGCGCACGGCGGCGAGCAGGTCCTGCAGTTGTTCCAGGCTGGTCGCGCTGGCGATCGGCGCGACGATGCCGGGCCGCGCCATCAACCAGGCCAGCGCCACCTGCGTGGGCGTGGCGGCATGCTTGCCGGCAATGTCGTCGAGTGCGGCGAGGATGCGCAGGCCGCGCGCATTGAGATAGCGCGCGACCACGCTGGCGCCGCGCGCCTGGCTCTTGCCGGCGTCTTCGGCGCGGCGGTACTTGCCGCTGAGGAAGCCGCTGGCCAGCGCGTAGTAGCACAGCACGCCCAGGCCCTGTTCGCGCACCAGCGGTTCCAGCTCGGCCTCGTAACCGGCGCGGTCATAGAGGTTGTATTCCGGCTGCAGCGTCTCGTAACGGGGCAGGCCATACTGCGCCGAGACGTTCAACGCCTCGCGCAGGCGCGCGGCGCCGTAGTTGGAGGCGCCGATCGCGCGGACCTTGCCCTGCTCGATCAAGCGCCCGAACGCTGCCAGCGTCGCTTCCAGCGGTACCGAATCGTCGTCCTCGTGCGCCTGGTACAGATCGATGACGTCGGTCTGCAGGCGCTGCAGCGAGTCCTCCGCGGCGGCGGCGATGTTGTCGGCCGACAGGCCCGGGCGTTCGGCCCATTTGCCGACCTTGGTCGCGATCAGCACCTTGTCGCGCTTGCCGCTGCGCTTGAGCCACTGCCCGATCAGAGTTTCCGATTCGCCGCCGTGGTTGCCGGGCACCCAGGCCGAGTAGATGTCGGCGGTGTCGATGAGATTGCAGCCGGCCTCGACGAAGGCATCGAGCAGGGCGAAGGAGGTCTTGGCGTCGGCGCTCCAGCCGAACACGTTGCCGCCGAACGCCAGCGGTGCCGCATGCAGGCCGGAGCGGCCGAGTTCGCGCGTGTGCAGCATGGAAAACGTTCCACTGTGGGGGAGGCGACAGGATAGTCGCCAGGGGTTGGGCGGTCGTCAAATGCTCGCGAAAACATCGTTCTGTAGACGTGATTCGCGCTAACGGAAGCGCAACATTCGTCGGTATCGAGCCGCGTGCTAGGCTCGCGCCACCTCTCTTGCGGATGCCTGCCATGACGCTTCGAACCTCGCTCGCCTGCGCCTGCACCCTGGCCGTCGCCACTGCCTTGCTCGCTCCAGCGGCGCAGGCGATCAAGCCCGCCGATACCGCGACGCTGCCAGCGCCGGACGCGGCGTTGCAGACGGCGATCGACGGCAGCTGGCGCGACCGCGCCAACGTCGCCCGCGACGCCTACCGTCATCCCGGCCAGACCCTGGCGTTCTTCGGCATCAAGCCGACCCAGACGGTGATCGAGGTCACCCCGGGTAGCGGCTGGTATTCCGAGATCCTGGCGCCTTACCTGCGCGAGCGCGGGCAGTACATCGCCGCGGTGGTCGATCCGGCGGCCGTGCCGGAAGGCCGCGGCCGCGATTACCAGCAGAAGGCGCGCGCCGGCCTGGAGCAGAAGTTCGCCGCGGCACCGGCGCAGTACGACCACGCGCGCATCGTCGCGTATGCGCCGAACGCCCCGGTGTTCGGCCCGCCCGGCTCGGCGGACCTGGTGCTGACCTTCCGCAATGTGCACAACTGGCGTATGGCCGGCCAGGCCGAGGGCATGTTCAAGGGCTTCTACAACGTGCTCAAGCCCGGCGGCGTGCTCGGCGTGGTCGAGCACCGCGCCAAGGCCGACGTGCCGGCCGACGACAAGAGCGGCTATGTCGGCCAGGCGCAGGTGATCGCCATGGCCGAGGCGGCCGGCTTCAAGCTCGCCGGCAAGAGCGAGGTCAACGCCAATCCGCGCGACACCAAGGATTATCCGGGCGGTGTGTGGACGCTGCCGCCGAGCAACCAGCACGAAGCCGCCGACGACGCCAAGTACCAGGCGATCGGCGAGAGCGACCGGATGACCCTGAAGTTCGTCAAGCGCTGAGCCGGCGCACGGGCGACGCGGCGCGGACGCATGGGACAATGCCTGCGCCGCGCCGTGCGGCGCAGGCCCGCCGCCGTTCCCGCCGATGCTGATCGCCTTCAACAAGCCCTTCAACGTGCTGTGCCAGTTCACCGACCGCAGCACGCCGCCGCGGCGCACCCTGGCCGAGTTCGGCCTGCCCGCTGACGTTTACGCGGCCGGACGCCTGGACTACGACAGCGAGGGCCTGCTGTTGCTGACCGACGATGGCGCATTGGCGCACCGTCTTACCGATCCGCGGCACAAGCAGCCCAAGACCTACTGGGTGCAGGTGGAGGGCACGCCGCAACCGGAACAACTGCAGCGCCTGCGCGAGGGCGTGCTGTTGAACGATGGGCCGACCGCGCGGGCGGAGGTGACGTTGCTGGAGGCGGCGCCATCGCTATGGCCGCGCGATCCGCCGGTGCGCTTCCGCAAGAGCGTGCCCGATGCCTGGTTACAAGTGGTGTTGCGCGAAGGCCGCAACCGCCAGGTGCGGCGGATGACTGCAGCGGTCGGCCTGCCGACGCTGCGCCTGGTGCGTGCGGCGATGGGCGCGCACCGCCTGGGCGGACTGGCACCGGGCGCGTGGCGCGCGCTGTAACGCGTGCGGTGCCGTGTGACGCGTAGGAGCGGCTTCAGCCGCGACCGAGGCGTTACCGATGTTTTCCGGTCGCGGCTGAAGCCGCTCCTACGTTAGAAAGAAGAGCAAGGTCGCAGCGAATCCATAAAAAAAGCGACCGGGATCTCTCCCGATCGCTGCGTGCGACGCTGCGGCGACCGTCAGGCCGCTCGCGCAACTCACTCTTCAGTGGCGTCCTGCGCGGCCGCGGCGCGGCGCGTGCCACGGGTGCTGGCGGCGCTGCGGCGCGCACCGACATTGCCGCGCTTGTTGGCCGCTTCGATGCGCTGGGCATTGCCTTCGATCGGCGCACCCTTGTCGCGCTGGCGCTTGCGGTAGATGGCGTAACCCAGCAGGCCCACGCCCACCGCGGCGGCGGCGATGGCCACGGCCGGATTGCGACGCACCGCGGTGCGCGCGACCTTGGTGCCGGTCTTCACCGCACCCAGCGCAGCGCCCGCCTTGAGCGCACCCACCGCCTTGCCCGACTGCAGCCACTTGTTCGCCTGCGGGCCGAAGTGCTTGAGGCTGTCGCCGGCGTGACTGGCGAGATCCAGGGCGCGATCGGTGATGATGGTCAGCTTGCTCATGGGCGTCCCCTACTGGCAGGAATGAAGGGCTGCAGTGTCGCCCTCGTACCGTATACGGGGCGTTAGCGCAGCGCCGTGGATTCGTCTGCCCGCTGAATGCGGTGCGCCTGACCCACTAGGTGCCGCGCGGCTTGGCGCGGTGGCTGGCGGTGGCGGTCCACGGGTCGTCCGGCCACGGGTGGCGCGGGTAGCGACCCTTCATTTCCTTCTTCACTTCCGGATAGGTGCTAGACCAGAAATTGCGCAGGTCCTGGGTGACCTGCAGCGGCCGCCCGCCGGGCGAGAGCAGGTGCAGCAGCAGCGGCACGCGGCCGTCGGCGATGCGCGGGGTGTCGGCCATGCCGAACAGCTCCTGCAGCTTGACCGCCAGCACCGGCGGCTGCGGCTGCCCGGCGTGGTCCAGGCTGTAGTCGATGCGCCGTTCCATGCCCGAGGGCACCGCGATGCGCACCGGGGCATGGCGGTCGATGGCCTGGCGGCGGTCCCAGGGCAGTCGCGCCTTCAGTGCCTCGCCCAGTTCGTCCTCGCCGAGCGCATCGAGCCGGGTCTTGCCGGCGAAGGCCGGGCGCAGCCAGTCGTCGAGGCTGTCCAGCAGCGCGGCATCGCCCAGGTCCGGCAGGTCCAGTTCCGGCATCCACTGGCGCAGCCCGGCCACCCGCGCGCGCCACTGCGTCAGGCCCTCGCCCCAGGGCAGCGCCTGCAGTCCCAGCTCGCGCACTGCCTCGGTCAGCGCCGCGGCCGCCTGTGCCGGCGCGACGCGACCGGCGGGGCGACTGTCGAGCACGATGCGGTCGAAGCGGGTCTCGCGCAGCGCGCTCAGTGCGCGCCGCTCGGCATCCCAGCGCACCACGTCCTCCTGCGCGAAGCGCTGTGGGAACTGCGCGCGCAGGTAGCGCTCGTCCACCGGCGCGGCGCGCAGCAGCAGCGCGTCCTTGGCCTCGTGGCGCAACTCGGTGACGACCAGCCAGGGCTCGCCGCGCAGGTCGCTGTTGTCGAACAGGCGCGCGCTGCGGCCGTTGGCCAGCAGGTAGCGCAGCGGATCGTTGGGATGGCGGGTGCCGATGCGGTCGGGAAAGGCGTGCGCCAGCAGATCGCCGAGTTCGTGCGCCTCCACGCTGTCCGGCGCGGCGGCATCGCTGCGCAGGCGCCGCCGCCACTGCTTGGCCGCCGCGTCGATCGCGGCCAGCGCGCCACGGTTGGCGTCGTGCGGCACGCGGCCGCGGCGGAACGCGGCCAGGGCGCGCCAGCGTGCGGCCAGCGCATCGCCGCCCTGGCGCAGCGGGTCGCGCGCTTCGATCAACGCGGCGAGGTCGCAGGCCAGCGCCTGCGCGCGCGCATCGCCGGCGGCCAACAGCATCGCCGCCAGCCGCGGATGCGTGCCCAGCGCGAGCATGCGCCGGCCGCTGGCGGTGATGGTCCCGTTGGCACCGAGCGCGCCCAGCCGCTGCAGCAGCTCGCGGGCGGCGGCCAGCGCGCCGGGCGGCGGCGGATCGACGAAGCGCAGCCCATCGCTTCCCCAGGCGGCCAGTTCCAGCGCCAGCCCGGCCAGTTCCACCTGCAGGATCTCGGCGCGGCGTTGCGCTTCCAGGCGCTGCGACTGCGGCCACAGCCGGTAAGCCCAGCCGCTGGTGACGCGGCCGGCGCGGCCGGCGCGCTGGTCGGCCGAGGCCTGGGCGATGGTGGTGACGTCCAGCCGCGAGAAGCCGCTGTTGGGATCGTAGTGCGGCTCGCGCGCCAGCCCGGCGTCGATCACCACGCGCACGCCGGGCAGGGTCACCGAAGACTCGGCGACGTTGGTCGCCAGCACCACGCGCCGCCGCCCCTGCGGATCGGGCTGCAACACCTTGGTCTGCTGCTCCACCGGCAACTCGCCATGCAGCGGCAAGACCTCCACCTCGCTCCCTTCTCCCTGCGGGAGAAGGTGGCGCGCAGCGCCGGATGAGGGTACGCCAAAGGCGGTGCCGGCTGGGGTAGAGCCCGACGCGGCACCTGCTGGAGCAACACCCACCACCGCACCACCCCCAACCTCCGCCGCCTCCAGCGCCGCCTGCACCCGCCCGATCTCGCGCTGCCCGGGCAGGAACACCAGCACGTCGCCCGGATGCTGTTGCAGCGCGTGCTCGACCGCGCGCCGGGCCTGCGCTTCCAGCGACTCCTCGCGCCGCGCCGGGAAATGCGCGATCTCCACCGGGAAGCTGCGCCCGGCGCTGGAAAGCCGCGGGGCGTCGAGGAACTGCGCCAGGCGCTCGCCGTCCAGGGTGGCCGACATCACCACGATGCGCAGGTCCTCGCGCACCTGCGCCTGCACGTCCAGGGCCAGCGCCAGGCCCAGGTCCGCGGCCAGGTGGCGCTCGTGGAACTCGTCGAACAGCAACGCGCCGACGTTCTCAAGCATCGGGTCGTCCTGCAGCATGCGGGTCAGGATGCCCTCTGTGACCACCTCGATGCGGGTGCGTGCGGACACCTTGTTCTCGAATCGGATGCGATAGCCCACCGTCTCGCCCGGCGCCTCGCCACGCTGCCGGGCCATGAAGGTGGCGGCACTGCGCGCGGCGACCCGGCGCGGTTCCAGCATGACGATGCGCCGGCCGTGCAGCCACGGCGCGTCGAGCAGCGCCGGCGGCACCTGGGTGGTCTTGCCGGCGCCGGGTGGGGCTTCCAGCACCAGGCGCGGGTGGGCAGCGAGGCTGTCGCGGAGTTGCGGCAGCAGCGGATCGATCGGAAACACGGCGGACGTCATCGGCAAAGGATACGTGGCCGCCGCGCCGCCGTGGAGCGGCGACAGGCGCGTGGCCCGTACAATTGGCTGCTGTCCCGGCTGATTCCCGCGCAAGCGCATGACCCTGATCGACATCGGCGCCAACCTCACCCACGAGTCCTTCGACCGCGACCGCGACGCGGTGCTGCAGCGCGCCCGCGCCGCCGGCGTCGCGCAACTGGTGGTCACCGGCGCCAGCCGCGAGCACTCGCCGCTGGCGCTGCAATTGGCGCAGCAGCATCCGGGCGTGCTGTACGCCACCGCCGGCGTGCATCCGCACCACGCGGTGGAATACACCGCCGAATGCGACGCCGAACTGCGCGCGCTGCATGCGCATGCCGAAGTGGTGGCGGTGGGCGAATGCGGCCTGGACTACTTCCGCGACTTCTCGCCGCGGCCGGCGCAGCACCGTGCGTTCGAGCGGCAACTGCAACTGGCGGTGGATACCGGCAAGCCGCTGTTCCTGCACCAACGCGACGCCCATGCCGACTTCATGGCGCTGATGCGCCAGTTCGACGGCAAGCTCGGCCCGGCAGTGGTGCATTGCTTCACCGGCAGCCGCGAGGAACTGTTCGACTACCTGGACCGCGACTGGTACATCGGCATCACCGGCTGGCTGTGCGACGAGCGCCGCGGCGCGCACCTGCGCGAGCTGGTGAAGCACATCCCCGCCGAGCGGCTGATGATCGAGACCGATGCACCGTACCTGCTGCCGCGCACGCTCAAGCCGACGCCGAAGGACCGCCGCAACGAGCCGGCGTTCCTGGCGCATATCGTCGAGGAACTGGCACGCGACCGTGGCGAAGACGTGGCGACGGTCGCCGCCGCCAGCACCGCTGCCGCGCGGACGTTTTTCCGCTTGCCGATGCCGGCCTGAGGACGTCGACGCGACCGGTTTCGTGTTTGCGGATTCGTGATTGGGGATTCGTAAAAGCGCGCTTGGCTTTACACGTCTTTTGTAGGAGCGGCTTCAGCCGCGACCGGCCAACCGGTCGCGGCTGATGGCCCGGCGGTCATACCGACCCTTTGCGCGACTCTGCTGGCCGATGCGCCGCTGGAGATCCTGGACGGAGTGGGCTGGCATTTTCTTGTGGGAGGGACTTCAGTCCCGACGCCTGACGGTGTCAGTCGGCGCTGGGCTTGATCCGTCGCGGCTGAAGCCGCTCCTACGTGGGTAACGTGAGTCGGCATGCCGGGTGGCAACCACCCGCCTCAATCGACTTGCGCGTCCTCCCGCTTCGCTTCCGCCATCGCTTCCGGCTCCAGTTCCTCGGCGCTGCGGTTGAGCTTGACGAACACGCCCCAGGCGACCAGCAGCAGCGCCGCGCACAGGCCCACGGCAGACGCGTAGGGCAGCTTGGACGGATCGTCGTGCATCAGTTCGAAGATCGACACCAGGGTCTCGATCGCCAGGGCGATGACGATGACCACGAAGAACCGCGACAGGTAGCGACGCACCCGGGTCGGTCCACTGACCTTGACGTCGCGCTGTACTTCTTCCTCGTAGATGGTCTGGCCCAGTTCCAGGGTCACCAGCGCCACGGTGAGCAGGCCGATCGCTTCCAGCACCACGTTGAAGCGGTCGCGCACCACCAGCTCGCCGCCCGGCGTCAGGCCGTGCCATAGCTCGAGCACGGCCATGCAGATCAGTCCGGCCGCGCACAGCAGGAACAGCAGGATGATGAGGAAATGCCCGCCGCGGAACAGTTTTTCCATGCGCGTGCCCGTCGCTCGCCCCTGTGTGGTGGGCGAGCATAGGCGCCAGGCGCGTCAGCGGCGCGCGAAGACGCAGCGCCGCCCTCGGGACGGCGCGGGTACGACGTTGCCCGGAGCACCGTGGCTGGCATGCGCAGGGCAGGAGCGCGTTGCGCGCAGCACTGGTGTCCCGCGGCAAACCTCAGCGCGCGGGCAGACCGGCCTGGTAGGCCTGCAGGTGGCAGTACGCGGCCATCAGCAGCGGTGCTTCATGCCCGGCGGTACGGGCGCGGACCAGCATGTCGCCGACGATCTGCTGCGCCTCCACCTGCTGCCCGGCCTCCAGGTCGCGCAGCATCGACGCCTTCATCGGCGAGCCTGGCTGCGTCAGCAGGTGCAGCGCGCTGGCCTGCGCCGCCTCCGGCACCGGTTCGCCGGCCGCCGCGGCCACCGCCGTGCATTCGGCATACAGGCCGTGCACCAGCGTCACCCCATCGTCGCTGGCGACGATGCGCCCGATCGGCGCACGCATCAGGCAGGTGGCCGCGGCCAGCGCGGTGAGGAAGGTGTACTTGATCCATTGCTCCTGCGCGATCCGCGGCGTGGCCAGATGGTCCACGTCTGCCTGCGCGCAGGCCTCGGCTAAGGCGCGCACGCGCGCGCTGTCGGCGCCGCGGCCGTCGCGCTCGCCGAAGGTCAGCGAGGCCGGCTTGGCCAGGTGCTGGATCGCGCCGTCGGCATCCAGTACCGCGCTGATGAAGCACAGCCCGCCGACGACCCGCTCCGCACCGAAGCGCGCATCCAGCGCCCGATAGTGGCGCAGGCCATTGAGGATCGGCAGCACGCTGGTGTCCTCGTGGACCGCCGGTGCCACCGCCTCCAGCGCGCTCTGCAGGTCGTAGGCCTTGCAACTGAGCAACACCAGATCGAACGGCCGCGCCTGCGCGGCGCCGGGTAGCGTGTCGGCGGTGAGCGTACTCACCGCGATCGCCGCGTCGCCGCGTGGGCTGCGGATGCGCAGGCCGTCGCGCTGCAGGCGTGCGGCCCGCGGCGGCCGCACCAGGAAGCTGACATCGACGCCGGCCTGGGCCAGGCGTCCGCCGAAGTAACCGCCGGTCGCGCCGGCGCCGAGAATCAGGATACGCATGAGACGTGGATCGCCATGGAGTGGGAGGCGTCCGACTGCGGAAACGCATGCCGGCAAACGAGCGCGCGTGCGGTCCTGTCGACGATGCGGCGCAATCGGTCATGCCGTTGCGCCGCACCACGACCCGCACGCATCAGGGTGACCGCATGCCGCGGTACCCGGTGCGGCTCAGCTCTTCTTCACCAACTCGACGCGGCGGTTCTGCGACTTGCCTTGCTCGGTCGCATTGTCCGCCACCGGGTCGGCATCGCCGAAGCCGGCCGCGGTCAGGCGCGACGCGTCGATACCCTGCGCGACGAGCGCGGCGACCACCGCCTTGGCGCGTCCCTCCGACAGCGTCTTGTTGTGCGCGGCATCGCCGCTGCCGTCCGTATAGCCGTTGACGGCCAGCTTCAACGCGGCGTCCTGCTTGAGCAATTGCACGACCTGCGCGATCTGCGGCTGCGAGTCGGGCAGGATGTCGGTCTTGTCGGTGGCGAAGTTGACGTGCAAGGCCACCTTGCCGGTCTTGTCGATCTGCGTCTTCAGTTCGCTGGCCGGCAGCAGGCTGGCGGTGACCTGCAGCGGCTTGGTCTCGGCAATCAGCAGGCCTCCACCGAACTGGTAGCTGCACAGGTGGATCCAGATGTCGCGGTCGGCGCGATGCACCACGAAGACCTGTGCCGGATTGTTCCAGATGTCGCCAAGGCCGCTGTTGTACTTGGTGGCGACATCGCGCGGCCACTCCTTGATCTTCTGCGTCGCCGCCTCGGGAATCCGGCCGTCGAAGATCTTCTTGCCGCCGAGTGCGGTCACGACGGCCTCGATGTTGCGGGACAGTTCCAGGTCGGAGAAGGTCTTGCCCTGCGCCGCATCGATGTGCGCCGACCAGACCTTGCCCTCGACCGGCTGCAGCCGATCGCCGGTCCAGAACGGCACCTGGTCGAAGTCCGCGACGTCCGGCGTGCTGCCGGTGACGTAGCCGGTGGGCAGTGCGATGTACGGAAAATCTCCCAGTGCGACGTCGGACACCGGCAAGCTGGCCGGATCGAATGCCGTGCTGGCGGTAGCGTGCTGCGTGGACGCGTCCTGCGTGGCGCTGGCGGTCGCCGCGGGGGGCGCCGCCTGATCGTCGGGATGCGCGGGCTGCTCATGCTTCTTGCAGGCGCTCAGGCTTGCGATGGCGGCCAGGGCCAACGTCGCCGCTACTGCTCTTTTCACGGAGATACTCCTTGTCGGGGGACGAACCAATCTAGTGTAACGGCGCGATCGGCCGATCTTGCTGCAGAACCATGAATCCGCGTCGACCAAGAGTGGGCGACGTGCGCATGGATTGCAGGTGACGCGGGATCAGTGCGCGAGGTCGGGCGGCTGGAACAAGGCATCCGGCTGCGGGCCATAGTCGACGCGTTGGATGTCCCAGTGCTGTTGCTGTTCCAGTCCGGTCTTGCCGCGATAGGCGAGCACCAGGCCGGTCTCGCGGTCCAGCCACATCGTGCCTTGCCGGGTTCTGCCCGGCCCATCCGGATTGGCCAGGCGGTACCGCCATTGCACCGCGTCGCGGCCCGCGCGCAGGCCGCTGTCGCCACGCTGGCAGTCGGCGAACATGCCGAGTCCCGCGCAGGGTTGCTCTGGATCGAAGCGTAGCGGCCAGCGCATGCCGGGAACGGGCATGGCACCCCCTTGCTGGCCCACGATCCAGCCGGTGGGCGCACCCTTTGCCAGGATCAGCGCATACGACCGACCGCCGGCATCCTGGAACTGGATCCGCAACGCGTCGTCGCGAAAGAACACCGTCGCCGGCTGCACCGCACCGCGCGGCTGGATCCGGCTCAGGCCGCCAAGTTCGTTGGTGCTGACCTGCGCCACGCCGGAGAACGCGGCGTCCTCGGCGCACGCCGAGCCGGCAATGATCTGGGACAGCAGTGCAACGCACGCCAGCAGCGCGAGACGGGGCATCACTTGTCGAGGTTGCCTTGCGTGTAGATCGGCGACTGCATGCGCACGATCGCATAGCTCTCGATGGGCAGGCGTCCGGTGAGCGGCTGCAGCGGAGAGGCTTCGAACGTACCTGCTTTCAGGTACTGCGATTTCCCGCCCAGCACCCAGCCGACGAAGGGCACCACCAGTGGCGCGTCGTAGACCACCTTGATCTTGAGGATGTTGGCGTCCTGCACATTGACGCCGCTGCTGCCGATCGCATCGCTGCGATAGGCGAGCGTGTCGTTCGGCAACGCGTACTGGCCGTTGTACTGACGTTCGCGGAAGTTGCTCCACGCGGCCCGCGTGGGATTGATCACGGTGATGTGGCCGTGCAGGGTGAGGTCGGCGAATGCCTTGGCGTATGCCACTTCGAGCGCGGCCTGGCCGGTGTCGTGGGCGTACAGCGGCATCATGCCCTTGGCGAAGCCCTTGCGCATCTCCATGCGGTCCACTCCGCTCACCGCACCCGCGCGCGCCGCCATCAGCGCGGCGTAATCGAGCGTGGATTTCATGCGGTACAGCAGCACCGCCTGGATGACCGCAAGCAACAGGAACAGCAGCACCGGCGTGATGATCACCAGTTCCACCATGGATTGGCCGCGCATCGACGTGCGACTGCGGAGTGTGCGGACGCGTGCATTCATGAGCGGGCTCCCGGAGAGGAAGGCGCCGGCGCGGTGGCGCGCCAGTGCCAGTGTTCGCCGCGTTGCGGTTGCAGACGGTCCAGCGCACCGCCATGGAACTCGATGGTGGTCGCGGCACGGCGGCACATCGCCGTGCGATACGGCCTGACGTTCTCGCGCCACTCCAGCACCACATCGTCGCGGCCCAGGAACACCAGATCCAGCGGGTAGCCCATGCCGATGGTATGCACGCTGGCGCAGGGACGGATCAGCAAGGCCTCCGAGCCGTCCGTGGCCAGTGCCGGGCGCGCCAGCAGGCCACGCGCACGCGACCACCAGGTATCGGCCGCCCACACCTGCGGGATCGGGGCGCCGGCGCTGCGCTCGATGCATCCACGCTTCACAGGATCCCCTCCTGCAGCATCTTCAAGTAGATGAAGTAGGCGAGGAACAGGAAGATCAGCGGGAAGAAGAACATCACCAGCGGCAGCATCATCTTCACCGGCGCTTCCAGCGCCAGCTTCTCGGCGCGCAGGAAGCGTTCCTCGCGGCGCTGGTTGGCCTGCGCGCGCAAGGTGTCGCTGAGGTTGGCACCGACCTTGTCGGCCTGGATCAGCGCACTGGTGAAGCTGGTGATCTGCGCGATGTCCATGCGCTCGGCCATGCGGCGCAGCGCCTCGGCGCGCGGCAGGCCGGCGCGCAGATCGCGCAGCATGCGCGAGAACTCCTGCGACAGTGCGCCGGCCGGTCCCTTGGCGACCGCCTGCTCGATGCCGCCGGTGACGTTCAGGCCGGCCTCGACCGACATGGTGATGAAGTCCAGATAGACCGGCAGGTCGCGCACCACGGTCTTCTGCCGCGCCTTGCGCCGCTCGCCCAGCCACAGTGCGGGATACAGCCAGCCCAGCACGCCGCCGAACAGCACGCACATCAGGCCCGAACCGATGCCCAGGTGGCCGAGCATGCCGGTGCACAGCAGGAAGAAGGCGATCACCACCAGCGCGCTGGCCATGCGCAGGCCGTAGAACTCTTCCGGTGTCAGCGTGTAGTCCTGGCCGGCGGCCTGCAACTGGCGGTGGGTCTGTTCCAGTTGCGCCACGCTCAGGCGCGGCGCGATGCGCCGGGTCAGCACCGTCACCAACGGCCACATCAGTTGCATCAGCCGCGGCAGCGGATCGTAGTAGGTGCGGTCCTCCAGTTCGACTTCGCGGATCACCCCGCGCGTGCCGATGACCACCAGCGCGACGGCGCCGGCAGCGAGAAGCGCGACGAGGGCGAGCATCCAGGTCATACGTCGATCGTCATGATCTTCTTGCAGAGACGGTAGCCCAGGTATTCCATGACCAGGCAGATGGTGATCACCACCCAGCCGTGCCAGCTGTGGAACATCGGCTGCATGGTTTCGCTATACATCACGCTGAGGTAGCCGATCAGGAACACCGGCAGCATCGCCATGACGATGCCCTGTAGGCGGCCCTGCGCGGTCAGCGACTTCACTTTCTTCTCCATGGTCAGGCGTCGGCGCAGCGTCTCTGCCAGTGTCGCCAGGGTCTCGGCCAGATTGCCGCCGACCTCACGCGAAATATTCACCGCCGAGACGAACAGCTCCGCATCGGTGATGGGCACGCGCTTGCTGAAGTTCTCCATCGCTTCCTCGGCGCGCAGCCCCATGTGTTGTTCGCGCAGCACCAGCGCCAGTTCCTGCGCCAGCGGCGGCTGGCCGTCGTGGACCAGCACTTCCATCGCCGGCGCAAAGCCGACGCCGGCGCGCAGGCTGCTGGACAGCATCTGCAGCGCGTCGGGAAGCTGCTCCTGGATCTTCTCCAGCCGACGCTTGCGCAGGAACGCGTAGACCTTGCGCGGGGCGAAGATCAGGAAGATGCCGATCAGCACCGCGATGACCAGGCTGCCGGTCAGCATCCACACCAGCAGCGGGATGACCACCATCACCACGGCGCTGATCATGTAGACCTGGGCCGGATCCAGGAACAGGAACATGTCCGCCAGGTTCATGCGGGCCTGGTCCATGAAGCTTTCGCGGTAGCGCTTCAGGAACTGCTCGCTGGAGCGCGCGATCAGCAGGATGGCCATCGCGGTTCCGGCAAACACCAGCAGGGCGATCAGCCACAGGCCCATCAGCGCGCGCCTCCCTGGTTGCGGAAGATGCCCAGATCCACCGACACGCCGCGCTCGGCGAGCTCTTCGTAGAACTCGGGCACTGCACCGGTCGCAACGAAGTTACCGGCGACCTTGCCGTCGGGGCCATGGTAGGTGGTGGGCTTGAACAGGAACAGGTCCTGCATCTGGATGGTGCCGCTTTCGATGCCGGTGATTTCGGTGATGTGGCTGACCTTGCGCGAGCCGCAGGGATAGCGGCGCTGGTGCACGATCAGGTTGACCGCCGACGCGATCTGCTCGCGCACCACCGTCATCGGCAGCTCCATGCCGGCCATCATCACCATCACCTCCAGGCGCGAGAGCGTCTCGCGCGGGTTGTTGGCGTGCGCGGTGGTCAGCGAGCCTTCGTGGCCGGTGTTCATCGCCTGCAGCATGTCCAGGCATTCGCCGCCGCGGCACTCGCCGACGACGATGCGGTCCGGGCGCATGCGCAGCGCGTTCTTGACCAGGTCGCGGATGGTGATCTGGCCCTTGCCCTCCATGTTGGGCGGGCGCGCTTCCAGCGCCACCAGGTTGGGCTGGACCAGTTTCAGTTCCGCCGCATCCTCGATGGTGACCACGCGGTCGCCGTCCGGGATGAAGTTGGACAGGATGTTCAGCAGGGTGGTCTTGCCCGAGCCGGTACCGCCGGACACCACGATGTTGCGGCGCTCGCGCACGGCCATAATCAGGAAGTCCAGCATCGGCTGGTTCAGCGAGCCGAACTTCAGCAGGTCCTCGCCCATCAGCCGGCGCGTGGCGAACTTGCGGATGCTGATGCTGGGGCCGCGCAGCGCGACCGGCGGGATCACCGCATTGACGCGCGAACCGTCCTTGAGGCGCGCGTCGACCAGCGGCGAACTTTCGTCGATACGCCGCCCCAGGGGCGTAACGATGCGTTCGATCGCGGCTAGGCAGGCACGTTCGTTGGAGAACACCACCTCGGACTTCTGGATGCGCCCGGCACGCTCGATGAAGATGTCATCGTGCGAATTGACCATGATTTCGGTGACGGTCGGATCGTCGATCAGGTCTTCCAGTGGTCCCAGTCCGATCGCCTCGTCCAGCACCTGCTTGGCCAGCCTGCGCGGGCTGATGTCGGCCGGCAGATCGCTGAACTCGCGCTTGAGGATGTCGTCGATCAGGTTGATGGTGCTGTCGCGCAGCGCGCTGTCGTCCATGCTGCGTACGTCCATGCGCCGCAGGTCCATCTGCCGCACCAGCGCCATGTGCAGCTTGGTGCGCCAAGTGGCGATGTCCGACGGCGGCGGGCCAGCCACCACCATGTCTGTCGCGGCGGGCGCCGCCGCCTGGCGGTCGGACGCGGCCTCGGTGGTTGCCGCGGGCGCTTCCGTGGCCCTGACCGCCGCGCCGTCGTTGGCGGCAGGCGTCTGCCGGACGATGCGTGCATCGTCGCCGCTGACCTTCAGCATGTACTGGCCGATGCGGATCTCGTCCTTGCCGTCGATCGGCCCCTGCTTGGCCAGCACCACCTTGCCGTTGAGCGTGATTGGCTCGCGCCCGCCCAGGGGCAGGATGAACACGCCGTCGTCCTCGCGCAGCAGGGTGGCGTGCTTGCCGGCGATGTTCCAGCCCTGCAGCATCACCAGGTTGGCATCGGCGCGGCCGATGCCGCACTCGCGGTGCATGCACTTGACCTGGCGCGTGTCGCCTCCTGGCGTATTGATCAGCACTGTGAACATGGCGGTGAACCTTGCGCTCCGTGGGGTGGATTACTTGATCAACTTGTCTTGGCGGGGGCTGATTTCGTCCTGCAACTCCTTTTCGATCCCTTGGGCGCGCTGCAGATCCTGCAGGTTCTCCGGCGAGGTCGGGCTGACGATGCGCGGGGTCACGAAGATCACCAGTTCGGTCTTGTTGCCGCGGAAGCCATCGGAGCGGAACAGCTTGCCCAGGATCGGGATGTCGCCCAGCAGCGGCAGCTTGTCCACCGCCTTGGAGGCTTCCCGATCGAGCAGCCCGGAGATGACGATGGTCTGGCCGGCATTGACGTTCAGTTCGGTCTCGACGCGCCGCGTCAGGAAGCCAGGCACACCTTGTACCGACACCGATGGATCGATCCGGCTGACCTCGGCCATGATCGAGGTATTCACCTGATTGGACGAGTTGACCGACGGGTTGATGTTCAGGCGGATGCCGTATTCCTTGTACTCGATCTGGGTCTGGCCGAGGATCGACGGCACCACGATCGGCACTTCGCCACCGACCAGGAAGGTCGCGTTGCTGCCGCTCTTGGCGCTCAGCTTGGGCTGCGCCAGCACCCAGGCCTTGCCGCGGCTCATCAGCAGGTTGATCTTCGAGGCGATCGTGGTGGCGATACCGAAGTAGCCCTGCGGCCCGGGCAGCTTGGTGGGCAACTGATCCTTGATGTCCTGGAAGGTCTGGTTGTCCTGCGGCAGCACGCGGAAATAATTATTGGTGGTCACGTCGCGGATCAGGCCGCCGATCGGACCGTCGATGGTGCTGTCCCAGCGGATGCCCAGGTCCTCCACAGCGTTCTTGTTGAACTCCATGATCGACACGTCCATCTGCACCATCGGCCGCATGCCGACCGGGTCGGCGCCGGCGAAGTTCAGCACCTGCGGATAGATCTTCTGCAAGGCCTGGATCTTGGCCGTGGTGGCGGCATCCACGTCGTTGCCCGAGATCACCACATTGGAGCCAATGGCCCGCACGGTGACGCCCGGCGTATTGCCCAGCAGTTCGCGCACGGTCTCGGCCGCGCCTTCGGACTTGCTGCCACCGACCGTCACGTTGACGTCGCGCTGGCTGCCATCGGCCATCCACAGGTGGACGTTGGTCTCGCCGGGCTTGGTGCCGATCATGACCAGTTCGGACTTGCCGACCGAGAAGACGCTCAGGACCTCGCCGTCGCCGACCGCGATGCGGCGCAGCGTACCGGGAACCCGCCGCACCACGGCTTCGCCGGCGTAGATGCTTTGCGACGGCTGGATCAACGGGGCGACCGAGGGCTTCTTGTCGCCGGCCAACGCGACGCCGCCACCGCCCGACGAGGCGTTGCCGTTGCCCAGTTCCTGGATCTGCGATTCCACCGTCTGCTTGAGCTGGTCGACCTGGCGTCCTTGCGCCATCAGTCGCGCCTGTTCTGCCGACGGGGCATCCGCTGCCTGCCCGGTCGCCGGCGGCGCTGCTGGCGTGGTCGCCGGCGCGCGCGCGGCAGGCCGTGATGCCGCAGCAGTGGTGGCGGCCTGTTGTGCCGATGCGTTCCATCCCCCGATGCCCGCCAGCAGCAAGCCGGCCAACCATGGCGCCGATGTCCCGGCCTTGCTCCTGCGACGGCGTGTTGCTTGCGTCATGCTTAACCCTTTCCGCCAATGATGAACTCTACGCGGCTGCTTCCGCTGCCTGTGTTTGCCGGATCGCCCGATCCCAGCGACCGCAACAACTGACTCTCGCTCATGCCCGTCGCCGCGCCGGGCGAGGTGTCCTGCACTTCGCGCAGCAGGACGCGCACCGCGCCCACCTTGGAGGCGACGGCGAGCTGCTTGGCCTGATACTGGTCCAGCTCCAGGGTGACGCTGGAGAAGCCGGTGGACGTACTGGATTCCTCGCCTTCCTTCGGCGCCGTCTCGCCGATGCGGCTGCCGGCCGCCAGCACCTTGATCTTCTGCAGCAGCGGGAACACCTGCGCGCCCGATGCCTGGCTGCCGGCGGCGCCATTGCTGCCGGTGGAGGCGTCCTTGACGAAGAAGATGTCGATCAGGTCGCCCGGCGCGATCATGCCCGAGATCGAATTGTTCTCGTCCACGCTCATCGTGTAGGCGACCTTGCCCTTGGGAATCAGCCGCGAGAACTGGTCGTACAGCGGAACCAGGGCGCTGGCGCTCAACGGCGCGCCGCCCCGTGCCGGTGCACGCAATATCCTGCCTTCGAACTGGGCGTGGTTGTCGGGCGTGACCGCATCGGCGGGCGCGAACTCGGCCGGGATCGTGCGCAGGGCCAGATCGCTGCCCTGCAGGATCGCCCCCTGCGGCAGATCGTTCACCGGCACGGCGACGTCGACCATCGGCCGGTTGTCCTGGGTGCGTTCGGCGACGGTGGTGCGGATGTAGCTGACCGCGATGAAGGCGGCCAGGCCGGCCATGACCACCGCGACCAGGATGAAAAGGACGTTCTTGCTGAGTTTGGGTTTCTGCATTGAAGAGGCGCCGTCGGGCAGGTCATCGCGAGGGAAGAGGGATCACCCCACCAGCACGTCGGACGCCGAGATGGCGTAGACGAAGGCGGCATAGAGATCTTTCAGGGCTGTCACCACGTCGGTGATCACGTCGGGCTTGGCGATCAGCACGATCACCAGCGCCATCACCACCACCGTGTACTCGATCGTGGACTGGCCGCGCTGCAGGCGCTGGCAGGACAGGGCATGCGCGTTCATTCAACCACCGCCACGATCACGGTGCCGGTCTGCCCGCGGCTCGAGGTCACGGTGACGCGATCGTCCTGCCGGGTGAAGCGGGAGACGCAGTGCGGACTGCTCGCGGTGCAGGCCGAGGACGAGCCATCGCGCGCAAAGCCCTGCCCGGCGAAATACCGTGCGTAGTACTGCTGGTTCTGCAGCGGCGTATAGCGGTTGAGCATGCTCAGCGTCCTGACATGACGCGGCGTGTCCATGTAGACGATGTCCTCGGCGACCTGTGTCTCGGGCAGCCGGCCGAAGCCCTTGCCGACGTTGTCGGCGGGAAGATCCTTCTTGGGAACTTCCATGACGCCGATCTGGCCCTGCGTGCGATTGGCATCGCCACTCAGTTCCACGGTGATGTAATAGCCGTCCCTGGTCATGTGCCCAAGCACGGTCTTGTTGCCCATTGGGGTGGTCACGACGGCGTTGCCCCACTCCTTCCGATAGAACTGCTCGACCTGCTTCGGCGATTCGGCGACACGGAAGCGACTGGCCCGCATGGCGATGCCGTTGTAGAGCATGTGCTCGGATACGATCTCGCCCGAGGCCTGCTCGGGGACCGGGACTTCCGGCCAGTCCAGCGCATGCGCCTGCTGCGCCGCGACCGTCGACAAGAGCGCGCCAAGCCCGCCAGCGAGCATGCGGTGGGAAACGCGCGGACTCATGGCTTGCCCGGCTTGACCGGGTAGTTGGCGAGCTTGTCTGCAGGCACGACATCCGGCTCGATCGCGCCCAGCTCGAGATCGCCGAGAGAGCCAACCATGGGCAGGATCGGGGTCAAAGGCTTCAGCACGTCGAAGACCCGGTCCAGCCCATCGAAGTAGGAGACCGGCGCCAAGGGACGCACCGTGGCGATCACACTACGTGCACCGCTGCGCGGACCGGAGGCATTCCAGGCATCGGTCAGCAACGTCTGGTGACGCTTGTCGGCCAGATCGAGGTTGTCCAACGGCTCGAGAAAGTGCGCGGGTCGACCGTCCGCGGTCTTCAGGTCGCGATAGTTCAGCGTCACTTCCGCCGTGACATAGCCGCTCTTGTTGGGCGGGAAGGCATTGTCGAAATAGTTCTTCGGTAGCAACTGGGCCGCCTCGTCGACGTAGCCGGGAGAGCCCCTGTTCGCTGTACGCGTGATCGACAGGTCGCGTTTTTCCAGCAGCTTCTGGTTCGAGAAGGTATTGAGCATCTGATCGGCGAACGCACCGCCGCTGGCGCCGGATGTGCGGCTGGTGATCGGCGCGTCGGCATCGGCAAAGTTGCGGTCGAGCGCCTTGCCTTGCAGCGCGGCGCGGCTGGCCGGCTGATAGTTCTTGGCCACGCTCGCTTCCCAGGCGGCGTTGCGTGCCGCTTGCATCGCCATCTGTTTGCCGTGCCCCAACTTGGCGACAACCGGGATCAGCAGGAACAGCGGCACCAGCACAGCGGCACAGACCGCCAGCTCCACCATCCCCTGTCCGCGCATCCTGCGCGCTGGTGCAAAGAGCGTCGTCTTCATGCCGTGTCCTCCTAGTTTTCTTCCTTCTCACCCGCCACGTTGGAAGGAACCAGACCGCTGCCGAGGCTGAACGACTTGACCTGCAGCACGCAGCCGTTGCCGCCCTGCAGCGGCTTGGCCTCCAGCGGAATGGCCTGCAGATAGGCGCCGGCGCCATCGATCGTGCAGCCGGCCGCATCGCCTGGCGACTCGGAAAAGCCCCACTTGCTGCCGCCCGACCACATGCACACGTCCTGCTTGCCGTTCTCCCAGCGCGTGCAGGGCTGCCCCTTGACCTGGGCGTCGCCAGCGAGCTTCCAGCCGATGGCCTGGACGGTCTGCCGTTCCTGCGTGCGCGTGCTGCTGTCGATCGGCAGATACATGCCGTTGGTGTCCTGGATGGTGTCCTTGTCCGTGTGCTCCTCGAGCTTGACCATGCAGGCGCCCTGCGCGCTGTCGTCATCGGCGTCGAGGGTCCAGCTGACCTGATGCGCGAACTGCCGATGTGCGTCGATCATGATCTCGACCTCGCCGGTTCCCAGCTTGGCTTCGTCCTGCGGCGAAAGCGCACGCGTGGGCATGCCGGAGCCACGGCAGGCTTCCAGCTTCGCCTGATAGTTCTTGCGCTCCAGGTTTTCGCCTCCCATGCGCGACTCCCAGGTCAGCACGACATGGAGGGCGGGCAGCGACTTGACCCCGCTTTCCGAGGAGGAATCCCCACCACCGTTGCCGCCCTCGGTCGCGTCGTGCGACTGGCAGCCGGCGGTGAACGCCAGCGAGGCCATGCAAGCAAGCGCCAGCGCGCGGGATCGGTTGGTCAATAACATCATGGAGCGGTCACCAGGAGTGTTCGGTCGGAAATGGGGGTTTGCACCAGGCGCGCCTGCCAATACGGACTGAACAGGCTGCCTTTTTCGAACTTGCTGTCGCCTCTGCCCCACACCGAGCGCCGGAAGGCGCTGAGTTCGTAGGGACGATTGAAATAGACCTGCGCACTGGCCATCGCGCGCAATTGCTCGCCGCGCGCCTGATCCTTCAGCTGCATCCGTCCACTGCCGATCTTCAGCGCCGAGCTGGTGCGCGCCTTGTCGACCCGGGTGCCGACTTCGACGGTGTAGATCGGCCCGGCATTGGCGCCCTCGGGCTGCTGCGAGTAGGCGTCCTTGACGTCCCGATAGCGAGGGCTGATGCCGTAACGATAGCTGTTGATGAAAGCTTGGTTGCGTTTGAAGTCCGGGAGGACGGCTGGGTCGCCTTCGATGAATGCGCCGGCGATGTCGCTGCGCTTGGTGCCGTTGTAGGCCCGATAGGTGCGATTGTTTTCGTAGGGCGATTGCCATCCCCGCCCGTTGTTCATCCCGGGAAAGAAGTTGGGTTTGCGATTGTCGACCGCCTGGGTGCCCGCCCAGCCGATCGGAATCTTGAGGGTGGTGACAAGCAGCGGAAGCTTGAGTTGGAAGGTGTCCACGGCCGACCACCGGTCGTACTCGACCATGTCGGTGCCGCCATTGTTGTTGAAGATGCCGAACGCCGTGCCGTCGCGTGCGCGCGTGAACGTATCGCGCGACGCCATCACCACATTGCGATAGCGCTCGCCGCCCTTGTTGGTGCTGGTCAGGCCGCGGCGTTCGCCTGGGGTATAGCTTTCCAGCTGATTGCCTGCGGAAAGCACGTTCTTGGCCAGAACGCCCTTGCCGACCACGGTCAGATCGGCATCGGGCACATTGTCCTTGACGACCTTGCTGGCCATGGCGAAGACGTTGGCCTCCGACGTGAGGTCGCCCACCGCCGCCTCGGCGGCCAGCGCGTAGGGATGGTCGAGTGCTTGATCCAATATGCCGATGGTGGTGTCCGCTGCCCGCAGAAAGGTTTGGCGAAATATCTTGAGCGTCCTGTTGATCACCGTCATCGCGCGATCGACGCCGATTAGGACTTCACCAAGGGCCGGCACCCAGAACAGCAAGACTTCCGCGACCTCTACGACCTTCTCGAAGTGCACCGACGATGAGTGCACCATGGTCAGCCAGGAGTTCAGACTGACGATCTGCGCGACCGCCACCTCGTTGGCGACGCGTCCACGATTCAGATAGGCCGCGAAATTGCGCGCGCGCGCCTGCTCGACGGCGATGCTGTACGCCGCGGCATCGGCGGCATTGGTGAGTTCGACCTTCTTGCCGACCACCTGTCCGGTGTTGAAGGTCACCAGCAGGCCCACGCACAGCACCATCAGGAACACCAGCACCATCGGCATGGCCTGTCCCTGCATTTTGGAACGGACACAGGTCGGCCCTGGCGCGACCGTCGTGGTCGAGGGATTGGCGGCGGCGATGATCACCATGCGGCTTCCTTCGGGCAACACCACGCCGAGGGCACGACGCGTGCGTCGGACCCGGCGGGTTCCATGGATTGGGAGCTAGCTAACGCGCAGAATTCCGGACAAGACGTCTGCCGACACGATCGACGGCAGGCCACCATCTGCCCGCCTCGGGGCAGATGGTGGCAATGGCATTACTTGTTGCCGTTGTAGGCGGCCATGCCCTTGTCTTTGTCGGCCTGCGACTGCGCCTTGCCGGCGTTGGTGCCAGCGCGGTTGATCATCTGGCTGGCGTCCTGCTTGCCCGACAGCTCCTGCGCCATGCCGGCGACCTGGCTGCGGACGGTGCCGCCGAAGAACGTGAACACGCCAATCGCCGCGATCGCGATCAGGGCCACGATGATGATGTACTCGGTCATGCCCTGGCCGTGCTGCTTGCGGCCGAAGCGGATGGGCTTGCGTTGGATCTTCATCTGATTCCTCTCCTTGGCTCGATCGCCCAATTACCGGCAACACACAAGCGTGCCAGCGGCAACGTGTGGCGACATGGGTTCATTAAGTGAAGTCGTTCACGGAGACGAAGCTGGTCTCCGGCCCGCGCTTTACGTCCAGTAAAGAGATGGTGTGTAGCGGACGTGTGCACTGTAGCGTCGGGATATTGCCGTTACAAGAAAACTTGCGTTAATAAATTGGCGCTTAACAGGATTCGCATCACACTATAGAGTCAAACTTTGGACGCGTGCGTTCCCGTACGGAATATACAATTGTGAATTCGGTGCACTCGCGCCGTGCGCTTCGTCAGATTCGACTGTGACGCATAGCGGATATGCCGGTGCCTGACACCGGCTGCAATCCGGGACGCGGCGTGTATCGCGCTGTACATATGGCGGCTGACTGCGGTGCGCTCAGCTCCCGGCGAGGGTAGGTCTCTTGCGTCTACGTCTTCGTCCACTAGGTGCTCGTACCAAATAGCGAGCGCCTGTGCACTGTGTCGCTGCCACGCCGTGTCGGCGCGGCCTTTTCAGGCGATGCGAGACGTTGCCGCTTGTCACGACGACGCCTGGCGGCGTCGTACTTGGGGCGGCGTAAGCCGCCTGGAGGGCAGGGGCGCTAGGGACGCGGCGCGTCAGCTCCGCAACCCCACCCCGCGCCGCAGCAGCCACAGCGCCAGCGCCGCCAGCACCGCGACGAAGCCCAGCATCAGGCTGTAGGCCACCCACACCGGCACGTCGCTGCTGCCGAGCAGGCCGTAGCGGAAGGCGTTGACCATGTAGAAGATCGGGTTGGCGTGGGTGGCGGCCTCGGCCCAGCCGGGCAGCAGCTTGACCGAATAGAACACGCCGCCCAGGTAGGTCAGCGGGGTCAGGATGAAGGTCGGCACGATCGCCACGTCGTCGAACTTCTTCGCGTAGACCGCGTTGATGAAGCCGGCCAGGGAGAAGATGGTCGCGCCCAGCAGCACCGTGGTCAGGGTCACCAGCGGGTGCGGGATCCGCACCGGGGTGAAGAACATGGCGATGATTAGCACGATCACGCCGACCATCAGCCCGCGCAGCACCGCGCCGGCGACGTAGCCCCACAGGATCACCCAGTTGGGCATCGGGCTGACCAGCAGTTCCTCGACGTGGCGGCCGAACTTGGCGCCGAAGAAGCTGGAGCTGATGTTGCCGTAGCTGTTCTGGATCACGCTCATCATCACCAGGCCGGGAACGATGAACTGCATGTAGCTGTAGCCGCCCATGTCGCCCACGCGCGAGCCGATGAGCCCGCCGAAGATCAGGAAGTACAGGGTCATGGTGATCGCCGGCGGCACCAGGGTCTGGCCCCAGATGCGCAGGATGCGCTTGACCTCGCGGCGCACGATGGTGCCCAGCGCGACCCAGTTGCGCTGGGCGGGCGTGGCGTCGGAAACGGGGAGGGTGGAATCGGTCTGGGAAGTCATGGTCGTCGCCGTGGGGGCATCAGGGAGTGGCGGACGGCGTGGCCGCGCCGGTCGTGGCCGCAGCGGCATCGCGGTGTTCGCCGGTGAGGCGCACGAACAGTTCTTCCAGGCGATTGCTCTTGGTGCGCATGGAGCGCACGCGGATGCCGGCGTCGCCCAGTGCGGCGAACACGCGGTTGAGGTCCATCGCCCGCGGCATGTCCAGGTCCAGTGTGTGCGCGTCCTGGGCGAGCAGGGTGGTGCCCTCGATCGCCGGCAACTGCGCCGGCAGCTCGCCGTCGATGTCCAGCAGGAAGCCTTCCACGTCCAGCTTGGCCAGCAGGGCGCGCATCGGGCCCTGCTCGACGATGCGGCCGCGGTCGATGATCGCCAGGTTGCGGCACAGGCTCTCCGCTTCCTCCAGGTAGTGCGTGGTGAGGATGATGGTGGTGCCGGCGGCGTTGATCTCGCGCAGCACGCGCCACATGTCGCGGCGGATCTCGATGTCCACGCCGGCGGTGGGTTCGTCCAGGATCAGCAGGCGCGGCCGGGTCATCATCGCGCGGGCGATCATCAGCCGCCGCTTCATGCCGCCGGACAGGGTGCGGCTCATCACCTGGGCCTTCTCCCACAGGTGCGCACGCTTGAGTTCGGCTTCGGCCAGGCGCTCGGCCTCGGCGCGCGGCATGCCGTAGAAGCCGGCGTAGTTGACCAGGATGTCGAAGGGCTTCTCGAACAGGTTGAAGTTGATTTCCTGCGGTACCAGGCCGATAAGGCGCATCGCCGCGCTGCGCTGGCTGCTCAGGTCGGTGCCGAACACCTCGACCTGGCCTGCGCTGAGGTTGACCAGCGAGCTGATGATGCCGATCAGGGTGGACTTGCCGGCGCCGTTGGGGCCGAGCAGGGCGAAGAAGTCGCCGGGCAGCACGTCCAGCGACACGCCATGCAGGGCCTGCACGCCGTTGTCGTAGGTCTTGCGCAGGTCGCGCACGCGCAGGGCAGGCGCCGGGGTCTGGGAAGAAATAGCGGATGCGGGAGTCAAGGCGGGCCTTCGCGCCGCATCGACGGCGCAGGAGAAGTGCAGCCGCTATTATAGAAGACCTCGCGGGGTCGCCCCCGGCCACAGACTGTTGCATCTCCGTGCCTGCCCAATTCCCGTTGAAACTGGTCGACCGCCACATGCTGGCCCCGGCCGTCGGCCACTATCGCTTCGTCCGCGACGACGGCCAGCCGCTGCCGTTCGTGCCGGGCCAGTTCGTGCAGGTGCACTTCCACTATGCCGATGGCACCGCCACCAAGCGCAGCTATTCGCTGGCCACGCGCCACGATCCGACGCAGCCGGCCGATGCCACGGTCGAGATCGCGGTCAGCTTCGTCGCCGGCGGCGCGGCCACCGCGCTGTTCGAAGGCCTGGAGATCGGCGGGCAGGTCTGCGCCAGCGGTCCGTACGGCCGCTTCTGCCTGCAGCCCGGCGATAGCAACCGTCGTTATCTGTTGATCGCCACTGGCACCGGCGTCACTCCGTACCGTTCGATGCTGCCGCTGCTGGAAGCCGCGATGGCCGAGCGCGGCGTGGAAGTGGTGTTGCTGCTGGGCGCGCGCACCCCGGCCGAGCTGCTGTACGGTGACGAATTCCGCGCTTTCGCCGATGCGCATCCCGGTTTCCGTTTCGTGCCGTGCTTCTCGCGCGAGCTGCCGGAGGCGCCGCATGCCGACGTGCGGCATGGCTACGTGCAGCAGTTCCTCGCCGAGTTCGCGCCGCAGGCCGAGGGCGACATCGCCTACCTGTGCGGCAATCCGAACATGGTCGACGCCTGCTTCGATGCGCTGAAGGAGGCCGGCATGCCGGTGCCGCACATCCGCCGCGAGAAATACGTCAGCAGCAAGTAACGGCCGCTGTCGGCGCAGGACATCCCGCGTAGGAGCGGCTTCAGCCGCGACCGCTACACCTTCGGTCCGTCCAGGGCGAAGCTGCGTGTTTCCGAAGTGTCGAGCGCGCTTCGCGCCCTTACCCTCACCCCAACCCCTCTCCCGGTGGGAGAGGGGCTCGTTACGCTGGCTTGCCGGTGTTTCGCGTCGTTCGGACAAGGCGTCAGCAACAGGGTGCCCGTTGGCGCTGGACATCCTGCGTAGGAGCGGCTTCAGCCGCGACCGCTCCACCTGCGGTCGGTCCAGGGCGAAGCTGCCTGTTTCCGAAGCGTCGAGCTCGCTTCGCGCCCTTACCCTCACCCCAACCCCTCTCCCGGCGGGAGAGGGGCTCGTTACGCTGGCTTGCCGGTGATTTCGTTTTGTCTGTAAAGGACGCTTGACACTCGACCTTGGCGCGCGCATTCTGCTGTCAAGCGTGCTTGACAGGGGAAAGGTCGGCACGCCATGTGGCGCCGCCGTAACGGGCGGCCGGAGCGGGTCGAACTGAGATTGGGGACGGGGCATGGGCAACTGCAGGCGCAACGCGATCGTGGTGCTGTGCGTGAGTCTGGCGCTGCTGGCGGCGGGGACCTGGCTGCCGCTCGGCGGCAGCGACTATCTGCGTGGGGTATGCATGGGCGTCGGCGTCGGCGGCCTGTTCATGGCGCTGTTGATGTGGTGGTCGCGGGGCAGCCTGGCCGACAGCGCACCGCGGGCGCTGGCACGGCGCTACTACCGCGAGTTCTTTCCGCCGATGGGCGCCTACGTGGTGGTGATGCTGTTCTGGAAGCGCCTGCTCGACAGCGTCGACGCGCACTGGCTGCGCGTGGTGGTCGCGCTGCTGCCGGCATTGACGTTGGCGCTGGTGATCCGCGCGGTGGCGCGCTTCGTGCGCGACTCCGACGAATTGCAGCGGCGCATCGAGCTGGAGTCCATCGCCATCGCTGCCGGGCTGACTTGTGGCGTCTACATGGCCGCCGGCTTCCTGCAGGCGGCGCAGGTGATCACGGTGCCTGCCTCGAGCGCGATGCTGTGGGTGTTTCCTGCGCTGTGCATGACCTACGGGGTGGTCAAGGTCGCGAACGCGCGCCGCTATCAATGAACAGCCGCATCCGCGAACTGCGCGAGGCGCACGGCTGGTCGCAGGGCGAACTGGGCGAGCGGCTGGGCGTGTCGCGACAGACCATCAATGCGCTGGAGACCGGCAAGTACGATCCGAGCCTGCCGCTGGCGTTCCGTATCGCGCGGCTGTTCGCGCACAGCATCGAGCAGGTGTTCCTGTTCGATGAGGCCGAGTAAGCGCGCACTCCGTTCCATGCCCCACCGGGCAACGACGACGCCATGTTCCGGCATGGCATTCTGCAAGCCATGAACTCAAGGATGCGAACCATGCGACACCCCTCCCGGCCGTTCGCCATCGCGGCGGCCACTCTCTTGCTCGCCGCCTGCCAGGCGGCCCAGGCACCGGCGCCGCAGACGTCCGAGCGCAGCTACGGCGCGCTGCGCTTCCACCCGTGCACGCTGACCAATCCGGTTGCCTCCAACAACGTGCCGGCGCAGTGCGCGCGAATGGCGGTGGCGGAGAATCCGGCGGCGCCGAACGGCCGCAAGATCGAACTCAACATCGCCTGGTTGCCGATCACCGGCGAGGGCGGCAGCGACCCGGATCCGGTGTTCTTCCTCGCCGGCGGGCCCGGCCAGGCCGCCACCCAGGTCGCCAGCATCGTCGACATGGCGCTGCGCGAGACCCGCAAGCGCCGCGACGTGTTCCTGATCGACCAGCGCGGCACCGGCCAGTCAAACCCGCTGAGCTGCCTGGGACCGGACGGCAAGGAGATGCCGCTGGCCGATCCGGCGCGCGCGCCCACCGCGAACGAACTGGTCGACTACGCGCGGCGTTGCGCGCAGTCGCTGCAGGGCCGCGCCGATCCGCGCTACTACACCACCACCCAGGCGATCGGCGATCTGGATGCGGTGCGCGCCGCGCTGGGCGTGGACAAGATCAACCTGATCGGCGGCTCCTACGGCACCCGCGTCGCCCAGCAGTACGCGCGCCGCTACGCGCCGCACGTGCGCAGCGTGGTCATCGATGGCGTAGCGCCGAACGATCTGGTGGTCGGCGGCGAGTTCGCCACCACCTTCGAGGATGCGATCGCCCTGCAGGCCGAGCAGTGCAAGGCCGATCCGGCCTGCGCCAAGCGCTTTCCCACCGATACGCGCACGCAGTTGCGCGCGGTGGTGGAGCGGCTGCGGCAGGCGCCGGTGGACGTGGACTACCGCGACCCGGCCAGCGGCGAGAGCCGCCACGACCGGGTCACCGCCGACACCGTCACCAGCCTGGCGTTCTCGTTCTCCTACGCGCCGCAGACCGCGTCGCTGCTGCCGCTGGTGCTGGACGAGGCCGCCAACGGCCGCTACGGCCCGCTGATGTCGCTGGCGCGGATGATGGGCGGGCAACTGGACGGGCAGATGAACCGCGGCATGCAGTGGTCGGTGATCTGCGCCGAGGATGCCGACCGCTACCGCGCGCCGCAGACGCACGACACGCTGCTCGGCCCGGAAGTGGCGCAGATGTTCTTCGCGCCGTGCCCGGTGTGGCCCACCGGCACCCGCCCGGCCGACTTCACCGCGCCGTTCACCTCCACCCTGCCGGTGCTGCTGACCTCCGGCCAGCTGGATCCGGTGACGCCGCCACGCTACGCCGAGCGCGTGCTGAAGGGCCTGCCCAACGGCCGTCACCTGGTGGTGCGTGGCCAGGGCCACGGCACCATGACCCTGGGCTGCATGCCCAAGCTGCTCGGCCAGTTCTTCGAGACCGCCGATGCCAAGCACCTCGATGCCACCTGCCTGGACGCGATGAGCGGCGTGCCGGCCTTCACTTCATTCAACGGATGGGAACCATGAGCTGCGCAGCGTTCGACAGGGAGGGGCAGGCATGATCGTCGCCGACAATCTGCACAAGGCATTCAAGACCCGCGCCGGCGCCGTGCAGGCCGTGCAAGGGGTCAGCTTCCAGGCCGCCGACGGCCAGATCACCGGCCTGCTCGGTCCCAACGGTGCCGGCAAGACCACCACCTTGCGCATGCTCTACACGCTGATGGCGCCGGACCAGGGCCAGGTGCGCGTGGACGGCGTCGACGTGGGCCAGGATCCGATGGCGGTGCGGCGCGCGCTGGGCGTGCTGCCGGATGCGCGCGGCGTGTACAAGCGGCTGACCGCGCGCGAGAACATCGCCTATTTCGGCGAGCTGCACGGGCTGTCGGCGGCGCGCATCGCCGAGCGCACCCGGCTGCTGTCGACGGCGCTGGACATGGACGACATCCTCGACCGCCAGACCGAAGGCTTCAGCCAGGGCCAGCGCACCAAGACCGCGATCGCCCGCGCGCTGGTCCACGACCCGCGCAACGTGATCCTGGACGAACCCACCAACGGCCTGGACGTGATGACCACGCGGGCGCTGCGCGGGTTCCTGCGCGAACTGCGCGAGGAAGGGCGCTGCGTGATCTTCTCCAGCCACATCATGCAGGAGGTGGCGGCGCTGTGCGATCGCATCGTCATCATCGCCAAGGGCACGGTGGTGGCCGCCGGCACCGCCGACGAACTGCGCGCCCTCACCGGCGAATCCAACCTGGAAGACGCCTTCGTCAAGGCGATCGGCAGCGACGAGGGACTGCACGCATGAGCCTGCTCCGTACCGTATTCACCGTGATGCGCAAGGAATTGCGCGACCTCTCGCGCGATCGCCGCACCCTGGCGCTGGCCTTGCTGCTCGGGCCGCTGCTGTACCCGGCGCTGATCCTGGGCATGGGCGCGCTGGCCGAGAGCCGCGTGCGCACCCAGATCGACAAGCCGCTGGACATTCCGGTGATCGGCCGCGAACGCGCGCCGAACCTGGTCGCCTTCCTCGCCGCGCAGGGCCTGAACGCGGTCGCGCCGCCGAAGGACCTGACCGGCGCGATCCGCAGCCAGGACGTGGACCTGGCGCTGAAGATCGACGAGGACTACGCCAACGCCTGGCACGAAGGACGCCCGGCGCTGGTGGAGATCATCAAGGACAGCACCCGCCGCGACGCCGACATCCCGACCCAGCGGGTGCAGGCCGCGCTGAGCATGTACGGCCAGCAGGTCGGGGCCTTGCGCCTGCTGGCGCGCGGCATCGATTCGCAGGTGTCGCGGCCGCTGGACGTGGCGCTGCAGGACCTGGCCACGCCCGAAGCCAAGCGCGGTGCGTTGCTGGCGATGCTGCTGCCGGTGCTGCTGACCATCACCTCGTTCATCGGCGGCGCCTACCTGATCCTCGACGCCACCGCCGGCGAACGCGAGCGGCAATCGCTGGAGCCGCTGCTGGCCACGCCGGCCTCGCGCAGCGCCATCGTCAGCGGCAAGATCGCCGCGGCCTGCGTGGTCGGCCTGGTGTCGCTGCTGCTGACCCTGCTCGCGTTCAAGCTCAGCGCGCAGGTGGCCAGCGGCATCGGCCGCCAGCTCAACGTCAGCTTCGTGGCGATGCTGCAGATGCTGTTCGTGCTGCTGCCGATGCTGTTCATCGGCACTTCGCTGCTGACCTACCTGGCGGCCTCGGCCAAGAGCATGAAGGAAGCGCAGAGCCACATGACCTGGCTGATGCTGCTGCCGATGCTGCCCGGCTACGCCTTGATGGTGTATCCGCTGAAGACCACGCTGTGGCAGTTCGCGGTGCCGTTCCTGGCGCAGAACCAGATGTTGATGAAGATCATCCGCCGCGAAACGATCGATCCGCAGATCTGGGCGGTGTACCTGCTCACCGGCTTCGGCCTGGCCGCGGTGCTGTGGCTGGCGGCGGTGCGCCGCTATCGGCAGGAGCAGTTGGCGATCTCGCCGTGAGCCGCCGCAGCGCGCGGACCCCGTCCGCGCGCTGCGATCGATTGCAGTGGAGCCGCGCAGGGACCGCGGGCGTGATGCACACTCCCTGCCCGCACGGCGGATGCGTCCGCCTTCCTGAAGCATTCTCCGCAGCGAGCCTTGCATGTCTCCACATCCACACGATGCCCCGGTACTGACGGCTGCCGGCGATGCCCGCCTGCTGGTGCTGGGCGAGGCGCGCATCCTGCAACCGGGAATGCTGCGCTGGCTGCGGGCGGTGGCCTGGGCGATCGCCTTGCTGGCGCTGATGATCGTCGTGGCGACGGCGGTGCCGCTGCTGTGCGGCAGGCTCCTTGGGTCGGGCGCGGGTCCGCTCGCCGCGTTCGCCACGGCAGTGACGGCCGCCATCCTCTACGCCGTGGCGGTGCGCCTGGGCGAGCGGCGCTGGCCGGCGGAACTGGCCTGGCGTGCGGCACCCTCGCAGTTGGCCGGCGGCCTGCTGTTGGGCGCGGCGATGTTCGCGGCGGTGATGGCGCTGATGGCGGCATTGGGCGTGTACGCGATCCGCTGGACCGGACCGGCGCCGCTGTGGGGGCCGCTCGGCAAGGCGCTGCAGGCCGGCGTGGTGGAAGAACTGATGCTGCGCGCGATCCTGCTGCGCCTGCTGTGGCGCGCGTTCGGTCCCTGGCTGGCGTTCGCGCTGTCGGCGGCGCTGTTCGGGCTGGCCCACCTCGGCAATCCGAACGCCAGCGTGTTCGCCGCGCTGTGCATCGCGGTGGAGGCCGGGATCATGCTGGGCGCGTTCTACGTGCTCACCGGCCGGCTCTGGGTCTCCATCGGCGTGCACGCGGCCTGGAACTTCACCCAGGGCTATCTGTTCGGCACGGCAGTGTCGGGCACCGACATGGGACCGGCGATCGCGCGCAGCACCGCGCAGGCCGGCGTGCCGGACTGGCTGAGCGGTGGCGCGTTCGGACCGGAGGCCTCGCTGCCGGGGCTGCTGGTGTGCACGGTGGTGGGGGCGCTCGCGACCTGGGTGGCCTGGCGCAAGGGGCGCTTCGGCACGCCTGTGCGCCGCGCGGGTGGTGAGCCCGCGGCCTGAGCGCTTTCGCTCGGCGCGATCGTCGGCGATGCAGCGCGCCCGGCAGCCGCCGGGCACGCGTCAGCTGTGGCGGCTCAGCCGCCGGGATTGAACGCCAGCGTGCGGCGGGTGGTGATCGGCGCGCTGACCGGTTCGAAGCGCCAGCGCTTGGTCGCGTTCAGCGCCTCGCGGTCGAACACCCGCGGTGGCGTGGAGCGCAGCACGCGTGCGTTGGTGACCGCACCGTCGGTGCCGACGGTGATCTCCACCAGCACTTCGCCGGCGGTACCCGAGCGCAGCGCTTCGGGCGGATAGCGCGGGGCCGGGGTGCTGATCGGGCGCAGGGTCTGTGCCGTGGCGGCGGATGCCGGTGCGGCCGCGGGCGTCGCCGCCGGTGCCGGCGTCGCTTGCGCGGTGGCGGCGGGCGTGGCGGGGCGCGCGGCGGCCTGGCGTTCGGCTTCCTGGCGTGCGCTCTCGCGGCGCGCGGCTTCCTGTTGCGCGGCGATCTGCTGCGCCGCCTGCGCCTCGCTGGCCTGCTGTTGCGCCTGCTTCTGCTGCTCGGCCGCCAGCTTGGCCTTCTGCTCGGCGTCCTTCTTGGCCTTGTCGGTCTCGTCCTGGCTGCGCTGGGCCACTGTCTCCATGCCCTTGCTCACGCCCTGCTTGAGCCGCGGCAGCGCCGGGGCCTGCGGATCCATCTTCTCGATCAGGCCGATCAGGCGCTGCGCTTCCGGGAAATCCTCGCGGTTGATGCTCTGTTCGGCGGCGATCAGCGTGTACGGCATCAGGTCGGTCAGCGCGCTCTTGACCCCGGCATCGTCCGGCTGCTTGTCGCGCAGGGCCAGGTAGTACTCGACCGCGTTGTTGCCGGCCGGCGCATACATGCGGTTCTCGCGCAGCGCCTGGCTGGCCGAGTCGTGCAGCTGTTCGGTGCCCATCGACTGCACCTTGGCCGACACCGGCGGCGGTGCCGGCGCGTTGGCCGCGGCGGTGGCCGGTGCGGCGGTGGGTGGCGCGGTCTCGTCCTGCTTGGAGCAGGCCGCCAGCGCGGCCAGCAAGAGGACGGGCGCGACACGGCGCGCCTTGGCGAGTGTGGTGAGTTGCGACATGCGTCCCCCTGAATCCCCGGTGTTGGCAATCAACGATGCGATGGCGGTGCGTTCGCGGCGCTGCGGCCCCCAAGCCGCCAGCGCACCCCATCGGTCAATCTAGCATCCGCGGCCGCCGCGTGTGTGGCAGCCGCAGCGCTGCGGCGAAAAGCGTGACGTTGCGCGTCGTTCAGTGCGCCGGCCGCGCCGGCGCGGATCCGGACATGATCCGGTCAGTCCAGGCGATGCCGATCGCCGACAGGATGAAGATGCCATGGATGATGGTCTGCCACAGCACGCCGGTGGCGGTCAGCGTCGCACAGCTCTTCAGGTCCACCGTGCCCACGGCGCTGGCCAACTGGTCCGGCGAGCACATCGGCATGCCGCCGAGCGCGCCGACCGCGATGAAGGTCTTGAGCAGGTGGATCGAGGAGATGCCGATGATCGACAGCGCCAGCTTGACCTTGAGCACGCTGGCGTTGACGTGGCTCAGCCACTCCGGCTGGTCCGGGTGGCCTTCCAGGCCCAGCCGCGACACGAAGGTTTCGTAGCCGCCGACGATCACCATCACCAGCAGGTTGGAGATCATCACCACGTCGATCAGGCCGAGCACGATCAGCATGATCTGCTGCTCGCCCAGGCGCGGCGCCTCGTGGATCAGGTGCCACAGTTCCTTGCCGAACAGGAACACGTACACGCCCTGGGCCACGATCAGCCCCAGGTACAGCGGCAACTGCAGCCAGCGCGAGGCGAAGATCAGGTTGGACAGGGGATGCAGGCGGGGCCGCTCAGGAGTCATGGTGTGGTCTGGAATGCTGCGTTGCGGGAGCGGCCAGGGTACCCGGCCGGCGATGACGCTGCCAAGCCGGGGGCCGCCGCTACACTCGGGATCCCCTGTCCAGGAACGCCGCCATGATCGATCTGTATTACTGGCCCACCCCCAACGGCCACAAGGTCGCCCTGTTCCTCGAGGAAGCCGGGCTGGACTACACGCTCAAGCCGGTCAACATCGGCGCCGGCGAGCAGTTCGCGCCCGAATTCCTGGCGATCTCGCCCAACAACAAGATGCCGGCGATCGTCGACCACGCGCCGGCCGACGGTGGTGCGCCGCAGAGCGTGTTCGAGTCCGGCGCGATCCTGCTGTACCTGGCCGAGAAGACCGGCCGCTTCCTGCCGGCCGACCCGCGCGGGCGCGTGCTCGCGCTGGAATGGCTGTTCTGGCAGATGGCCGGCCTCGGCCCGATGACCGGGCAGATGGGCCATTTCAACGTCTACGCGCCGGAGAAGATCGGCTATGCGATCGAGCGCTACGGCAACGAGGTGCGGCGCCTGCACGGCGTGCTGGACAAGCGCCTGGCGCACAGCGCCTACCTGGCCGGCGACGACTACGGCATCGCCGACATGGCCAGCTACCCGTGGATCGAGGTGTACAACGGCCTGACCCCCGACTACGCCGCCTTCCCGCACCTCAAGCGCTGGCACGAGGCCATCGCCGCGCGTCCGGCCACCCAGCGCGCCTACGCCCTGAAGGAGCAGGTGAACCCGAACGCGGGCAAGCCGCTCAGCGACGCCGAGCGCAAGCACCTGTTCGGGAAGCGCTGAGCCGGCGCGCTTCTCAAATCCCGGGCGCACGCGCATCATCCGTGCGCTCGGTGCTCCATCAGGAACCTTCATGCGCTCTCTGTTCGCCGCTCTCGCCCTCATGCTCGCCACCCCCATCGTTCCCGCCCACGCCGAGAAACTGACCCTGGAGGCCATCACCGGCAGCAAGCCGCTGTCCGGGCCGACCCTGATGAAGCCCAAGGTGGCGCCGGACGGCTCGCGGGTGACCTTCTTGCGCGGCAAGGACAGCGACCGCAACCAGCTGGATCTGTGGGAGTACGACATCGCCAGCGGGCAGACCCGCATGCTGGTGGATTCCAAGCTGGTGCTGCCCGGCACCGAAACCTTGAGCGACGAGGAGAAGGCGCGCCGCGAGCGCCAGCGCATCGCCGCCTACACCGGCATCGTCGAGTACCAGTGGTCGCCGGACGCGCATGCGCTGCTGTTCCCGCTCGGCGGCGAGCTGTACCTGTACGACCTGCAGAAGACCGGCAGCGCCGCGGTGCGCAAGCTCACCCACGGCGAAGGTTTCGTCACCGATCCGAAGATCTCGCCCAAGGGCGGCTACGTCAGCTTCGTGCGCGGACGCAACCTGTGGGTGATCGACCTGGCCAGCGGCCAGCAGCATCAGCTCACCCACGACGGCAGCGAGACCATCGGCAACGGCGTGGCCGAGTTCGTCGCCGACGAAGAGATGGACCGCCACACCGGCTACTGGTGGGCGCCGGACGACTCGGCGATCGCCTTTGCGCGCATCGACGAAACCGAGGTGCCGGTGCAGAAACGCCCGGAGGTCTACGCCGACCACACCGAGGTGGTGGAGCAGCGCTATCCGCAGGCCGGCCAGCCCAACGTCAGGATCCAGCTCGGCACCATCGCGCCGCGTGCCGGCGCGCAGCCGCAGTGGATCGACCTGGGCAAGAACCCGGACATCTACCTGGCACGGGTGGACTGGCGCGATCCGCAACGGCTGACCTTCCAGCGCCAGTCACGCGACCAGAAGCGCCTGGAGCTGATCGAGGCGACCCTGGCCAACGGCAAGCAGCGCGTGCTGATCACCGAGACCAGCCCGACCTGGGTGCCGCTCACCTACGACCTGCACTTCCTCAAGGACGGGCGCTTCGTCTGGGGCTCGGAGCGCAGCGGCTACGAGCACCTGTACCTGGCCTCGGAAGACGGCCGCACACTGCGCCCGCTGACCCAGGGCGAGTGGATGGTGGACGAACTGCTGGCGGTGGACGAGGCGGCCGGCAAGGTCTATTTCTCCGCGACCAAGGAATCGCCGACCCAGACCCAGCTGTACGCGGTGCCGCTGGCCGGTGGCGCCATCGAGAAACTGTCCAAGCCCAACGGCACGCATGCCGCCAGCTTCGCCAAGAACGCCAGCGTGTATGTCGACAGCTGGTCCAACACCACCACGCCGCCGCAGATCGAGCTGTTCCGCGCCAACGGCGAAAAGATCGCCACCCTGCTGGTCAACGACCTGGCCGATCCGCAGCATCCCTACGCCGCCTACCGCGAGGCGCAGCGTCCGGTCGAGTTCGGCACCCTGACCGCCGCCGACGGCAAGACCCAGCTGCACTACCGGCTGATGAAGCCGGCCGGCTTCGATCCGGGCAAGCGCTATCCGGTGGTGGTCTACGTGTACGGCGGCCCGGCCGCGCAGACCGTGGTCGATGGCTGGCCCGGCCGTGGCGATGCGCTGTTCGACCAGTACCTGGCCCAGCATGGCTACGTGGTGTTCTCGCTCGACAATCGCGGCACGCCGCGCCGCGGCCGCGATTTTGGCGGCGCGCTGTACCAGCACCAGGGCACCGTGGAAGTGGACGACCAGTTGCGCGGCGTGGCCTGGCTGAAGGCGCAGCCGTGGGTCGATGCAACGCGCATCGGCGTGTACGGCTGGTCCAACGGCGGCTACATGACCCTGATGCTGCTGGCCAAGCACAGCGAGGCGTATGCCTGCGGCGCCGCCGGCGCGCCGGTGACCGACTGGGGTCTGTACGACAGCCACTACACCGAGCGCTACATGAACCTACCCAAGGCCAATCCCGACGGTTACCGCGACAGCCGCGTGGCCGCGCACCTGGACGGGCTGACCTCGCAACTGCTGCTGCTGCACGGCATGGCCGACGACAACGTGCTGTTCACCAATTCCACCTCGCTGATGAGCGAACTGCAGAAGCGCGGCAAGCTGTTCGAGCTGATGACCTATCCGGGTGCCAAGCACGGCCTGTCCGGCAGCAACGCGCTGCATCGCTATCGCACCACCGAGGCGTTCCTGGCGCGCTGCCTGAAGCCCTGAGCGCACCGCCGCGCTTCCCTCTCTCCGCTTCCGCATGACAAGGAGTGACGCCATGTCGAGTCCGCCGCCGCTGCCCGGGACGCCCGATTCCACCTCCGCGACGGCGCAGCCGCCGGCCAAGCGCGGCTGGTGGGCGCGGCACTGGAAATGGGCGGTGCCGCTGATCGTGCTGGTGCTCGGCGCCCTGCTGCTGGCGTCGATCGCGATGTTCGTGCTCGGCATCGCGCGCGTCACCAAGTCCTCCGAGCCGTACCGGGTCGGCGTGATGGCCGCGCAACGCGATCCGCGCGTGGCGGCCGCGCTGGGCGCGCCGATCAAGGACGGCATCATGCCCAGCGGCAGCTTCAACAGCAGCGGTGGCGGCAGTGGCAATGCCGAGCTGAGCGTGTCGTTGCACGGCACGCGCGCCAACGGCACCCTGTACATCGAAGCCGAGCGCCATGCGGGTGAGTGGCACTACACCACCTTGCAGGTCTTGCCGGATGCGGGTGAAGCGATCCCGCTGCTCGATGCGCTCGGGCAGGACGCCGACAGTGACGACGACGGGGAGGCGGACGGGATGGCGGTCGAGGCGCCGCCGGTGCCTGCGGCGGACGTGCACAGCGCCTCGCCTGCCGAGGCCGACGCCACGCAATAGCGGGGGCAAGCGGTTGGCCGCGCACATCGTGTGCGGTCGACAGCATCCACGGGCACGCGATGGCGTATCGCCGCGAGTCTGCATTGATGCAGCCACGCTGCGGCGTCACCGCCGCCGCATGCTGCATCGCCGCGCGGTGGCGGCCATGACCTCCGGCAGATTGCCGATCCGGCAATGCCGCGTACGGTCCCTGCATCGTTCTGTCGGAGCTGCGCCATGAAGCCACGTGTCCTCGCCATCGCCCTGACCCTGGCGCTGGCGGCACCTTCGCCGTTTCCTGCGTTGGCGGCTCCGACCGCACCGGCTGCCGCGTCGGCCACGCACGCGCCCGCTTGGGTGGAGCGCAGCAATGCCTTCGCGCAGATCCTGCTGCAGGCGCAGGCGCCGTTCCAGGCCGAGGAGGTGAGCTTCTTCGGCGTGCCGGGTTTCGACGACCAGGTCTCCGATTTCGGTCCCGACAACGCGCGGCGCTTCCGTGAGGCCACCAGCGCCGCGCGCCGCACGCTGCAGGAAAAACTGCAGGTGGAGCGCGATCCCAACGTGCGCCAGGACCTGGCGATCCTGATCCATGCCGCCGACCAGTCCATCGAGGGCAGCACGCTCAACGAGCGCTTTCTGCTGCCATGGACCGACGCGCCGCAGCATGTGTTCGGCGGCATCAACAACCTGTTGTCCGAGCAGGTACCGGCGGCGCGCCGCGCCAAGGCGCTGCTGCGGTTGCAGCGTTACGTCGGCCTGGCGCCGGGCAGCGCCTCGACCCTGCAACTGGCGCGGCAACGCTACGAAGAGAAGCGCGCCGACGGCAACCTCCTGCAGCCGACCAAGCGCGAGGTCGAGCAGGCCTTGAGCAACGTCGACACCTACGCCAAGGGCATTCGTTCGCTGTTCGCCGAGTACAAGATCACCGGCGCGGAGGCGGCGCTGGCGGCGATGGACAAGCAGTTCCAGGACTACGCCACCTGGACGCGTACGGTGGTGTTGCCGCAGGCACGCGAGGATGCGCGCCTGCCGCCCGAGCTGTATGCGTTCCAGCTCAAGCAGGTCGGTATCGACATCGCCCCGCAGGTGCTGATGCAGCGCGCGCAGCTGGAATTCATGGAAACCCGCGCGGCGATGCAGCAACTGGCGCCGCTGGTGGCCGCGGCCAAGGGCCTGCGCGGCGACGATGCCCGCGACTACCGCACCGTGCTGCGCGCGCTCAAGCGCGATACCATCCCCGACGACAAGCTCGAGGCGCACTACCGCAGCGTCATCGACCGCATCGATCCGATCATCCGCCAGCAGCGCATCGTCGACGTGCCGCAGCGGCCGATGCAGATGCGCCTGGGCTCGCCGGCGGAAAGCGCCGCGCAACCGGCACCGCATTTCCGCCCGGCGCCGCTGGTCGGCAACACCGGCGAGCAGGGCACCTTCGTGCTGCCGCTGGGCAATCCGGACAGCGCCGGCAAGGGCGAGCACTACGACGATTTCAACTTCGGCGCGGCGGCGTGGACGTTGAGCGCGCACGAGGGCCGGCCGGGCCACGAACTGCAGTTCACCGCCATGGTCGAGCGCGGCGTGTCGCTGGCGCGCAGCCTGTTCGCGTTCAATTCGGTCAACGTCGAAGGCTGGGCGCTGTACGCCGAGGCCGAGATGGTGCCGTACGAGCCGCTGGACGGGCAGTTGATCGCCCTGCAGTTCCGCCTGCTGCGCGCGGCGCGGGCCATGCTCGACCCGATGCTCAACCTCGGCCTGATCGACCGCGAGCGTGCGCGCCTGGTGCTGGAGAACGACGTCGGCCTGTCGCCGGCGATGGCGCGGCAGGAGCTGGACCGCTACATGGTGCGCGCGCCCGGCCAGGCCGGCAGCTACTTCTACGGCTACAGCCGCATCCTGGAACTGCGCATGCGCACCGAACTGGCGCTGGGCGCCAGGTTCGACCGGCTGAAGTTCAATAACTTCCTGCTGGATCAGGGGTTGCTGCCCCCGGACCAATTACAGGAGGCTGTGGAGACCCAGTTCATCGCCAACACGCGTGGCAGCGCGGCGCCCTGATCCTTTGCATTTGGAGCGACGCACCGTCTGTGTGCGTCGCCTTCCAGCCTGATCCGTTGTGCGCCCGAACGAACGCTAGTGTTTGAAGGGAACCAGTTCCGGGGGCTTTGTTCCCTTCCACTGTCCTTGCTTCAATGCACCAGGACAGATGCTCTGGTATTGAGCAAGCGCTGCGATCGCGGTCGTCGTCCATCCAACGCAGTGATGCGTCGAGACCGGTGTTGGATAGGGGCAATACGGCGACACCGGCGCCCAGGTTCCCGAGATGGGGTCCACCGGCTTCCAGTTGTAGTCAGGAATGTCGCAGCCCTTGGAACAGAACAGGAACGGGTCGTCCATGCGGCAGACCAGCGTCTGGTGCGGCGTCGATGCGATCGCGCTGGTCTGCAGCCCGGCAGCGGCGACCAATATCCATATCCAGCGTTTCATAACGATTCCTTCTGTCAATGATGGTGTCCACCGAATACCCAGGCTGACCATTTGGCAGTGCAATCTTCCTCATCCGGCGCGCCAGACGCATTGCGCCGACAGCGCAGCCGGAAAAATATGGTAGCCCACCAGTAGCTTACCAGGGGTTTTGGGGTGCGAAACATCGCAAGCGGCGGCGCCTGCGGCGTCCAGCACCGACGCTGGCCTTGCGCTCGGCGGACGCGGACACGCTCAGGCACCAATCGATCGCCGTGGTGGCAGGCGCCGTCAGGGTTCCCGGGGCGGTGCGGCTCCGGGGGGCGGGACAGGCTGCGGGGCGGCCGGCGCCGGCGCCCCCGGCGGCACCCAGATCGCCATGCCGGCGGCGCGCTTCTGCGTGGTGGGGATGCCGATGCCCAGGCCGCCGCCGACATGGCCGCCGTAGCTGCCCGCGCCGACCGACAGGCCGCCGCCGGAGCGCTGCGAGCCCACGCCCATCAGCACCACGCCGTTGGCGCCGAGCTTGGCCGCGTCGCGCTTGAGCCGGTCCACCGCTGCGTCGGTCTGGCCCTGGGTGCCGAAGCCGGCCGCGCTGGAGGCTTCCAGCTGGGCGATATCCACCGCCCCCGGCGGCGGCGCGGAGTAGATCTGCACCAGCGCCGGGTCGATCGGCGGCCGTGCCGCGCCGACCATCACCTTCGAGGAACTGGCGCAGCCGGCCAGGCTCAGCAGCAGCGCCAGCGGCAACAACGGTCGGATCTTCATGGCCTTGCCCCCGTCTTCGGATCTCACGCGATCATAGGCGGGCCGGGTGAATCGTGCCGAACCCACCGCTGTCGCACCCTGGCAGGGCCGCCGTGATCCCCATGCCAAGAGTTGGGTTGCCTGGCCTGCGCCGCGCGCTATGGTGCAGGCTCACATTCGCACGGAGGCCGGCATGGGCCTGATCAGTCTGCTGTGGGGCATCGTGGCGTTGCTGTGGATGATCCTCGCCTTCATCCCGCTGCTGGGCTGGGGCAACTGGTTCCTGATCCCGTTCGCCGCGGTCGGCGCGCTGATCGCCGCGATCGGGCTGCTGTTCACCGCCGCGCCCAATCGCGGCCGCGCCAAGACCGGCCTGATGCTCAACGCGCTGGTGATCGTGGTCGGGGTGATCCGGCTGAGCTTGGGCGGCGGCGTGATCTGAGCCGCGTGCCGGGCGACCGGCATGCTGTGTTGCACCATCCCATGCGGCGGACCACGCCGGCGGGAGTAACATGCGCAGCCGACGGCGGCCCGCGCGCGGACTGCCCTGCGTACACGCCGGTGCCGGCGGCGCGGTCTGCGGTGCCTTGGCGGCATCGGCCCGTGCGACCGGCGCGGCCTCCCAACATCCGCCCACCCAGGAGCCTGCACGTGGCCCATCCCCACTATCGTCCCCGGCGCATGCGCCGCGATGCCTTTTCGCGCCGCCTGATGCGCGAGCACACCCTGACCGTCGACGACCTGATCTGGCCGGTGTTCGTGCACGACGTGCCCGGGCGCACGCCGATCGCCTCCATGCCCGGCGTGGAGCGGCTGTCGATCGAGGAACTGCTAAAGGAGGCCGAGGCCGCGCTGGAACTGGGCATCCCGGTGATCGACCTGTTCCCGGTGATCGACCCGGCCGGCAAGTCGCTGGACGCGGCCGAGGCCTGGAATCCGGACGGCCTGGCGCAACGCGCGGTGCGCGCGCTGAAGACGCGCTTCCCGGAGCTGGGGGTGATGACCGACGTGGCGCTGGATCCGTACACCAGCCACGGCCAGGACGGCATCATCGACGACCGCGGCTACGTGCTCAACGACATCACCGTCGAGGCGCTGGTGCAGCAGTCGCTGTCGCATGCGCAGGCCGGCGTGGACATCGTCTCGCCGTCGGACATGATGGACGGGCGCATCGGCGCGATCCGCCGCGCGCTGGATGCCGACGAACACCTGCACGTGCGCATCATGGCCTACTCGGCCAAGTACGCCTCGGCGTTCTACGGCCCGTTCCGCGAGGCGGTGGGCAGCGCCGGCAACCTCGGCAAGGCCGACAAGACCACCTACCAGATGGACCCGGCCAACGGCGACGAGGCCTTGCGCGAGATCGCCCTGGACCTGGAAGAAGGTGCGGACATGGTGATGGTCAAGCCCGGCATGCCTTACCTGGACGTGGTGCGGCGGGTGAAGGACGAATTCCGCGTGCCGACCTTCGCCTACCAGGTCAGCGGCGAGTACGCGATGCTCAAGGCGGCGATCGGCAACGGCTGGCTGGACGAGCGCGCCTGCGTGCTGGAGTCGCTGATGGCGTTCAAGCGTGCCGGCGCCGACGGCGTGCTGACCTACTTCGCGCCGCAGGTGGCGCGCTGGCTGCGCGAGACGCGCTGAGCCGGCGTCTGTCTGCGCAAGCGGGTGTAGCAAACGCCCGATAACGATGGTCGGCGTGCTGTAGGAGCGGCTCTTGTCCCCTTTTCGGGATCAGCCGCGATCGCGCTTCAATGGGAAAGCCCGGTCGCGGTTGAAGCCGCTCCTACGCGCGTCAGGCCGATCGGGCGGTCGCCGGCAGACAGCCCAGACCCTGCAGCGTCGCCTCCACCGCCACATCCAGCGGTGTGTGCGGTTCTTCGCCCAGCAGTTCCAACAGCCGCGCGTTGCGCATGCGCAGCGGGTGCCGCCACAGCGGGCGCATCTCGTGCAGTTCGCGCGCCAGCGGCCAGAACGGCATGGCCAGGGTCAGCAGCGGCCACGGGAAACGGCGCGTGCGTGGCGGTGCCAGGCCGTGGCGCTGCGCGACCCGCGCGATCGCCGCGGCCATCTGCGTGCCGTCGGCGTCCCAGTGCCCGTCCATGTGCAGGCGGGCGAAGGCTGGCAGGCGTGCGCGCTGCTGCAGCAGCGCCAGCATGGTCCGCGCCACATCCGGCACATAGGCCCACTGGTGGCCAACGCCCGGATCGCCCGGCAAGGTCACCGTCGCCACCGGTCGCCCGGGCCGCACCAGCCCCTGCGCGAACCAGCTGTTGCCCACGCGCGGGCCGAAGAAGTCGCCGGCGCGCACCACGATCGCCCGTGCGCCTTGCGCTGTCGCGGCCTGCAGGCGGCGCTCCAGTTCCACCCGGATCGCGCCCTTGCGCGTGACCGGGGCCTGCGGCGCGTCTTCGTCCGGCGCCGGGTAGGCGTCCGGCCCGTAGTTGTAGACGGTGCCCGGCAGGATCACGGTGGCGCGCTCGGCGATCGCTGCGGCCACGGTGTTGTCGATCATCGGCAGCACCAGCTCCGACCAGCGCCGGTAACCGGGCGGGTTCACCGCATGCACGATCACCGCGCAGCCCCGGGCCGCCTGCAGCACGTCCGCCCGTTGCAGCGCATCGCCGCGAAGCCAGTGGATGCCGTCGCGCTCCGCGCTGGGGTGGGCGAGGCCGCGCTGCAGGGCGCGCACCTGCCAGCCGGCGTCGCGCAACTGCCGCGCCAGTTCGCCGCCGATACCGCCGCTGGCACCCAGCACCAGGGCCGTGGAAGAAGAAGAGGACATGACAGCGCTCCGTTGGGGTCGGCGCTCAGTGTCGGTGCCGGTGCCGCTGAAGAAAATTGGCGAATACTGCGGACCGGCTATACATTTCTGTATGGACAACGCGATCGGCTGGGAACTCTACCGGTCCTTCCTGGCGGTGCTGGAGGAGGGGTCGCTGTCGGCGGCGGCACGCGCGCTGGGGCTGACCCAGCCCACCGTCGGTCGTCACGTGGCGGCGCTGGAACAGGCGCTGGCGGTGCCGCTGTTCGTGCGTTCGCAGACCGGCCTGCTGCCCACCGATGCCGCGCTGGCCTTGCGCGGGCATGCACAGGCGATGGGCAGCCTGGCCGCATCGCTGCAGCGCGCGGCGGGCCGCCACGGCGATGCGGTACGCGGCACGGTGCGCATCGCCGCCAGCGAGGTGATCGGTGCGGAACTGCTACCGCCGGTGCTGGCGGCCCTGCGTCGCGCGCATCCGCAGCTGCGGCTGGAACTGGTGCTGAGCAACCGGGTGCAGGACCTGCTGCATCGCGAGGCCGACGTGGCGGTACGCATGACCCGTCCCACGCAGGACGTACTGGTCGCGCGTCATGTCGGCGAGGTGGCGGTGGCGCTGTTCGCGCACCAGGACTATGTGGACCGGCACGGTCTGCCGCAGGCGTTGGAGGACCTGCCGCAGCACGCGCTGATCGGCTTCGATGCGGAGACGCCGTTCCTGCGCGCGGCGCGCAGTGCCTTGCCGGCATGGCGGCGCGAGGCGTTCGCGTTGCGCGCCGACAGCGACCTGGCGCAACTGGCGCTGTTGCGTGCCGGCTGCGGCATCGGCTTCTGCCAGGTCGCGCTGGCGCGACGCACGCCGACGCTGGTGCCGGTGCTGCCGCAGCAGGTGCGCGTGGGCCTGGAGAGCTGGATCGTGATGCACCAGGACGTGCGCGGCAGCGCCGCCTGCAGCGCGGTGTTCGCCGCGCTGGTCGAGGCGATGGCCGCGCACACCGCCTGAGGTGGGCGCGCCTGCGACGGCGGCCGGCCGGCGCACACCGCGCCGCCGGCCGCCCCAACCCGGCAGGGATGTCAGGACGCTTTTACCAATCCCGAATCCCCACTCCCGAATCCCTGCCTTACGGCAACGTCAGCGCGATCGGATTGGCCTTCATGCTGGCGCTGATCGACGGGAACGGATCCACGCCGGACATGGTGATGACGTCGTTGATCGACACCACGTCGCAGTTGATGGTGCTGTCGTTGACGCACATATAGGCGGCCGCGCCGTTACCCGGCTCGTACACCGCCTTCCACACGTAGTCCGGGACCTGCACGTTGTCGGCGCCGATGCTGCTGCGCGTGCCGCTGTCGAAGGCCGGGCCGGTGACCACGTAGACCTCGCCGCGCTGCTTGGCCAGCTGGCGCACCTGCTCCTCGATCCGCGCCCACTCGCCGGTGTTGAGCTTGTGGTCCTGCGGGACCACGTTGGCCATCGAGAAGGTTTCCTTCTCCGAATTGGTGGTCGAGGCGTCGCCGGCCGGGGTCATGTGGCCGCGGTCGTAGCCGGAGTTGGTGTAGTCCGAGGTGTGCGAGCGGTCGGCGGCGGGGATGCCGGTCTCGTCGTGGAAGGAGCCGACGCGGCCGATCGATTCGGCGCCGGCGACCTGCTGGTCGGTGATGTGCTCGGCCGAGTACAGCGGACCCTTGGTCACGCCCGAGGCCATCAGCACGTATTCGGTATGGCAGACCTCGGTGGTGCGGCTGGTGATCGACGCATCGAGCGTCGGCGCCTTGCCGCCGGCATAGAGCGTGGGGCAGCTGGTGGCGGCGCTGGCCGCCTGGGCGGCGAACAGCGCAAGCAGGGCAAGACAACCGCGCAGGGAGACGGACATTGCAGGAACCTCGGGGGTGGTCGATGGAGGTGAAGAAACTGGCCACGTTCGATGTCCGTCAGGTGACCGCTGGATGTGCTGCCAATGGCAACTGCGTCGCGGGTCACGCTTGGCGGTAGACGCCGCGCGGCGACGGAGCAATCGCATGCGATAAGCGTTCTCATTTACAATGCGCGACCGCCCCCCGTCCCGCACCGCGCCGCCGTGATCAAGTCGCTGTTGTTCCAGTTGCATTGGCTGCTCGGCATCAGCGCCGGTCTGGCGCTGTCGGTGATGGGGCTGAGCGGGGCCACGCTCGCCTTCGAGGACGAGATCGTGCGCCTGGCCAATCCGCCGCTGGCGGCCATCGCCGCCCGCCATGCCGCCGGCGAGCAGCCCTTGCCGCTGGCCGAGCTGGCGCGGCGCCTGGACCTGGACGGCGCGCACCGCAGCAACCGCCTGTTGATCGATCCCACCGGCACGCGCCCGTCCGCGGTGCGCCTGCCGGGCCGCGACGGCGGCCGCCTGTATTTCGATCCCTACACCGGCGCGGTGCTGCCGGCGCCGCGCCTGGACGGCTTCTTCTCCTTCGTCGAAGACCTGCACCGGCGCCTGGCCGCCGGCGAGCGCGGCAAGGCGGTCACCGGGGCTTGCGCCTTCGTGCTGATCTTTTTCTGCCTGTCCGGCCTGTATCTGCGCTGGCCGCGGCGCTGGTGGAGTTGGCGCGCCTGGTGGGCGGTGGAGTGGAACCGGCAGGGACGCAGCTTCCTGTGGAGCCTGCACTCGGTGATCGGCACCTGGTGCCTGCTGGTGTACCTGCTGATCGCCGCGACCGGGCTGTACTGGTCCTACGACTGGTACCGGCAGGGGCTGGTGGCGATGCTCGGCGGCGATGCCGCGCCCAAGGAGAAAGAGGGCGGTCGCGGCGGCAAACCACCCGCAGTGGACTACGCGCGGCTGCAGGCGGCTCTGGCGACCGTGCCGGCGGCGCAGCGCGCTTACCTGGACCTGCGTCTGCCCGGTCGCAGCGGCCAGCCGATCGTGGCCCGCTACCTGCCGCCCGATCCGGCGCACGACCGTGCCTACGACAGCGTGGAGGTCGATCCGGCCAGCGGCCGCGTCCTGCGCCACCTGGAGTATCGGCAGCAACCGCTGGGCCGGCGCCTGCTGACCAGCATGTTCGCGCTGCACAGCGGCAGCTTCTTCGGCCTGCCCGGGCGCGTGGCGATGCTGCTGGCGAGCCTGTGCATGTCGCTGTTCTTCGTCACCGGCTGGATGCTGTACCTGGATCGCCGACGCAAGAAGCGCGCCTTGCGCGCGGCGCGGCGCGCGCTGCCGGGATTGGTCGGCGATGCCGCCGGCGCCTGGCTGGTGGGCTTCGCCAGCCAGAGCGGCCTGGCCGAGCGCCTGGCCTGGCAGACCGCCGCGCACCTGCAGGCCGCCGGCCTGGCGGTGGAGGTGCGTTCGCTGGCGCAGCTGGAGCTGGCGCACCTGCGCGGCGCCCAGCGCGTGCTGTTCGTGGTCAGCACCTTCGGCGACGGCGAACCGCCGGACGCGGCGCGCGGTTTCGTCCGACGTGTGCTGCGCCAGGCGCAGGCCTTGCCGGAGCTGCGCTACGCGATGCTCGGCCTGGGCGACCGGCAGTATCCGCAGTTCTGCGGCTTCTCTCGCGAGGTGCAGCGCTGGCTGGAGGCGCAGGGCGCGCAGGCGCTGTTCCCGCCACTGGAAGTGGACAATGCCGATCCGCAGGCGCTGGCGCAGTGGCAATGGCAACTGTCCGCGCTCACCGGCGTGGCGGCGTCGGCGCCGGTGCTGCAGGCGCCGGAACCGCTGGACTGGCGCTTGGCCGGCCGCGTCCTGCTCAATCCCGGCAGTGCCGGCGCGCCGGTGTGGCGCATCGATCTGGTGCCGCCGCCGCAGGCGCACTGGCATGCCGGCGACATCCTGGAAGTGCAGCCCTGCCACGCCGCCGATGCGGTCCGCACCTGGCTTGCCACGCAGGCGCTGGATGCCGAACAGACGGTGCAGGCCGATGGTGTGCGTCAGCCGCTGTGGCAGGCGCTGGCATCGCGCGCGCTGACGCCGCCGGCGCCGGGCGACGACGACCTGCAGGCCTGGGTGGATGCGCTGCCGAATCTGCCGTTGCGCGAATACTCGATCGCCTCGGTGCCGACCGACGGCCTGCTGCAGCTGGTCGTGCGCCTGACCCTGCGCGACGACGGCAGCCCCGGGCTCGGCGCCGGCTGGCTGTGCCAGCACGCACCGCTGGGCGCGGTATTGCGCGCACAGGTGCGCGCCAACCCGGGGTTCCGCCGGCATGGCGATGCGCCGATGCTGCTGATCGGCAACGGCACCGGCATCGCCGGTCTGCGCAGCCTGCTGCGCGAGGCCGAGCAGGCCGGCGTGCAGGGGCACTGGTTGCTGTTCGGCGAGCGCAACGCCGCGCACGATGCGCTGTTCGGCGACGAACTGCAGGCGTGGCAGGCCGCCGGCCATCTGCAGCGCCTCGATCTGCTGTTCTCGCGCGACCAGGCGCACAAGCGCTACGTGCAGGACGGGCTGTGCGAATCCGCCGACGCGGTCCGCGACTGGGTCGCGCGCGGCGCCACCGTGTACGTCTGCGGCAGCCTCGCCGGCATGGCGCGCGACGTGGATGCGGCACTGCGCGAGATCCTGGGCGAGGACGCGCTGGATGCGCTCAGCGCCGAGGGGCGCTACCGGCGCGACGTGTACTGAGGCGCTGCGCCGATCGCAGCGCGATCCAGGGCCTTGCGTGCCTGCCCTGATCGTCGCTGCGCACATGGTGAGGGGCAGAGGACGGTGGCAGCCATTAGGGATCCTCTGATCCAGGCGGAATGCACGCGTGTAGGAGCGGCTTCAGCCGCGACCAGGCGCTAGATGGGATGCTGTCTCGGCCGTTCCCGCAAGGGGAAGAGAACCACTGCCGCAGGATGACGACGTGTCCCGCTGCCCTGCGGTAGAGCGAGTCGTTAGAGGAGCACTTCGGTCGCGGCAAGCGACCCGTCGATGCGTCCGAGTGCCATGCGTCGGGACTGAAGTCCCTCCCACAAAGGCCTTCTGGTCCCGCTTGTTGTGTGTCGGCGCGGCAGCAGACCGGCATCTACCTTGAGCCGTCGCGCAACCCGCTTACCTGCAGTCGCCGCTACCGGTGGCGGTCGGCGCCTTGATCCGGTACAGGTCGCGCTTGCCGGCTCTGGGCGCGCGGGCGCTGCCGGACAGCAACAGTTCGCTGGGCTTGGACGCATCCAGCACCGCGCCGGCGGTGTGGCCGTCGCGACTGTTGAACGACAGCGCCAGCGGCTGCGGGTCCGCGTAGCGGCCGCCGGCGCATTGCGCCAGCAGCACCTGGCTGCTCGCACTGCCGTGCGCACGCGCGAACAGCAGCGCGCGGCCGTCGCCCAGCCAAGCGGCGTCGGTCTCGTCGTCGGCGCTGTTGACCCCGGCCAGCGCCTGCGGTGCGGTGAAGGTCTGACCCTGCAGGCGCGCCACGAACAGGTCCAGGCCGCCTGCGCCGCCATGGCCGTCGCTGGCGAACAGCAGCCGCGTGCCGTCCAGCGACAGGGCCGGCGCACGCTCGTTGCCCGGCGAATTCACCGCCGCGCCCAGGTTCTGCGGCGCACCGTAGCCGCCATCGGCCAGCACCGGCGCGCGGTACAGGTCGCTGCCGCCGTGGCCGCCGGGACGATCGGAGGCGAAGTACAGCCAGTGTCCGTCGGCGCTGAAGAACGGGTCGCTGTCCAGGTTCGGCGAGTTGAGCGGTGCCGGCAGCGGCTGCGGGTCGCTCCAGCGGCCGTCGCGCAGCAGCGCCTGCCAGAGGTCGCCGCCGCCGGGGCCGCCGGCGCGGTCGGGACTGGCCCAGACGATGCGCTGGCCGTCTGCAGACACGCTGGCGCGGGTCTCATCGGCAGCGGTGGACACCACGCCCATGCCCTCGATGCCGAATTCGGAAAGCGCGAACGCACACGGCGCGCAGAGTAAACTCGCGGCCAGCACGAGCGGCAGGGCAGGGGTCCGCATGAGGGATTCCATGGAATGTCGCCGCCAGTCTAAAACAACCAACGAGCGCTCCATGCCCAACTCCCGTTTTGCCGTGTTCGGCCATCCCGTCGCCCATTCGCTGTCGCCGCGCATCCACGCCGCCTTCGCCAAGCAGACCGGCATCGCCCTGCAATACGAGGCGATCGACGTCCAGGCCGACGGGTTCGCCGCGGCGCTGGCCGCCTTCGCCGCCGACGGCGGTGTCGGCGCCAACGTGACCCTGCCGCTGAAGGAAGCCGCGTTCGCGCTCAGCGTGGTGCACAGCGCACGCGCGCAGTCGGCCGGTGCGGTCAACACGCTCAGCTACCGCGATGGCCAGTGGCACGGCGACAACACCGACGGCGCCGGCCTGGTGCGCGACCTGACCGACCGCAACGGCCTGGACCTGCGCGGCCGCCGCGCGCTGCTGCTGGGCGCCGGCGGCGCCGCGCGCGGCGTGGCGCCGGCGCTGCTGGAGGCCGGCGTGCAGCAACTGGTGGTGGTCAACCGGGCGCCGGAACGCGCCGATGCGCTGGTCGATGCGCTGGGCGAGCCGGCCCGCGCGATCTCGCGCTACTGGGAAGACCTGCGCGAGCTGGGCGATTTCGAACTGATCGTCAACGCCACCACCATCGGCCGCGATCCGGCCGCCAGCTTCACGTTGCCGCTGTCGCTGATCAACAGCATGACCCTGGCGGTGGACCTGAACTACGGCGAGGTGGCGATCGCGTTCCTGGCCTGGGCGCGCGCGGCGCACTGCCGCGACACCGTGGACGGCCTGGGCATGCTGGTGGAACAGGCGGCCGAGAGCTTCGAGGCATGGCATGGCGTGCGCCCGGACACCGATCCGGTGTATGCCGCGCTGCGCGAGCGCGATGCGGTCCTGGTCAGCGCCGACTGACGCCTGCGTCTTCATCGAGAGGAACGACTGCGTGGACACTGGACTTGCGATGCAAATGTTGACGACCCTGCTGTTCCAACTGCCGGTCGTGGTGGTGTACGTGGTGGGCATGGCGCTGCTGGCCACGCGGCGCCCCGGCCGCCCACGGACGCTGGGCCTGTGCGGGTTGAGCCTCATGCTGGTGGTGATGCTGCTGGGCACGGCGCTGTCGATGTTGCCGATGTGGCTGATGTCGCGTGGCGCCAGCCTGTCCCAGTTCACCATGTGGCTGGGCGTGCTGCGCGCGGTCCTCAGCCTGATGTTGACGGTGGGCGTGCTGCTGGTGGTCCTGGCGCTGCGCTTCGCCCTGCCGCCGCGCGTGGCGGCGCCGCACTGACCGACGACACCGGATTCGAGGGAGGGCGCGATGCTGGCAACGGGGCTGCACCCGCTTCTGGACACGAGCGTGCTGACCGGCGCGCTCGGCCTGCTGGCGCGCCTGTTGCTGCCGCTGATCGCCCTGCTGCTGCTCCCGCGGCTGGCGCCGGGCCGCGCGCGCACCCTGGCCCGGCTCGGGCTGACGGTGTTGCTGATGGACGCGATCCTGCCGCGGCTGTTGAACGCGGTGCTGGGCTCGGTGGCGCTGCTGTCCCCGCAGTTCCGCGGTGTCCATCCGGACGCTTCCGCGCTGGTGCATCTGCTGGACGATGCGCTGTACGTGGCCGGCCTGGCGTTGCTGCTGCGCGCGCTGTGGCTGGCGCTGCCGCGCAAGGCCGCGCCGCCGCTGCCATAACGCGGCGCGCAGTACTGTTCGGTTCCCGCGTTTCAGTCCCTGCGACGGGACGTGAGAAAATGCCGGGATGACCGATTCCGCTTCGCCGTCGACGCCGCCCGCGTCCGGCCCGTCCCCGCGCCAGCTCACCGAACCGGTCAAGCTGGCGATCCGCGATGCCTACGCCAAGCTGCAGGCCAATACGCCGGGCTTCCGCGTGCGCCGTGCGCAGAGCCAGATGATCGGCGTGGTCTCGCGCGCGCTGGGCACCTCCGGCGGGGTGGGCGTGGCCGAGGCGCCCACCGGCGTCGGCAAGAGCCTGGGCTATCTGACCGCCGGCGTGCCGATCGCCCTGGCCAGCAAGAAGAAGCTGGTGATCAGCACCGGCACGGTGGCGTTGCAGTCGCAGCTGGTCGAGCGCGACATCCCGGCCTTCCTCAAGGCCACCGGGCTGGAGGCCACCGTGGCGCTGGCCAAGGGCCGCACCCGTTACCTGTGCACGCGCAACGTCGCCGAGCTGCATGGCGAGGCCGCGCAGGACAGCATGTTCGAGGACGAGGCGCCGCTGTACGACCGCCCGCTGAGTCCGGCCGAGGCCGAGCAGGCGCGGGCGCTGGCCAAGGCCTACGCCGACCGGACCTGGAACGGCGATCTGGATGCTGCGCCGGAGCCGGTGCCGCCGTCGCTGCGCGCGCGCATCACCACCAATGCGGCCGGCTGCGCCGGGCGGCGCTGTTCGTTCGCAGTGCAGTGTCCGGTGCTGAAGGCGCGCAGCGAGGTGCGCGACGCGCAGATCGTGGTCACCAACCATGCCCTGCTGCTGTCGGCGCTGTCGCTGGGCGACAGCGACAACGGCCAGCCGCTGATCGCGCCGCCGTCGGACATGCTGCTGGTGCTCGACGAAGGCCACCACATCGCCGGCGTGGCCATCGACCAGGGCGCGGCGAACCTGCCGCTGGACGAGATGGCGCGGCGCACCGGCCGCCTGCAGGCGCTGGTCGGCGCCGCCTACCGGCTCGCCGACAAGGACCGCATCGGCAATCAGTTGCCCAACGAGGCGGTCGAACTCGCCGCGCGGGTGGCCAAGGGCCTGAAGGCATTCCGCGCCGAGATCGAACGGGTGTGGGTGCCGGAGCCGGGCCAGGACGAACCGATGTGGCGCGCGCCCAATGGCCGCCTGCCCGAGGACTGGAAGCCGCTGATCGATGCGCAGGCGCAGGACACCGGGGCGCTGCTGAACTGGGTGCAGGCCGCGCACCAGATGGCGGCCAAGTCCAAGCAGGAGGACGCGGCCAAGGAGCGCCTGCAGCGCAACCTGGGCATGGCCCTGGAGATGGTCGAGCAGCAGTACGCGCTGTGGCTGGGCTGGCGCCGCGAGGACCAGGACGGGCAGCCGCCGATGGCGCGCTGGATCACCGCCTCGCGCGATGCCGATCTGATCTGCCATTGCTCGCCGGTGTCGGCCGCGCAGGTGCTGCGCTCGCTGCTGTGGAGCGAGGTGGACGCGGCGGTGCTGACCTCGGCCACGCTCACCGGCGGCGGCGATTTCCAGGCGCTGGCGATCGACAACGGCCTGCCCGCGCATGCGGAGATGGTGTCGCTGTCCTCGCCGTTCGACCTGCCCAACCAGGCCGAGCTGATCGTGCCGGCGTTCCCGGTGGCGCCGGACGACCGCGAGGGCCATCCACGCGAAGTGGCGCGCTACCTGGTGCGCGAACTGGACTGGGGCAAGGGCTCGATCGTGCTGTTCACCTCGCGCTGGAAGATGCTCAAGGTGGCCGACCTGCTGCCGATCGCGCAGCGCAACCGCGTGCTGGTGCAGGGCGAGGGCTCCAAGTCGCAAATGATCGGCGAGCACATGCGCCGCATCGCCGCCGGCGAAGGCTCGGTGCTGTTCGGCCTCAATTCCTTCGGCGAGGGCCTGGACCTGCCGGGCGAGGCCTGCACCACGGTGGTCATCACCCAGGTGCCGTTCGCGGTGCCGACCGATCCGCAGACCGCCACGCTCGGCGAATGGTTCGAGAGCCGCGGTCTCAACGCCTTCAACCTGATCGCGGTGCCGCACGCGCTGCGCACCCTGACCCAGTTCGCCGGCCGCCTGATCCGCACCGCCGACGACCACGGCCGCGTGATCATTCTCGATTCGCGGCTGCTGACCAAGCGCTACGGCAAGCGCATCATCGATGCGTTGCCGCCGTTCAAGCGGGTGATCGGCCAGCGGATGTGACGTCCGTTGGGCTGCCGATGTGACGCCGTGCGCCAAGCCGGCATCGCATGCGTGGGAACCCGTAAGCACGCGGACAGGCCGCGCGCACTGGTCTAGTATCGCGGGCGACAGGGGGAACATCATCATGCGAATCGCCACACGCTGGGCGTTCGGAGCGGCGTTGTGCGTGCTGACCAGCATCGCCGCGGCGGGTCCGATCGGTGCACCGACAGATGACGCTGCCGCGGCAGCGCCGGCCAATCCGGCCTATCGCACGCAACTGCTGCAGTTGATCAGCGACGACGCGCAGGCACGCGCCGATCTCAAGCGGGACTACTCGCCGCAGCGGCTGCAGCACGACACCGTCTCGCTGCGCGCGTATGCACGCGAGGTGCGCATGGCGCAGAAGCAAAGCCAGGAGCGCCTGACCGATCTGATCCGGCGCCAGGGCTTTCCCGATACGCAGGCGGTCGGCGCCGAGACGGCGCACGCAGTGTTCCTGATCGCCCAGCGCATCAACGAGCCTGGCTTTCGCGCCGACTTCCAGCGCGGCATCGATGCGGCCGTGCAGCGCGCCGCCTATAGCCAAGCCGATCAGGCACTGTTCGCCGATCGCAGCCGCGCGCTGAGCGCCAAGCGCTAGCGTCCGCCATCACGGCGATACGCGGGGTGCATCGCGCCGCGGTGCGCTTGCGGCCGCATCGCCAGGCATCGCCGCTGCTGATGGCACGCGCGCGCGTCTACATTTTGCGGTCGATCTGCAGCTGCATCGTCGTCGAGTGACGCTGCGACGACGCTGCAGCTGCAACGGATTGCGCGCTCTACCAATGGTCGCGATCACAGTGCGCGGACGCGATTGGCCGCGTCGATGGCATCGATCGCAAGGAACGAATGTTCTGCGCGCCGGACTGCCGCCATGCTGCAGCTCCCTTCACGCGAGCCGACGCCATGCGCCCTGGATCCCTGTTGTTGCTTGTCCTGTTGTCGCCTTCCCTGATCCTGTCGGCCAGTGCCGCACAGTCCACGCTCACCCGCGACAACGGTGCGCCGGTGGGCGACAACCAGAACTCGCAGACCGCCGGGCCCAACGGCCCGACGCTGCTGCAGGACGTGCAACTGATCCAGAAGCTGCAGCGTTTCGACCGCGAGCGCATTCCCGAGCGCGTGGTGCACGCGCGCGGCACCGGTGTGCATGGCGAGTTCACCGCCACCGCCGACATCTCCGAACTGAGCAAGGCCAAGGTATTCGCGCCGGGCACGACCACGCCGGTGTTCGTGCGCTTCTCCTCGGTGGTGCACGGCAACCATTCGCCGGAGACGCTGCGCGATCCGCACGGCTTCGCCACCAAGTTCTACACCAGCGAAGGCAACTGGGACCTGGTGGGCAACAACTTCCCCACCTTCTTCATCCGCGACGCGATCAAGTTCCCGGACATGGTGCATGCGTTCAAGCCGGACCCGCGCACCAACCTCGACGACGATGCGCGCCGCTTCGATTTCTTCTCGCACGTGCCCGAGGCGACCCGCACCCTGACCCTGCTGTACTCCAACGAAGGCACGCCGGCCGGCTACCGCTTCATGGACGGCAACGGCGTGCATGCCTACAAGCTGGTCAACGCGCAGGGCCAGGTGCACTACGTCAAGTTCCACTGGAAGAGCCTGCAGGGCATCAAGAACCTGGATCCGCAGCAGGTGGTGGCGGTGCAGGGCAAGGACTACAGCCACCTGACCAACGACCTGGTCGGCGCGATCAAGCGCGGCGACTATCCGAAGTGGGACCTGTACATCCAGGTGCTCGCGCCCGAGGACCTGGCCAAGTTCGACTTCGATCCGCTGGATGCCACCAAGATCTGGCCGGGCGTGCCCGAGCGCAAGATCGGGCAGATGGTGCTGAACAGGAACGTGGACAACTTCTTCCAGGAGACCGAGCAGGTGGCGATGGCGCCGGCCAACCTGGTGCCGGGCATCGAGCCGTCGGAAGACCGCCTGCTGCAGGGACGCATCTTCTCCTACGCCGACACCCAGCTGTACCGCGTCGGCACCAACGGCCTGAGCCTGCCGGTGAACCGGCCGCGCGTGGCAGTGAACAATGGCAACCAGGACGGCGCGATGAACGCCGGCAGCACCAGCAGCGGCGTGAACTACGAGCCGAGCCGGCTCAGCCCGCGTCCGCAGGATCCGAACGCGCGCTACAGCCAGTTGCCGCTGTCCGGCACCACCCAGCAGGCCAGGATCGCGCGCGAGCAGAACTTCAAGCAGGCCGGCGAGCTGTTCCGCAGCTACAGCAAGAAGGAGCAGCAGGACCTGATCCAGAGCTTCGGCGAATCGCTGGCCGGCACCGACGACGCGAGCAAGCACATCATGCTCTCGTTCCTGTACAAGGCCGACCCGGCCTACGGCAGCGGCGTGGCGCGGGTGGCCAAGGGCGACCTGGCGCGGGTCAAGCAACTGGCCGCGCAGCTGCAGGATTGATACGTCCCACGCGCGGCCCGGCGGCGGCATCGCCGCGCCGCGCACTTTCTTGCGGAGACTCCTTATGCATCGTGTTGTTCTCTTCCTTCTTGGCCTCGCGGTCAGCGCCACGGCGGTCGCTGCACCGGCCGCGCCTGCGGCGCCCGATCCGGCCGCGGTGCAGGCGCAGTTGCGCACCTATTTCTTCGATGCCGCGCGGCAGGGCCGCCAGGACATGCTGGCCGAGTTTATCCGTGCCCATTACGACCTCGATACCCGCGACGACAAGGGCTACACCGCGCTGATCCTGGCCGCCTATCACGGCCAGCAGGCGACGGTGGAACAGTTGCTGCGCGCCGGTGCCGACCCCTGCGCGCAGGACAAGCGCGGCAACACCGCGCTGATGGGCGCGATCTTCAAGGGCGAGCTGAGCATCGCCAAGCGGCTGATGCAGGCCGATTGCGCACCGGACCAGCGCAACAACGCCGGGCAGACCGCAGCGATGTACGCGGCCCTGTTCCAGCGCACCGAGGTGCTGAAGGAACTCGCCGCCAAGGGCGCCGACCTGCAGGCCAAGGATGCGCAGGGCAACGACGTGGCCAAGCTGCAGCGCGGCGAGTTCGCGACCGCACCGGCACGCTGAGCGGTCCCGGCCTGTCTCCGGGGCGGGTGTCGGGCACGGCGATCGCAGCGCGCGTGGATCGCAGGCCGCGGATCGGCGAAAATGCCCGGGTGGCCGGTTCCTCCGGCCCGCCGCGGCCCGTGCCGCTGCCGTTCCCGCTTCGGCGGGCGGTGGCGCATCAGGGCCGCGTGCTGCCCTGTCGGCGTCGTGCCGGCGCTCTGCCGCGGCTCGCCGTCGCCCATCCCGGATCTGTCTTGAACGCCACTGCCCCTGTTTCGCCCGACGACCTGCCCCTGGCCGAGCGCCTGCGCATTGCCCTAGACCTGCTCGAGGCCATCGCCGCCGACCGGCGCGTGCTCGATACCCTGCCGGAGGCCGAGCGCGTGCGCCTGCTGCAGGTGGTTGCCCAGGTCTTCAACCCCGAGCCCAAGGCGCGGCGCAAGCTGCTCAAGGAACAGGCGCGCGAGCGCCACCAGGAGAAGGTGCGCAAGGCCGAGGAACTGCTGGCGCAGACCGGCATTCGCGCGCTGCGGCGCAAGCCGGTATTCAGCACGCCCAACTATTTCCCGCCGCACACGCCCGAAGCGCTGATCCACGCGCAGGCCGCGGCGGCCGAGCCGGCGGCGCACTCGCCCGAGCTGCGCCACTGCTACGTGTGCAAGCAGAAGTACACCGAGCTGCACCACTTCTACGACCAGATGTGCCCGCCCTGCGCCGAGTTGAACTACGTCAAGCGCACCGAGACCGCGGACCTGCGCGGGCGCGTGGCGCTGCTCACCGGCGGCCGGGTCAAGATCGGCTACCAGGCCGGGCTCAAGCTGCTGCGCGCCGGCGCCGAGCTGATCGTGACCACACGCTTCCCGCGCGACTCGGCCGCGCGCTACGCGCAGGAGCCGGATTTCGCCGAGTGGGGCCATCGCCTGCAGGTGTACGGGCTGGATCTGCGCCACACGCCCAGCGTCGAGGCGTTCTGCAGCGAGCTGCTGGCGACCCGCACGCGCCTGGATTTCATCGTCAACAACGCCTGCCAGACCGTGCGCCGGCCGCCGCAGTTCTACGCGCACATGCTGGCCGGCGAAACTGCCGCGCTGCACGAGCTGCCCGAGCACGTGCGCCGGCTGGTGGGCCAGTACGAAGGCCTGCGCGGCCCCGACCTGCTGCCGGCCGGCGGCAACACGCTGCCGGCCGGAGCCGGCAATGGACGCGCCGGTGCCGACGGTCTGCTGCGCGCCGCGGAACTGTCGCAGGTGCCGCTGCTGGCCGACGACCTGCTCGCCCAGCAGCACCTGTTCCCGGAAGGACGGCTGGACCAGGACCTGCAGCAGGTGGACCTGCGCGGGCGCAACTCCTGGCGCCTGCTGCTGGACGAAGTGTCCTCGGTGGAGCTGCTGGAGACGCAACTGGTCAACGCGGTCGCGCCGTTCGTCCTCAACGCGCGGCTCAAGCCGCTGATGCTGCGCACGCCCGAGCGCGACAAGCACATCGTCAACGTGTCGGCGATGGAGGGGCAGTTCTACCGCAACTTCAAAACCACCCGGCATCCGCACACCAACATGGCCAAGGCCGCGTTGAACATGATGACCCGCACCTCGGCGGCCGATTACCAGAACGACGGCATCCACATGAACAGCGTGGACACCGGCTGGGTCACTGACGAGGATCCGGCCGAGATCGCCGCGCGCAAGGTGCAGGAAGAGCGCTTCCATCCGCCGCTGGACATCGTCGACGGCGCCGCGCGCATCGTCGATCCGATCATCCACGGCTTCAACACCGGCGAGCACGTGTGGGGCCAGTTCCTCAAGGACTACGCGCCGACGGACTGGTGAGAGGCGGCGCGGGAGCGGACTGCAGGAACGCGTCGCTTCCATGTTCCGACGATCGCCGCGGCCATGCCGGCAGCGTTGTCGTGCTTGCGGATGTCAGTCGCTGGCGACCACACGCTGCATGGTGCCGCTGTAGCCCCAGGCGAATTGTTACCACTGATCGGTCGGGGGAACGTCGAGATTGTTCACCGTGCGCTGCCAGTAGACGATCATCTCGTCATTGGAGGTCCGCGCAAGCGTGAACGACGACGACTCGACCCAGACGCCGTCCTCATCGCGTCCGGAGGTGGTGCTGTAGATGAGCGCATGCGGGCCGGAATTGCGCATGCGGAACTGCCCGGGCTTCATTTCCTGCCACGTTCCCCTGACCAGGTTGTACACGCGCACGTGCCAGCGCGAAACCACGAAGCGAAAACGCATGGGGAAGCCTGCGCTATCCACGTAATGCGGCGCGTCGAATCCGTCGAGCATGCCTTCCCACCTGCCTTGAAAGTCGAATCTGGCATCGATCGCGTGGTCCAGGACGGGACGTGGCCGATACGTGTAGAGCGGCGCGGTGATGGTGGCGCAGGAGCTCGTCAGCAGGCACAACGCAAGCGCAACGGTCCAGGGTCTACATGCTTTCATGGCACATGGCATCCGATTCGATCGGCCAGCAGCCGGTTCGACATGGTGGGTGTGTAAGAGACGCATCCGGATCGGGAAGATCGGGCGATGCGCTGGAGGTGTTGCTCGACGGCGCTCAACGGGATGGATCGGAGGCGGCGGTCGCCTCGTCTTGGTCACGTTCGCGGCCCCAGAACTCCACCATGATGGTCATCATGGTCCACACGATCAGCGTCGGCTGCACCTTGTCCGGCAGCAGTGCCTGGCCCTTGAGCATCACGTCGATCACCTTCGGCAGCGCCAGCACCATCAGCAGGGTGTAGATCGCGTACGCCACCCGGTGCCGGCTGCTGGAAATGAACAGGATCGAGGTGACCAGGCTGGCGAGCACGCCCAGGACCACACCGAACTGCCAGGCGTTGAGGCGTTCGGTGCCGGTGAGCACCAGGCCCAGGACGGCACCGAAGAACATGTTCAGGCCGTTGAGATTGGCCTGGTACTCGTCCTTGGTCATGCGGCCGAGGCCGACCTTGCCGAACACGTTCCATCCCTTGCGCATGCTTGCTCCCCTTCGCGCTGTCGCATCCTGGCGCCGCCACGCCCATCCGCTGGCCGCACGCCTCCCCGCGCCCACTGTAGCGAAGATCGCGCGCGTTCGTCGCCTGCCCGCCGCGAGCGGGGGGCGCTGGTGCGCGCGCTAGCCCAGGGTCTGCAATTCGCCGCGCGGGCCGTCTGATGTCAGGTACAGATGCCCGACGCTGATCGGCAGGCGGAAGCGGCGCGGCCCGGCGCTGCCGGGATTGAGATAGAGCACCCCGTCGCGGGTCTGCAGCGACGGCATGTGCGAGTGGCCGCTGATCACCACGTCCACACCGTCGGCGACGTGGTCCAGTGTCTTCAGGTCGTGGCGCACGTGCAGGCGCACGCCGTCGATGTCCAGGTCCAGGGTCTCGGGCAGTGCCTGCGCCCACGGCGCGGTATCGATGTTGCCGCGGATCGCGTGCAGCGGTGCCAGTGCCCGCAGCGCCTCCAGCACGTCCGCTTTGCCGATGTCGCCGGCATGCACGATGGCGGCACAGCCGCGCAGCGCCTCCAGTGCCTCGGGCCGCAGCAGGCCATGGGTGTCGGCGATCACGCCGAGATGCAGCGGTCGAACGGGACGCATCGGGGGTGCTTCCTGGGGCATGACCAGCGTGCAGCCTACCGATTCGGGAGTGGCGGTGTGGTCGACATGCGCGTGCGCGCCAGATTCGGCGGAGCTGGCCGCGCCAGGCATCGTGCGCGGATGTGCAAGTTGGATCAACGCCTGCACCGGCATCTGCGCGCATCGCCGGCGCGTCGCAGTGCATCCCGGCGTTGCAACAGCGAGTGTCCAGGAGCCGCGCCCTCGGATCGCCATGCATTAACCCGCACGTAGCGGCGCGCTGCTCCATGGCGGCATGCGCACGCGTCGTGTTGTACCGTTGCCACGCGCGCTGCCCACGCTGTCGTATCGCATCGCAAGGCGGCGCCGTTTCTTCTCCAGCAGACTTCGACCGATGACCGCTCCCGCACCAACCCCAGCCACCGCCGATGCCGCGCCGCACGGTGCCGCCGCCGTGTTCCGTGTGGTCACCGGCAACTTCCTCGAGATGTACGACTTCATGGTCTATGGCTTCTATGCCACGGCCATCGGCCATGCGTTCTTCCCGGCGAAAAGCGCGTTCGCCTCGCTGATGCTGTCGCTGGCCACGTTCGGCGCCGGTTTCCTGATGCGGCCGATCGGCGCGCTGGTGCTGGGCGGTTATATTGACCGGCACGGCCGCCGCAAGGGCCTGATCCTGACCCTGGGGCTGATGTCGGCGGGCGTGCTGCTGATCGCCTTCGTCCCCGGCTACGGCACCATCGGCGTGCTGGCGCCGGTGCTGGTGCTGCTTGGCCGCCTGCTGCAGGGCTTTTCCGCCGGCGCCGAGCTGGGCGGCGTGTCGGTGTATCTGGCCGAGATCGCCACGCCGGGCCGGCGGGGCTTCTACGTGGCCTGGCAGTCGGCCAGCCAGCAGGTGGCGGTGGTGTTCGCCGCTGCGCTCGGCGTCGCCCTGCATGCGCTGCTGTCCGACAGCGTGATGGACAGCTGGGGCTGGCGCGTGCCGTTCGCCATCGGCAGCCTGATCGTGCCGCTGATCTTCCTGATCCGCCGCTCGCTGCAGGAAACCCCGGAGTTCGCCGCGCGCCAGGCGCCGGACCTGGCCGGCATCGCCCGCTCGCTGCGCGCCAATGTCGGCTTGATCCTGGCCGGCGTGGGCATGGTGATGATGACTACCGTGTCGTTCTACCTGATCACCGCCTACATGCCGACCTACGGCCGTGCCGAGCTGCACCTGAGCGAGCTGGACAGCCTGGTGGTGACCGGCTGCATCGGCCTGTCCAACTTCGTGTGGCTGCCGGTGATGGGCGCGCTGAGCGACCGCATCGGCCGCAAGCCGCTGCTGGTGTTCGCCAGCGTGGCGATGCTGCTGACGGTGTGGCCGGCGCTGCAGTGGCTGGTCGACGCGCCCTCGTTCGGTCGGCTGCTGCTGGTCGGCGAGTGGCTGTCGCTGCTGTACGGCGCCTACAACGGCGCGATGGTGGTGGCGCTGACCGAGGTGATGCCTGCCGAGGTGCGCACCACCGGCTTCTCGCTGGCCTACAGCCTGGCCACCGCCACGATGGGCGGCTTCACCCCGGCGGTGTCCACCTGGCTGATCCACACCACGCATAGCCGCGCGGCGCCGGCGCTGTGGCTGTCGCTGGCGGCGCTGATCGGTCTGGTCTGCACCTGGCTGCTGTTCCGCCGCCAACGCGGCGCCGGCACCTTCCACGCCGCCTGAGCGCGGCACTGCGTGAGGCAGGACAGGGCGGCGGCAGTCCGCCGCGCCCTGCGCAACGCGCGCCGGTCTAACCCAGATCCAGCGCGGCGGTGAGGTCGCCCGGCACCATGCCGCTGGCGGCGTGCATCGCGCGCTCGCGCTCGACCAGGCCCGGCAACGGCTCCAGGTCGAAGCGGCGGGTGATGAAGCGCAGGATCGAGCCGGTGTCGTAGACGCTGTGGTCGACGTGGCCGCGCCTGGCGTGCGGCGACACCACCAGCGCCGGGATGCGCGAACCCGGACCCCAGCGGTCGGCCTTGGGCGGCGCCACGTGATCCCACCAGCCGCCGTTCTCGTCGAAGGTGATGAACACGACGGTCTTCTCCCACAGCGGGCTGGTGCGCAGCGCCTCCACCACCATCGCGATGTGGCGATCGCCGGCGGCCACGTCGGAATAGCCAGCGTGCATGTTGAGGTTGCCCTGCGGCTTGTAGAACGTCACCGGCGGCAGCGTGCCGGCCTGCACGTCGGCGAGGAAGCGGTTCTGCGGGGCGCTGTCGCCCAGGCCGCCGTCGCGCAGGCGCCGCGCCCGTGCCGGCGTGCCCGGAGCGAGGTTGGCGAAGTAGTTGAACGGCTGGTGGTGGATCTGGAAGTTGGGGCTGCCCGGGAACTCGCTGGTATCGCCGGTGTCGCCCTTGCCCTGCACCGCCAGCGCCCAGCCACCGGCGTACCAGGCCCAGTCCACGCCCTTGGCGTCGAGCGCATCGCCGATATGGCGGTGGGTCTGCGCCGGCAGCGTGTTGGGGCTGTTCGGGTCGGCGTAGTCCGGGCGCGCCGGATCCTGGCTGGTGCTGGGCTGGAACGGCGGGCTCAGGGTGTTGATCGCCCAGAAATCCGGGGTCAGCGCGCCGTTGCGCACGAAGCGCGGCCGGCCGTTGAGCGCGGTGCCCGGCGAATCGTCCTGCACCGCCAGACGGATCTCGTCCGGGCGGTCGCTGGCCAGCACGCTGATCTGCGTCCGCCCCGGGCTGCTGTCGGCCTTGGGGTAGTACGGCGGCTGCGCGGCGATCAGGTACTGGTGGTTGAGGAACGAGCCGCCGAACGCACCCATGAAGAAGTTGTCGCACAGCGTGTACTCGCGGGCCAGGCTCCACAGCCGTAGCGTGGCCGGCGCATCGGCGTAGTGGCCCATCACCAGGCCACCGGCGTCGCTCCATGCGGCGAAGCCGTCGTTGCGGCCGCCATTGATCTGCATCTGGTTCTCGTAGAAGCGATGCACCAGGTCGCGGGTCACGATGCCGTGCGGCAGCAACTGGCCGTCGGGCGTGCGCAGCGCGAACGGCGCGTTGGGCAGCGGCCCGATCGCGTCCTCGCCGATCTTGTAGCGGCGGTGCGCCACCACCTGTTCGTCCGGCGCCAGCCCGCCCCAGATCGGCGGCAGGATATCGAGCACGCTGCCGTCGCGGTCCACCTGCCGCGCTTGCGCCGGCGTCACCTTGGACAGCGGCTGCTGCAGCCCGGGGAACTCCGGGAACAGGTTGTTGAAGCTGCGGTTCTCGGCGTAGATCACCACCACATGCTCGATCTTCTGCCGCAGTTGCCGATCCAGTTCCGTCGCCGACAGCGCACGCGCTGGCGCGCGCTTGGCGGTTTCGGCCTGGGCCTCGGCGGGGCCGCCGAGCGCCAGGGCGCTGCCGGCCAGCGCCAGGCCGCCGAGCAGGCGTCGGCGTTGCGGGTTTTCGGGGGTGGTGTCGGTGTCGGCGGGCGGGGTGGACGCAGGATCCTGGGGCGGCTTCTTCACGGGGTCATCGGGCGAGGGAAAAGGCACCCGCCAGTGTGGGCCGCGTGAATGACAAGTCAAAGCGAGGCGGTCCCACTCCGGGGCCGACGTTCAGCGGCCGTATCGCAGGCCGCGTTTCTCGGATGACCGATGACGCTGCGGCACGCGGTGCCAGTGTGCGACCTCAGCGGCGCACCCGCGCGCGGCCGAATATCTGCTCGCACAGCACCACATAGTCGCCCGAGCCGTCGCGCGCGGCCGCGCCGCTGGCGATGGCGGTGCTCAGCGCCGGGCCCAGCCGCGCTTCGCCCAGGCGCGCGACCAGTTCTGTCAGATGCGTCTGGAACCGGTGCTGCATGTCGGCGATCTGCCGGGCATGGTGTCCGAGCCAGGCATAGCCCTTGTCGTTGTACGCGGCGGCACCGTGCAAGGTCTCGGCCAGATCGCGTTGCAGGTCCTGCGGGTCGGTGGGCATCGTCGCGTGCGGAAAACGGGGCCGATCGTCCTGGAGCTCAGGCGGCGGGCTTTCCCGCTCCATCCGCGCCTTCGGCATCGCCCAGCGCGTGTTGCACGTACAAGCGCTTGACCAGCACGTAGAGCACCACGGTGAGCGGCGCCGCCAGCACCACGCCCATCGGCCCGAACAGCACGCCGATGCCGAACAGCGAGAACAGCAGCAGCGCCGGGGGCAGATCCACCGCGCGCGCCTGGATCAGCGGCTGCAGGATGTGGCCCTCCAACTGCTGCAGCACCACGAACAGCAACAGCGCGCCCAGCGCCACCTGCGGGCTGACCGTGAAGCCCAGCAGGATCGCCGGCACCGCCGCCACGATCGGGCCGACGATGGGGATGAAGTCCAGCAGCGCGGTCAGCAGGCCGATGCCCAGTGCCACCGGCACGCCCAGCAGCCACAGGCCGATGCCGGTCAGGGTGCCGATCACCGCCATCGCCAGCAACTGACCGGTCAGCCACGCGCGCAGCGCCTGGCCGCTGGCGGTCAGCGCCTCGTCGGCGACGCCGCGGCGGTCGCGCGGCAGCAGGTGCAGCAGGCCATGCCGATACAGCCGCGGCTGCGCGGCCAGGTACAGCCCGCCGACCATCATCAGCACCGCATCGGTGACGCCGCCACCGGCCGACAGCACGATGGCGCCGGCATGCGTGGCCAGGGTCGAAGCGCCGTCGCGCAACTGGTCGGGGATGCGCTCGATCTGCGGCCCCAGCGGGCCGGACTGCAGCCAGGCATGGAACTTGTTCCAGGCCGCCGGCAGGGTGGCGCGGAAGGTGTCGATCTGCGCGGCGACCTCGGCGCCGAACAGCAGCACGATCGCCGACAGCGCCAGCACCAGCACCAGGATCACCAGCGCCAGCGCCGCCCACTCCGGCAGCGGCAACCACTTGCGCAACAGCGTGGCCAGCCCGTGCAGCAGCACGCCCACCACCACCGCGCCGAACACGATCAGCAGCAGCTCCGACAACTGCCAGGCCAGCAGCGCCAGCGCGCCCAGCGCCATGACGACCAGGACCCGCGCCGTGAACGCGCGCAGGGGCGAAGGGGAACCGGGGACGGAGGCATTCATCGGTGGCGCGGATCCCGATCAGGACAATGAGCGCGGACAGTAGTGGCAGGGCGGTGCAGGGCGGGCGAAGATCGTGCGCCGCCTGTCGGCGGTGCACAGCCCCCGGTCGGTGACTGTAGGCGACGCCGGAGCACGCCCGCAGGTGTAGCGGATCTTGCTGCGCGTTGGGCGGGCTCAAGCGGCAACGGCTGACGGCCGGCGCCGGGCGCTACTGCCCGGCGGGCGGCTGCCAGAGTTCCACCTTGTTGCCTTCCGGGTCGATGACCCAGGCGAAGGCGCCGTATTCGGATTCGTCGATGCGGTCCAGCACGTGGCAGCCTTCCTCGCGCAGCGCCGCGACCAAGGCGTGCAGATCGTGCACCCGGTAATTGATCATGAAGGGCGCCGTGCCGGGGGCGAAGTGCGGCTCCTGCGTCGCCGCGCCGATCGACCAGACAGTGGAGCCGGTCACCGGTGCGCCGCTGCCGTCGTTCCAGGCGAAGGCGGTGCCGCCCCAGGCCTGTACGTCGATGCCGAGATGCCGCTGGTACCAGGCCTGCAGCGCGGCCGGATCCTGTGCCTTGAAGAAGATGCCGCCAATCCCGGTGACGCGTTTCATGGAGCCTCCGCTGGTCCGATGGTGGGCTGGCCGGGCAGCGGCTCGTACCCGTCGCCGCGGCCGCTCAGCCAGCGCAGTCTACGCTTGCCGGCCTCGCCCAGGTACGCGGCGGCGGCCAAGAGCAGGGGATGCCGCAGGTCCGTATCGGTCATCGTCCGCGCGTGCCCATCGACTTCGATATTCAGGAAATGCGCCTGATCCGCCTCGTCGTCGTAGCTGCGCGCCAGTAGTCGATCGCGGCCGTCGCTGAAGCGGTAGAGAGTGTAGGCGTAGTAGTAGCCGTCTTCGTCGTCCGGCTCGCTGGCGTCCACGTGGTGGGTGATGTCGACGTGCATGCGTTTCATTTCGTTGGGCAGCGTCAGCGCAATCATGTACGCCGTTCCCTACCAAGAGAAATATTTCACTCGAAACAGCCGAACCGAATGACGTCAGGGCGCGAAGCCCCGAAGGATTCAATTTTGGCTATTTTGGGGCAACCTAAAGAAAAGGATCAACGTCAGTACAAAACTGATCATCAGGGAGAGTGCTGGCAATTCCGAGGTGAATCCGATCGCGAACAGCATAGGAACCAGCGCTACAAGCAATAGCTTGCTCCGGACTCTCCAGATCATGAAGACAGAGCATGCGAGAAGTGCAGCAGCTATGGGTCACATGAGAACTACAACAGGTGGTCGTCGGCCTGAAAGAAAAGAGAGAACGGCTGGCAATCCTATGTCGAGAGCAGGGTAGATCAGTAATGCGGTGAGAATCTTCTGAAGGGTTCTGTCCGTTTTTAGCGGCGCAGACGCGGCATTGGAATGCGTCAATGCAGATGTCGGCGCTGCGTAGGGATCTTCAGGATGCATAGGACTACCGTGTCAAAGGTGATTCAAGTTTCGCCGAATCACGCCGTCAGCTGGCGAGCGGCATTGCCATCTGCTTGGGCGCCTTCGAGGGAGCATCCAGCTTCGACATCCACATGCCGCATCGCTTGTCGCTGACGTCCCAGTCGTCCCCCTTCTTGGTGAGCACTACGATGCCGCCATTCCCGCACAGCATTCCACAGTGGAAGGAGTAGGCGAACGCCGCCGTCTGGTGGCTGGCATCGAAGGTCACGGCTGTCAGCGTCATCAATCCTGCGGCCATGCCTTGTTCCACTGCCTGATCCACGGGATGTCCCTGGCCTATCAGCTCCCCGGGGTCCTGCGGTGTCCAGCGCTTTGGATCGACCAGGCGCACGTATGGCAGTTCGCCGATCACCGGGCCGAGATCGGCGATGGGCGTGGTCGCACTCCATGTGGACTTACCGTCGGTACATCCCTTCAACGCCTCCAGTTGTTCGGCATTGATGGCCTCGGCCTCGTGGCTGACGTTGATGGGCGGTCCGTCCTTGCCGGCATAGACATCCAGAAACGCCCGGTACGGCGCAGCAGCTTCATTTTCTTCGGCACGGACATCGCCGGCGGCGGCTGTGACAATCATGCCCATCATGCCGATGAGCACGGCGACTCGCGTTTTCATGACCACTTTCATGTCCTGGATCCCCGTCCTGGGTGGATCATGCCAGAGCGAAACGGCATGCGATACCGCGTGGTGCGTATGGCTGGCGGCCAGCCAGTGGCTTGACTGTCATGTACAAGGGAGCAACACGTGTGGCGCCTTGCCTTCGGCCCCCAGGCGGTGAGCCTGGCGGTCAGTCCCCCTCACGCAGGCCCTTGAATGGCCTAGGTGGCGCGCTGACCGGTTTCCCGAGCGACGTTGCGTCTGAGATAGGGCGACCGACTATTGCGCGCACTCCGGGCGGTCCACTGCACCTCATCGGCGAGCGGCGCGATGAAAGCGCGCCCGCGCACGCGATGGTGAGCGGCTCCCTACTCTTCTACTACCATGGTCGACTCGTAGCAGGCGCGGCCATGTCGACAGTTGACAGGCGGTGTCGCCCCGGGCTTACACGTCGTCGGCGCCGAGATGACCCTGGTACCAGGGCTGCAGCGTAGCCGGGTGCTGTGCCTTGAAGAAGATGCCGCCAAGGTGTTTGTCAGGCCGTACGGGAGATCACGTCCACTCTCACTCCTTGCCCCAGCGCTCCTCGACATTGAAAAGCACTTCGCAATCGCAGAAGCCGCCGTACGTACCAAGCCAGGGGATGACCGGCTCCGGAGCGACATCGCGGGATGCGAGAAACTGCGTGGTCAGCCGCAAGGAGTGATCGCAGCCATCGGCGAGCGCTTCATTCAAGTAATCGAACAAGGCCCAGAGCGTTTCCTTGGGGAGGGGAAGAGTGGCTTCTTCATGCAGACGCTGCTCATGCTCTGCCGCCTTGCGGAGGGCTTTGCGACGTTGGGCTTCCGGATTCTTTGTCATGGTTGCAGTCGCTGCTGAAAAACGGAGATGTGGCATGAAAAGTCGGCATGTGCGAAGTGCACCGCGCATTGCGCAGGCGACCAGTCGCATGTCAGTCGCATCGCGATGGAGCCACGTGCCTACGCTCCGCCGCCATCCGCTTGATCGCCTCGATGCCACGACGCATCTTATCCCCCGCCGAAGTGTTTGCAGAATGGACGTGTATCCTCGGCGGGACGAAGGACCGAAGCGCGACCGCCTCCTCGATCCAGAGCACCACGTCGTAGCCTGTACCGCGCGCATCGTCACCGAGATCGTGGTCCAGGCTGAGTTCCTCTACCTCCCCGGTCTGGAGCAGCGCGATGACGTCATCCGGCCAATAAGCCCTTGTCCATCCATCGGGTGTGTCTCGCTCGTCGTCCAGAAATACACGCATGGCAAGCGGTACCTGTTTTCGGGTCGGCAGGTCTGCCCATCGACCCGTACGCGACGAACCTACTACAGTCCGAGGATCGGCGCGATCTCGCACTGTCGCAAGACGGTGACGAGGCGGCGTGCCGAATCAGCCGGCACGATGCCGGTCAGGGACATCAGCCGATTGCCAGTTGTTGCTTGCGCATTGCAGTTGGCGCGATCGGCCACGCGCGTTGATTTCCAGGCAGAACACCCAGGACAATCAGTTGCTCTGGTTCCAGGCCTTGATGGCCAGGGTGACGCGCTGGCGAGTCTCGGCATCTGCTTTGCGAACCAGATACGGCGACCGATTGCCCAATACCCCCGGCGCGGTAGACTGCACGCGCTCGGCGAGCTGCGCGATGAAATCACGCCCGAGCGCGCGGTACTGCGCAACTTCCTGGGCAGTCAGCGCCATGACCCACGCGTAACCGACGGGCCCATGGCTGCAGTTGACGTCGAGCAGCAGCGTGTCGCCGTCGCGCAGGAGGAACCAGGCATGAGGTGCGTGATCCACTACCTGCATGACATGCTCCTTCTCCGCGCGACGACAATGCCTCGCGTCCACGTTGCATGCATGACGTAACAACCCCTGTCGATTACGTCGACGGCTTGTTCTTGCTGTAGACGATCTTCCTGCTCCCCGCCGCGCAACTGCCAATGACCTTGCGGTCCGCCTTGATATCGGCGTTGTCGACGATCTCCAGCGTGTAGTCCTTGACCCCGTGGGCATCGAGTTTCGCGGTGAGCTCGGCCTTCAACTCCTCGCATGATCTGCCGGCCGCGAAAGCGGACGAGGAGGCGAAGGCGAGCAGCAGAAGCGCGATGGCCTGTTTCATGATGGCACCGATAGTCGATGAAGGAGAAAGAGGTTGCAGGAAAAACAAGTAATGTGTGGCGGCTTTGGCATGGCGGTCGACTTGGTCGCTCGCGGGAGCAGGGCCGTCGCGCCAAGTGTAGCAAGCGCAGATTGCGTCGACTGCTACCGTCATCGTATTCGGTCGGCGGCCGGTCGGGAGGAGCGGGACGCCGACGCCGCGACCCGTTTCAGCGCATTCAGGGATCGACCCACACGCCTGCGTCGTACATCAGCCGCATCGTGTAGTTGAGCTGCAGGGTCTGGTTCGGGCCGCAGGCGATCTGCGTGGTCTTGTCCGACGCTCCAGGTCCAGAGACGGAGATGGACGAGGCGGATCGGAGTGGATCGAACAGGCTGTACCGGTAGCCGCCGTTGCTGAACTCGATCGATGCGTTGCCGTTGGGGAACGTGTTGTAGGTGAAAAGCCCCGTCGGCGGCTTCTTCTGCGCGGGGTACTGCAGCACCAACTTGCCGCCCTCCGACGCCCGGTACTGCAGGTAGCCGGAGGTCCGATTGACCGCCTTCGACGAGCATAGCGAGAACACCCGCCTGCGCGTCTGGCACGTCCACAGGGTGAGCTCGTCCTTGCCGCAAAGCGGGCTGTGTTGGTACTCGTTCTCGGACTCCTGCAGTGTTGCTCGGGTGATGGATGACACCGGCTCAGACGCCGGTGCTGCGAGCGGCAGGCTCGTCAAAGTCGCTGTCACTGCAAGGCACGCCAGGGTCTTCTTCATTCGTGTGTCAATCCTGTGGGAAAGGATCCTGTCAGAGGGCTGTCGGCGCGGGTAACCGATGGCGTCGCCTTCCTGTGGCATGCGTGGAGGGCTAACGCGGCTTCTGGGACCTCACCAGTAGTGTCCGAGCGCGCTGGGCCAGCCTGTTGCGGTCTCTCAAGTAGAGTGTAGGGGCATGGGTGACTGCAACGGTGGTCGCCGCCTGCATCGCTGAGAGTTGGCCAAGTGGCTTGCCGAACTCTCGATTGGCAAAGTTGCTCAGCCCGTGATCCACGCCATTGTAAGAAAGGCTGCAGTAGATACCGTACATTTGCGACTTGTCGAAATGCATCGGCAATAGCATGCGCCAAAGCGCTTCGCGTATCTGCGATTCCCCTTGCGTCAGATCCGATGAAACGCGGGATGTCATCAGGCGGGCCGCCTGCGAAGAAGGCGAGTCCACATTCGCGTCGATCAGCCTGCGGATCGCTTCGGGAGGAGAAGCATCTTCTGGATTGGCTTGGGCGAGCAGATCGCGAATCCGAGCCAGATGTGGGCGGACGGCGAGCACATCGTAGGCGATCAATGCCAGGAGCATTGCCAAGAGAAGGAGCGCTATCCCTTTTCCAAGATAGTGGGCGATCTTGAACATGAGCACTCACCCGCCGTCGAGTGGCTTTTGGACGCGTATACCTACAATAGCTGGCGTTGCTCGGGCCTGCGCAGGAACAGCCAGCCAACGAGCAAGCCGACGCCGGCGGAAGCGAGCAATTGCACCCATTCGAGAATGACAAACAGCGTCGGTTCGCCAGTCGTGTCTGGCGGCAACAGCGCCGCGAGCAGGTCGGCAATGACGGCGTAGATGGCAAGAATGAGGCAGGCATGCGCCAGATGGTGCTGCGTCACGCGTTGCGTCATGTGTGCGAACAGCGCAGCGCATAGCAGGAACGAGAGGACGTTCCAGGCATCGATCCATCCAAGAGGGTCGAAGAACCCGCTGGCAAAGCCAGTGCCGCACTGGAAAAGAAACAGCAGCGCGGTGTAGGCAAGGATCGCTTTCCAGTTCATGGGGGCATGTGCGAGGTGTGTGGTGAAAGCGGAGGTCAGCGCCTATCCTCCGCAACGCGCTGGACAACCGACACGCCTTCCGAATCAATCGCAGTTACCTCGACCGGACTTTTGCGGCTGGGAAATGCGATGGGCAGATTGTAGGCGACTATGTAGGTGAAGTCGGCAGATAGCTCCAAGTCGGTCCGCTTGACTGCCCAGCTAAGCGGGGATGAACGCCTGAAAGGGTGGACTAATCTCGGCGTGATTCAATTTCGTGCTGGCATGAACTCAACTGGCCATCTCCCTCGCCCGTAGTCGTCCCGCGTAGGGTGCAACGATCGAGAGGACGATACAGAGGGCTAGCCATACCCAAGGAGACTCCAGCTCTTGGAGGTTGCCAATGACTTGAACGTTGTTTAGCCCATCTTTGCGATACAGAACCGGAAGCCCCTGATCTGAAGACGCCTGCTTGTACTGATCGGACTTTAGGTGCGCGTGGGAACTAAGGGTCTCACCAGACTCAAGTTTCAGAAGTACCGCATGGCCGTACTTTCGCTGATCTGAGGCCGCTCTTATTTCATCTTGCGGGCTGTCGCCTACGGGTTGGGGCAAGAGGAATAGCCTCGCGGGTGCAGACGACAGGCGGTACTGGAACCAAGGCACTACGTTGCTGACAAACACAACGAATGTCGAAGCGGCCATCAGGTACAGCACGACAACAAACAATAGACGTTGGAATCTCATGTCGAAGACTGGGTCAAGTGGGGTGTATGGTGGGATCAGTGAGGCCTGACATCGGATCAAGCCGCGCTGCGAAGCGGCGTCGGGTCGAGAACATTGTTGGCGCGCACCCACTTTCCATGCTGCGCGAAGGCTACGGCGCCAAAGGAGAACTCGATGGCCGCCCCCACAGCAACAACGAAGACCGCGGGCGCGCGACACAACGCCAAGACAATTGCGCTCGCAGCGAGCGCCAGACCCAGCACCCAGTAGAGCCTCATGCCATAGACAGATGCAAACACCAGATAGCGGCCCCCGATGACGAGCAACATGCCCAAGAAGAACCAAGCTGGCTGACGGAGGCCCAGCCCGTACGCGAGCGGCAAGCTGAAGATGAGCCAGAACGTGCTCGCTCCCGCAAGTTGACCGAGCGGATTGCCTTTACTGTGCGCGCCAGAGGCTCCAAGAAGCTTGCACAGCAGCACGCTGACCGGGTAGATCAACATGCCGCCAATAAGCAGCGCCCAGATAGCGCGCTCCGGCGAGACCAACGCCGTAAAAGCAGTGGCGACTGCCCACGCCGTCGCCGAGGCCACGATCCCAGTACTCCCGCTCAAGTAGCCGCGACGCATGTCCCACTGCGCGTCTCTGATCGTCATTTCCATCGAGCCCCTTCTCGCTGTTGTGTGTGCTAATGCCTGAGTTGCGCCGCGTTGCGAAGCGGCGTCGGCTTGAACGAATGGTTAAACGGCGCTGCCAGGCGGTGGTAAGGCATGGACCGTGCTCCCCAGCACTGCCGCCGAGCGCCGAGCATGCCATAGATCGTAGCCTTGGGGCTCACCCGAGGCGCTGGCTGCTGGATGTGACCGAAGCTCAAGGTAATGAGCGCAGCGGGGCAACGACGCCAGACGACGAAGCAGGGGGGGGCGATCCGATGACTGGAGACTTGAGGACTGCGCGCCGGAGCCAACCGTGAGGCGCCAGCGCTGTTGCCGAAGGTGGAAGCCGCGCCGCACGTACAGCACTGCCGCCTAACACCTGAGTTAAGCCGCGTCGCAAAGCGGCGCCGGCTTGAACAGCTTGTTAGGCGCCAATCCGACCACCATGCCACGTGTCCAGGAGCTCATTTGCCACCTGCGCGGGGATCGCGCCGATAGCATGAAGATGCCAGGCGAGATGGATGGCCAGCAAATGCAAGTAGCCATGCTGAACTGTGTCGAATCCTCGAGTATCGGCCGCTATATTCCAGGCAGCTAAGCCGAAGAGCACAGATTCATCGGAACTGCTATCGGGCTCAAAGGACACATTTCTCACAATCTCAAAGATTGCAGTATCTCCAGAAACGCGGCTTCTCAACACTTCTACATCTGTGAGCAAGTCCAGCAACTGCCGAACGTCACCGACAAATTGATCGACTGCAGACATCTGCTGCGGCGCCCGGCGTCTTGTCAGAGGGCAAGCCTTAGCCCGTCGCAGCGAGTGGCTCGGGAGACTTGCATCGATTGTTAGGCGTTCTTCTCCGGCGCCGAACCAGGCCCGGCATCCAAACCGGATGGGTCCGACCCAAGCAGGTCCTCAAACAGCATGGCTGCGTCATCTGGTTTGATCCCTGGATCCACCATCTTATAGAGCGTGTCGAACACGGCCTCATAGGAAGCCATACGATAGATGAGGGACAGGTCACGCCTCGATGCTCCCAAAGAAAGCAATCGTTCCAGGACAGGGCCGACGTCCCCGAATGGACCATCGGGCTGCTGCTGCGATGCATTGATTGTATTGTCGATCCAGACTTCCTGCATTGGCGAATTGATGATTTCGCTCCACAGTAAATCTAGGAATTCTTCGCGGCTTGGGTACTCTTCTGAATCATCCATGTTGTAGTTGTCTTGTATGCCTAGGAGTGAGTTTTGTATCTAACACCTGAGTTAAGCTACGCCGCGAAGTGGCGTCGGCTTGGATGAACTGTTAGGCCACGTCACCGGAGCTTGTGCAGCTGCCATGGATAGCTCCTTGTGTGCGGGGCAAAGTATGTGGTTGGCAGATTCAGGCCAATTTTTGCCAAGCCGGTGCGGAGCGAGTCCTCTGTACCCAGACCGTCAGACTGAAGGCTTGATCTTGTGAGAACGACTGATTCCATTGGCTCGTACACAAGGGAATATTCATAGTCGATGCTTCCGCCCCACATGCCACAGCTGTAATAGAGGACTGGTTGTTTCAAATGAGCTGCTAGACTTGCGATCGCCTTGCGCAACTGCAATGGCGGCATAGACTCTTCGTCCTGGTACTCAGAAAGCTGCTGCGTTACGCTTGTGTCCAACAGTACTTCAGCAATTGAATCAAATGGCAGCTCAGCCCAGTCAAGTGCCGCCACCCCGTGCCAGTCAACGCCGTGGGACGACCTGCCACATACGGGGCGTATCATTAATAGCCCGCCATCGGGGAGCGCATGAAGCTGTTCCTGCCGATACCATTCATGTCCGTCGAGTGACTGGATGTGGTACGCAAAGGGCGCCAAGTGCGATGAGGCACTGATCGCCTTCAAGGCCGCGTCGCTAGCGCGAAGGATGATTTCGTCTGCGTACCAGGTCATTGGATAAGCGGCCTAACGTTCGACATGAGCGGCGGCTTTGGGCTGGCGCAGGCAGCTCAAAGACGTTCGCTTGATGGAGGGGTTAGGCTCATGGGCGCCAGACATCTACATCCCCGGACAGCGCAAGCGACACGAGCACCAGCTGAGAGCGCCAGTCCACCAGGATGAGCTTGTACGTCTTGTTCAGTTGAGCAAATGCGTGGGTCAGTTTGAGATCCTCTCCGCCGCGCTCCACCATGGCGCCGAGCGCGACAACCTCACCTTGGCTGGCAATCCCGTAGAGAAAGACTCCCCCACCGATTGTTAGCGTGAAGCCGCCCTTGACTTGCCCAAGTGGACGCGACGCGGTGGTGAGGATAGGTGAGGGGGCGAGTTTGGCACCAACTACCCTGCCGACTTGAGCAACCGCATCATCGCCCGCTACCACCTCGGATGGCGCTAAGCGCCTCGCGTAGATTTCCGTCCACCCGTATTGAGTGCGATGGCCCAGCTCAAAGGACTTGTATTCAGCCAATCGCCGCTTGATCTCTTGAAGGCGCGCGACCGGAAAGAACTCCAACTGCCGCCATTCGTCTTCGTGAAACTGTGGCGCCCCTTCGAACGACTCTTTGGTCGGGATCACGAAGTCGATCTGATCGGCTGCGACGGTTGGCATCGAAAACCGAATCGACTTCGCGTCGATGGTTTGCACTGGATCCGCCTGCGCGGACGATGCTCTGCCGAGCGCCGCGAGCGTTGAGGTGATGATCTTCTTCATGGGTGGAGTATGGAGAGCCTAACACCTGAGTTAAGCCGCGCCAAAGGCGTCGGCTTGAATGAATTGTTAGGTGTCTGTCGAGATGTCATCCCACTCTTGATCCATATATCCAATGAGCCAGTTGAGGGCATGGTGCCTCTCCATGGTTACTCCCGGCTCTAGAGATGCTGGGGCTTGCTTGCCGTTTATCCTGGCATCAACTACCGCCCAGTGATAGCGATAGATTAGATCCGCCTCATCCAGGATCTCTTCTATGGTCCGTAGCTTGGAATCAGAAATAAACTGTGAGGAAGTGCGTTCGTGTAGGAACTTCACAGCGCGTGGGACGTCGCAGATTTCGGTGGGCTTCCCCAAGGCCTCGACGTAGCCAAGCGACCACAGCAGAGTCCATGCAGCCTCATACCGCCAAGCAAACTGGATTCGGTCATGGGTATTAGGAGATTGCTGCTGAACGAAGGCCGCCTCGTTGGGCGTTAAGTGTCCATCGAGACCATAGTCTTTGACGATCTTGTCGACAATAGGCTGCTCTAGGCCTTCACCTTTAACGGCCACGACTAGTAGGGCCATTGCTCGCCACGCAATTTCCTCTTTGGTCCTGCGTTTGACATCACGGACATCCTCAATTGCCGGAAGATGTTCAATGAATGGCACCCCTTCCGATTTGAGTCGGGCGACTGAACGTGTTCTCCGCTCGAGCGATGCCCCTGTTGCGTTGGATTCCATGACCTTGATCTTTTCCTTCCGATCTTCGATAGGGGGTGTCTCTTGCGCACAGGAAGACAGCGCGAGAAGCATCAGAACTGAGGCAAGAGAGCGAGAGTGCATGGGCGCACCTAACACCAGAATTAAGCCGGCCCGCGAAGCGGGTTCGGCTTGAATGAATTGTTATAGCCCATTCCTATACTCATACCCGTTGCTCGGGTCCTGTGCATCCGCGGATGATGCAGGACGATCCTTGTGGTGGATGCGGGAAACGCCAAGTAGAGCCAAGCCTGTCAGTGCAAGAACCAAAGATATCACGTATCCGAGCATGGACTCGTTAACTTGGCCAGGAGGAACGGTTGCGTCGGCATGTAGTGCAGCTATCAAGAATAGGATAGCGACCAACCATGAGGCTAAAGCCAGAAGCAACGTCGCGAATCTGACAATGGCTGCGGACTTGATCATCGGCTCTAACGCCCGCGATAAACCGTGCCGGAGCACGAAGTGCGGAGGGCACCTGCGAGCGAAGCTTGTAGGCGTCGGCTTGACCAAACGGTTAGGTCGTGGAACGTAGGCACGGTTTTGGGGTTTTGTTTCATGCTTCTATGTGCCTCACCGGAACACCTCTCCGGAGTGCTTCATCCTTTACGGCTTCTCCCACCACTTCATCCTCAATTACTAGCGCCATTTTTGTGAGCTCATTGAAAAGTAGGAAGCCGCTTTGGTCTTGAGCGTACTCTTCTATCACTAGGCCATGCTGGCGGCATATCAAGGCGATGCGCCGACCTGTTTGTGAGTCCGGGAAATCGACATTAAGTTTCGATGTGCCGCGCAGCGCCCGAAGAACTTCGGAGGAGGTTAGGCCTTTGTATGAGGGCACTACTTCTCTTACAGCTTTCAGTTCCGCAACAGTTGGACCTTGCTCAGAAAATATAATGCAAAGTGACATGGACTGTCGGTTGACGCGCATCAGCGTCCAACCCAGTTGTGTTCCATTCCAAAGATAGCTGTAGCGATAAACCTCTTGCATGGCCCTAACGCTGGAGTTAAGCGGCGCACGTTAGTGCGTCCGCGTTGAACGAGATGTTAGGCATGTGCCGAAAGCAGTGTGAGCTGCTGGCCCAGCCAGGACTTGAACTGTTGTTCGGTGAGTGGATCTGGCGAATGCCCACATTCGTTCCAGCGCCGGTCAACAACTTGGGACCAATCGTCCACGACTTGCGCCAGCGCTGGATGACCGCCCCAGAACCGAGCCGCGTCGCGGCACTGGTTGACGCTGCCGTTGAGCTCTTGAATGGAGCAAGTGCCGCCCAGGTAGCGCTGCCCCGCCTCCAGCATTTGCCGGAACTCGGCGATTTCGACAGACATTACGTTTATGCCTAACGCCTGAATTAAGCCGCGCCGCGAAGCGGCATCGGCTTGAATGAATTGTTAGGTGTCATGCTGGAGCACTTTACGGCTCAATGTCAACGTTTAGCTCGGCGCGCTGATTGAGCGAGTTCTCCTCCCGTTTGCCAGCGATCGGGCGAGTGGTCCCGTACTCGGTTAGAGCAATGACACAAAGCGGATCTACGCCAGCGGCTAGCAGGAACCTGTATAGGAGAAGCGCTCGACGTTGGGCGAGATAGCGGCACTCTTGCCCGGAACACTCATACTGATCCGTATGGCCCGCAATCTCGAACCTGACGTCCGGGTAGCGCTTGATTAGCTCGACAGAGCGATTCAAGTTGGCAATTTGGTCTGCCCCAGTAACAGCCTCGTCGATCGTCTCGCCCTTGATGGGATGGCCGGCCTTGAAGAAAGCACCATACAGGTCCAGTGAAGAACTGCATGCAGCGGCGGAGTATCCACCGAGCAGAACTGTCGATAGCAGGATTGAGAGGAGCTTGGACATGGCACCTAACGTTTGAGTTCAGCAGCCGCCGGACCGGTCCGATGGAACGATTGGTTGGGCGTCATGTTCTCGGCACCCATTGATCTGTATCTCGGTTCAAACCTAGACCGATCGATTCGAATTCGTCCGTGGCTTCTCCTCGCTCTGCGCCCAGCCTAACAAGAGCAGTGTTGATGGCGGATTGAGCGACTACTGGCGACCCGATTGCTTTGCCATGAGCGAAAATTGCGTGAGCTTGCATTCCCGCTCCACCAAAAATCTCTGCTTCTATGTAGGCAACTTCTCCGCCTGCACTCAAAGGCTCGCAAAGTTTCAGGAGTGACAGTGGAAGCTCTTCGTCTCCTTCATCAGTCAGTGGACAGAAGGCAATCCCATGGACATCTCGAATATTTGATGTGAGCGGAACGAGCTCGAAGCCACTTTGGAGCTGGACCCGTTCCAACTCGAACGGTAAAGAATCGGGAAGCACTCCCGATTTTGCGATCACTGCCTGCAGCGTGTAGCTCATACTTGTGATGCTCAACGCCCGCGTTAACAGGCGACTGCCAGCGAAGCTGGTAGACGTCCTGTTGAACAACCAGTTAGGCTGGGGCGTGTAGTGGAAGGCCTGGCTAGTACCACCAGGCCTGCACTAGCAGGCGACGGAACAGGAATTGAGATAGCACCGGAGGTCATTGACTGGCCTACCGAACACGGGGAACGCCAGGCGTTCTATCGCCCCAAGCTTCACCAATTGCTATCAGCCCAAGAAGCATGTGAAAGTCGTTTGCGAGTGGTAGCTGCTCTCGCACCGTGGGCATGTATTCAGCCCGACTTTCGATGATGCGAGCTGCATCCAAGATGACAGATAAAACCTGCTTGGAGACAACATGCTCCTGTTTGATGGCGCTCGATTTCTCGAACAAATAGCTCTTCAGTTGATTGAAGGCTTCTGCATCGTATGTCTCAGCCGCAATTAGGCGCTGCACCGATTTTTGATGCAGCTCTTGCAGTGTTAGGTCGAAGTCGCTGGCACTCATGGTGTTGATGATTGGATTTGAAGCGGTCAGCAATGCGCTCGATTGATGAGCCTAACTACTATTGGACCGCCCAAAAGCGGTGATGCGCCAAGTATCCACCAACGCCAGACGTCTGCAAAGCGGGAAATTCCCACCCTGCATCAATGACTTGCCTGATGGTGGCCGCGGCTCCGTGTGCCAATGCTGGCTACGTTATCCGATGTTCGAGCTGGCGTATGAGTTACACCCGTGACGATGAAGGTGTAATGGCGCATCAACCGCCGAGGTTGCTGGAGCAGGTGCGGGCCGGTTGCGACTTCGGCATGACAGCCTGCGTACCGAGCAAATGTCTGTTGGCTGGATGGGGCGCTTCATCCTGGTCAATGGTGAACGGCATTCAGCGCGGATGGGGCAGGCCGCGCACGTCCTCCGCATGTGTCCAGAAAAGCAGCATAGCCTTGGGCGTTTGTGATCCCGCGTCGGGACTGAAGTCCCTCCCACAGTGCAATGCCGGAACGCCATGGGGGCCGTGGAACTCCACGGTCCCCATGACAACGCCTCACCCGTCCAGCATCGCCTTGTTCCGCACCGCCCCCTTGTCCGCACTGGTCGCCAGCAACGCATAGGCTTTCAATGCAGTGCTCACCTTGCGCGGGCGCGGCTCAGCCGGCTTCCAGCCGCGCGCGTCCTGTTCGGCGCGGCGCGTGGCCAGTTCCGCGTCGGAGACCAGCAGGTCGATGCTGCGCTGGGGGATGTCGATGCGGATGCGGTCGCCGTCGCGGACCAGGCCGATGGCGCCGCCCGCCGCCGCTTCCGGCGAGGCGTGGCCGATCGACAGGCCGGAGGTGCCGCCGGAGAAGCGGCCGTCGGTGAGCAGGGCGCATTGCTTGCCCAGGCCCTTGGACTTCAGGTACGAGGTCGGGTACAGCATTTCCTGCATGCCGGGGCCGCCCTTGGGGCCTTCGTAGCGGATCACCACGACGTCGCCGGCTTTCACGTCGTCGGCGAGGATGCCCTTGACCGCGGCGTCCTGGCTTTCGAACACCTTGGCGTTGCCCTCGAACACGTGGATGGATTCGTCCACGCCGGCGGTCTTCACCACGCAGCCGTCCTCGGCGATGTTGCCGTACAGCACCGCCAGCCCGCCCTCCTGCGAGTAGGCGTGGGCGACGTCGCGGATGCAGCCGCTGGCGCGGTCGGCGTCCAGGCTCGGCCAGCGCGTGGCCTGGCTGAAGGCGACCTGGGTGGGAATGCCGGCCGGCCCGGCCTGGTAGAAGGTCTGCACCGCGGGGTCGTCGCTCTGGGTGATGTCCCACTGCGCGATGGCGTCGGCCAGGCTGCGGCTGTGCACCGTGGCCTGGTCGGTGTGCAGCAGGCCGCCGCGCGCCAGTTCGCCGAGGATGGCGACGATGCCGCCGGCGCGGTGCACGTCCTCGATGTGGTACTTCTGCGTGTTCGGCGCCACCTTGCACAGCTGCGGCACGCGCTTGGACAGGCGGTCGATGTCGCGCAGGGTGAACGGCACCTCGGCTTCCTGCGCGGCGGCGAGCAGGTGCAGGATGGTGTTGGTGGAGCCGCCCATCGCGATGTCCAGGGTCATCGCGTTCTCGAACGCTTCGAAGGTGGCGATGCCGCGCGGCAGCGCGCGCGGGTCTTCGGCGCCGTACCAGCGGTGGCACAGTTCCACCGCGGTGCGGCCGGCCTTGAGGAACAGTTGCTCGCGGTCGGCATGGGTGGCGACCACGGTGCCGTTGCCGGGCAGGGCCAGGCCCAGCGCTTCGGTCAGGCAGTTCATCGAGTTGGCGGTGAACATGCCCGAGCAGGAGCCGCAGGTGGGGCAGGCGCTGCGCTCGAACGCGGCGACCTTCTCGTCGGAGGCGGTGGGATCGGCGGCGATCACCATCGCGTCGATCAGGTCCAGGTTGTGGTCGGCGAGCTTGGTCTTGCCGGCTTCCATCGGCCCGCCGGAGACGAACACGGTGGGGATGTTGAGGCGCAGGGCGGCCATCAGCATGCCGGGGGTGATCTTGTCGCAGTTGGAGATGCACACCAGCGCATCGGCGCAGTGCGCGTTGACCATGTACTCCACAGAGTCGGCGATGATCTCGCGGCTGGGCAGCGAGTACAGCATGCCGTCGTGGCCCATGGCGATGCCGTCGTCCACGGCGATGGTTTCGAACTCCTTGGCCACGCCGCCGACGCGCTCGATCTCGCGCGCGACCAGTTGCCCGAGATCCTTCAGGTGCACGTGGCCGGGCACGAACTGGGTGAAGGAATTGGCGATGGCGATGATCGGCTTGTGGAAGTCGGCGTCCTGCATGCCGGTGGCGCGCCACAGGGCGCGGGCGCCGGCCATGTTGCGGCCGTGGGTGGAGGTCTTGGAGCGATAGTCGGGCATGGGAGCAGCGAACGAGCGGGCGGGGAGGCTGGCGATGGTGGCGCGATCGGATCGTTGCTGCTGCAACCGTCGTGGACGCCCACCGGTGGGCCGACCACGTTAGCACGCACGCTGGCGCCACCGCGCGCCGGCCAGGAGTGAGAAGCGGTTCGCAGACCTGCCCGAACACGCTTGGCAGACTGCGGTGGCCGGTGCGTCAGGGGGCGTAGGCCCGGCTCGCCCATCATGACCACAGGAGGTGTCCATGCTTCGGCATGTGCGTTCGTCGTCTTCCGCTGTTTCCTCCCCCACCCCGTCCCTTGTTTCCACCCCGGCCGATCCGGGCCGCCGCAGCGTGCTGCGCGCCGGTGTCGGCATCGCCGCCGGCGCCGCGCTGTGGGGCCTCGGCGGCCAGGCCCGCGCCGCGGGCACGCTGCCGTTCGCCGGCCTCAATCTGTCCGGGCTGGCGTCCAACAACTTCGTCGACAACGCCGTCATCGACCGGCACTACCGCGACATCCGCGACCAGCACATCGTCGCCGCTGGCGCCTGCCCGCTGTTCCGGCTGCCCACCACCGCCGCACGCTTCAGCACCGGCCAGGGCATGCCGCTCAACGCCACGTACTGCGACCAGGTCGAGAAAGTGCTGGACCGGCTCGCGCTGCGCGGCAAGGTGGCGATCCTGGAGCTGCACGACTACATGCGCCTGCCGATCAAGGTCGCGAGCAAGTCCGGTTACCGGCGCGATGGCTCCGGCCAGTTGATCGGGCCGGATGGCCGCGCGGTCACCGACCCCGCCGACCAAACGGTGTGGAACGGCACCTACCGCAAGGGCAATTTCCTGTACCTGGCCTACTTCGACCCGGCCGACAACCTGCTCAAGCTCTACGAGTACCGCGTGATCGGCACGCCGGGCTGCACGTTGTACAACGCCGCCGGCCTGCCCGATCTGTGGAGCCGCATCGTGCAGCGCTTCCGCTCGCATCCGGCGATCTTCGGCTGGGGCCTGATGAACGAGCCCTACGAGGGGCCGGAGTACAACGCCGACGGCAGCAAGCTGGTGATGGCCGACCACTGGCTGCGCACCGCCACCGCCACCGCGGCGCGCATCTTCGATTTCGACCGGTCGCATTACGTGTTCGTCTGCGGCAACGAATACGCCAGCGCCCGCCGGTGGAAAGAGGCGTCGAACAACCTGGACACGATCCCCGACCCGTACGACCGCATCGTCTACGAGGCGCACAACTATCTGGATAACGAGGGCCGCGGAGGCGGCGCCTGGGCCAATCCCAATGAAAACGTTGCGCCGGACACCGGCATCGAGATGGTCAAGCCGTTCATCGACTGGCTGGGACACAGAGGCAAGCGCGGCTTTCTCGGCGAGCACGGCTATCCGGCCGGCAACGCCAGCGCGGAATTGGCGACCAAGCGCATGCTCGCGCACCTGCAGGCCAACAACATCCCCAGCACGCAGTGGTGCTTCGGGCCTGGCTGGCCGGACAACGACGTGCTGGGCATGAGCCGCGACGTCGGCATGGACATCCAGGTCAAGTCCAACATCGCCGCGGTACAGCCGTATTTCGACGCGCGCCTGTCCAGCTACGTGCCGCCGCCGCCGACGAGCTGACGCGTCGCGACTGCGTCAGCAGCGACGTCCAACCGCCGGCCGCGGGTTTCCGCGGCCGGCGGAACCGGGCATCATCGTGCCTGGACTCAGGAAGACGTTGCCATGAAAAGGTCAAAGACGACCGCGTTGTTGCTGATGAGCGCGGCACCATTGCTGTTCACCGCCTGCGGGCGCGAGCCGGAAGCCAAGGCCCAGGAAGGTCTCTACACCTCGGTGGATGCCTGCGTGGCGCAGACCCACGACATCGCCACCTGCCGCGAGGCCTTCGCGCAGGCGCAGAAGCAGGCGGCGGAACAGGGGCCCAAGTACGCCAGCCGCGAGCAATGCGCGCAGGACTATGCGCAAGATCGCTGCGTGGAGCAGCGCGACAGCCACGGCCATTCCTTCATCGGGCCGATGATGACCGGCTTCTTCCTGTCGCAGATGCTCAACAACAACCGCGCCGCCGGGTTCAATGCGGCTCCCGCCTACCAGGACCGGCAGAACCAGTGGCAGCGGCCGGCCTCCTATTCCGGCGGCGCCGGCGGTGCCGGTGCGGCTGCCAGCGGCACGATGCTGCGCGGCAACCAGACCATGACCCATATCGGCGCCACGCCGAACCGGGCGGTCACCGTCAGCCGCGGCGGTTTCGGCGAATCCGCCGGTGGGCGCGGCTTCGGCAGCTGAGTCCGGCTTTTTCCCTCATCGCACGAGACCCCGCATGAAACGCATCGCGATCGTCGAGCGCGGCGACTGGCGCGCCCAGGCCGCGGAGTACGGTTTCCGCTTCCACACCATCGACGGCCAGCGCTACTGGGACGAGCGTGCCTACTACGCGTTCAGCCTGCGCCAGATCGAGCGCGATTTGGAGGATCCCAGCGCCGAACTGCACGCGATGGCGATGGGCCTGCTCGATGAGATCGTCGCCAGCGAGGCGCTGATGCAGCGGCTGGCGATCCCGCCGGCGTTCCGCGACTGGATCGCCGACAGCTGGCGGCGCCGCGAGCCGCATCTGTACGGACGCCTGGACCTGGCCTACGACGGCCGCGGCCCGGCCAAGCTGTACGAACTGAACTACGACACGCCGACCTCGCTGTTCGAGTCGGCGTTCTTCCAGTGGCAGTGGCTGGAGGACCAGCGCGCGCAGGGCCGATTGCCGGACGACGCCGACCAGTTCAACTCCATCCACGAAGCCTTGCTGGAGCGCTTCGCCGCGCTCGCCGGCGGATTGCCGCCGCCGCTGTACTTCGCCGCTGTGCGCGATTCGGAGGAGGACCAGGGCACGATCGCCTACCTGCGCGACTGCGCAATGCAGGCCGGCGTCGGCGGCGAGCTGATCGCCATCGAGGACATCGGCCTGTCCAGCGACGGCCGCTATACCGACCTGGACGACACGGTGATCGGCGCGCTGTTCAAGCTGTATCCGCTGGAGGACATGTTCGCCGAGCGCTTCGGCCAGGCCCTGCCGGGCTCGGGCCTGCGCCTGCTGGAGCCGCCGTGGAAGGCGCTGCTCAGCAACAAGGGCATCCTGCCGCTGCTGTGGGAGCGCCATCGCGGCCACCCGAACCTGCTGCCGGCTGCGTTCGACGACGGCAGCGCATTGCCGCCGGGTTGGGTGCGCAAGCCGCTGCATTCGCGCGAGGGCGCCAACATCGTGCTGCACCTGGACGATGGCCGGGTGCTGGAGAGCGACGGCCCCTATGCCGGACCCTACATCCGCCAGCAAGCGCATCCGCTGCCGGCGTTCGAGGGCCGCTACCCGATGGTCGGCAGCTGGATCGTCGGCGACCGCGCCTGCGGCATCGGCATCCGCGAGGACGATGGCCCGATCACCCGCGACAGCGCGCGGTTCCTGCCGCACGCCATCGTCGAGGACGCGCGGCCGGGCGTGCTGTATGCGTGAGTCTGTGTCGCGCGCCGACGCGACGTCGCCTGATGCGCCGCGTCGGCATCGCAACGACGGAACGCCCTTGGCCGCCTATGCGGACCAGGTGGCTGTGCGCTGCCATCGCTGCGGTGCGCCGGGCTGGGTACTGGCGCAGTGGGAGCCCTATCGCTGGCAGGCACGCTTCCGTTGCGGGCAGTGCGCCGCGGGGCTGGATAGCGACGCCGACGACTGGGTGGGCGCGGTGCAACTGGAAGGCCATCGCGCCTGCGGCCATTGCGGACACAAATGGGTGCGGGTCCGTGCGACGTCGACCGGCGCAACCCCGGCGCCCGCGACCTTGTCCGGGCGTTGCGCGCAGTGTGGGAAAAGCAGCGCAGTGGCCGTCACCGCGTATCGCATGCGCGACGGCTCGCCCCACGATCCGCATTTCGGCATGCCGCTGGCGCTGGTCGCGCCGACCCGCGCCGGCGTGCTTTGGGCCTACAACCCGCGCCATCTGCAGGAGTTGCAGGACTACGTGGCGGCGACGCTGCGCGAACGCCGTGGCCTGTTCGGACGCTCGATGGTGGCGCGGTTGCCGGCGTGGATGAAGCTGGCACGGCATCGGCCGCTGATGCTGCGGACCTTGCAGCGTCTGCAGCAGGCCAGTGCGCAGTTGCCGCCGGTGCCTGCCGCGACGTGAGCGGTCGTGAAGTGCGAGGTGTTGCAGCCGCCATTTGAGCGCAGGGCGTGGATGCAATCGATCCTGCGCAATGGCCGCGCTTTACGGAAACGACGGCGCGGTGTTGGTTGGAGCGTTGGACTGCCGGAGGTGATGCGATGGGCACCAGAACGCGGAGGCGGGGGGCGCGCTCGGAATGCCTGGTGTGTGCCTCGGCGTCAGTGCTGTGTCCGTCGCGCACTCACCATGACCAGTAAGACGAAGGACGCCGTGCTTCTGCAAATCGCCGACGTGGTCGCTCCGCTGCCGACACCGCGATCGGCGCGCTGTTCAAGCTGTATCCGCTGGAGGAGCCTTGACGCCTGAGCTAAGCCGCGCCGTAAAGCGACTTCGGCTTGAATGCATCGCTAGGCTTCAGCACGCAAGCGTTGAAATTGCGTTGAGCTTCCATTTGTAGATCACCCAGAGAAGCGCCAAGGAAAATGCACATAGAGCGCTAATGGCCTTGCTCAAGCCCGAATCCTCGCGCATTCCGATCAGGAGCTCAGTAACGCAGCCAGTCCCCAAGGTGACGGAGACCGGAAGAATCCACATAAAAATTGCCTGCCTCTCGATGGAAGAGCAGTTGGGTACCTGGCCAACGTTCAGCGCAAAGAAGATCCCAGCGACGGCGACCGCCGTGACAGCGAGTTCTATTAGAACAATGGGTAGGGATTTGTCGCTCATCACCTGAGGCCCTACTAACTCTTGGACCGCGTGAGCGGTGTTGCGCCCAGTATCGACCAAGGCTGGAGATCTGAGAAGAAGGAACTCCTACTCCGCAACCAATGACTTGCCGGATGGCACCGCGGAGCTCTGGCCTTGATGCTGGTTGCGTTATCCGACGATTGAGCAGGCGCATGAGTGAAACCTGGGACGATGCAGGCCTCACTGCTTACCTGGCCACCGTGCTGTTGGATCAGATCCGTGGCCGGCTGCGGCTTCGCCATTACAGCCTGCGCACCGAGCAGGCGTCTGTGCGCCGGAGATGGCGCTCATTCCCGCCAACCGTAAGCGGCATCCCGTGCAAAGGGGATCGGCAGCGACGCCACGGGCCGCAGCGTCGCGCTACAGCAAGCCGTCGCGCTTCACCGCCAGGTAGCGCTCGATCAGGGCGGCGGGCAGTTCCTCGCCGGTGACGTCGAGCACCATCACCCCGTGGCTGCGCAGCGCCTCGTGCGCGGCGCTGCGTTGCTGCAGGTAGCGCGCCACCGCGCCGGCCTGCACCGCCTGCGGCAGGTCGTGGACCTCCTCGCTCAGCGCCTGGTCCAGTTCGCGCTCGCGCAGGCTGGCCACGCATACCAGGTGGCGGCGCTGCAGCAGGCGCACCGCGGCCAGCAGGTCTTCGATGTCCTCGTCGCGCACGTTGCTGACCAGCATCACCAGCGCGCGGCGGCGCTGGCGCAGCGACAGTTCGGTGGCCGCGGCCAGGTAGTCGGTGGCCACCGGCTGCGGCTGCAGGTCGTAGCTGGCGCGCAGCAGCACGTCGACCGTGGCCATGCCGCGCTGCGGCGCCACCCAGCGCGCGTCGCCGCCGCTGGCCATCATGCCCACCGCATCGCCCTGGCGCAGCGCCAGGTACGACACCACCAGCGCCGCGTTGAGCACATGGTCGAAGTGCGACAGACCGGATTCGCTGGCCAGCATGCGCCGCCCGGTGTCGATCAGCATCAGCAACTGCTGGTTCTTCTCGTCCTGGTACTCGCGCGAGATCAGCTTGCGCGCGCGCGAGGTGGCCTTCCAGTCGATCTGGCGCAGGCTGTCGCCGACCCGGTACTCGCGCATCTGGTGGAAGTCGGTGCCTTCGCCGCGGCGCCGCTTCAGGTGCGCGCCGACCAGGCGCGAGGCCTGTTCGGCGCTGAACAGGGCGAAGCGGGTCAGCGGCGCGAAGTTCGGGTACACGCGCACCGTCTGCGCCGGCCCGGCCAGGCGTTGCTGCCGCCACAGGCGCCAGGGCGCATGCAGGCGCAGGTGGGTGCCGTCGAAGACGAAGCGACCGCGCGCGGTCGGGCGCAGTTGGTAGCGCACCTGGGTCTGATGCGCGGCGGGCAGGGTCATGCGTTGCGGCAGGCTTTGCAGTTCCCAGCCGCTGGGCACCAGGTCGAACAGGTCCACGCGCTGGCGCTGCGCGCTGTCCAGGTGCAGCACCACCTCGCGCTGCACGCCTAGCGGCAGCGCTTCGGGCAGCTCGCGGCGCACCTGCGGCGTCGGCCGCCGCCACAGCCGCCAAGCATCCAGCGCGGCGGCCAGCGCGATGCCCGCCGCGACCGCCTGCCAGCTCCACAGCGGCAGCCAGCCCAGTGCCACGGCCAGGCCGCACAGCGCCCACAGCGCGAGCAAGGCCAGCAGGAGCGGGGCGGGTCTCATCGCTTGGGGGCCGGGAGTGGGGAATGGGGAATGGGGAATGGGAAAAGCGGCAGGGCTGCAGCGCGACGGGTCGCTGCGTTCGTCAGCTCACTGCAATCGGGAATTGCGGGCAACGCCGGGAACCCCGGCTTTTCCCATTCCCCATTCCCCATTCCCGACTCCCGGCTCATTTCCTTGGCGCCTCCACCTTGGCCAGCAGCGCGCTGAGGGCGTCGTCGGCGCTCTGGCCTTCGATCTGCAGTTCCGGGGCCAGGGCGATGCGGTGGCGTAGGGCCGGCTTGGCCACGTCGCGGATGTCGTCGGGGATGACGAAGTCGCGGCCGGACAGCACCGCCTGCGCGCGGGCCGCGCGGACCAGGGCGATGCTGCCGCGCGGGCCGGCGCCGAGCGCAATGCCCGGCCAGCGGCGAGTGGCGGCGACGATGCGCACGGCGTAGTCGATCACCTGCGGGTCGACGGCGATGGCGGCAGTGCCGGCCTGCATCGCCACCACGTCCTCGGCGCCGAGCACGCGCGGCACCTGCGACAGGTCGAAGTCGCCGGCGCTGCGGCCGCTGGTGACCGCGGCGACCATGCGCGCCTCGTCCTCCAGTTGCGGGTAGTCGATCAGGATCTTCAGCAGGAAGCGGTCCAGCTGCGCTTCCGGCAACGGATAGGTGCCTTCCTGCTCCACCGGGTTCTGCGTGGCCAGGGCCAGGAACGGCGGCGCCAGCGGGAAGGCCGTGCCTTCGATGGTGACCTGGCCTTCCTGCATCACTTCCAGCAGCGCCGACTGGGTCTTGGCCGGGGCGCGGTTGATCTCGTCGGCCAGCAGCAGGTGGGTGAACACCGGGCCGCGGCGGATCTTGAAGCTCTCGGTCTTGGGGTCGTATACGGCATGGCCGCTGACGTCGCTGGGCATCAGGTCCGGGGTGAACTGCACGCGTGCGTAGTTCAGTTCCAGCGCCTGCGCCAGCGCGCGCACCAGCAGGGTCTTGCCGAGGCCGGGCACGCCCTCGATCAGCACGTGGCCGCCGGCCAGCAGCGCGATCAGGATCTGCTCCAGCACCTCCGGCTGGCCGATGAAGGCATGGCCGACCGCGGCGCGGATCGCCTCGGCGCGTTCGATCAGGGCAGGGCCGGCGAGCGGCGCGACGGCGTCGGAGGGGGCGGTGGTCATAACTGGTTTCTCATCTGGACGAGGAGGCGGATGCGCTCGCGCAAGGCGGCGGGTTGATTGGGCGGCGGCGGCTGCAGCGCCTGTTCGACCTGCGCCACCGGCAGTTGCAGGCGCTCGGCGATGGCGGCGGCCTGGGCCGGGCCCTCCAGGGCGGCGGCGAGCGGTGCGCGCCGGCGCAGCCGCGCCAGGAACGCCTCGCGCACCGCCGCGTGCAGCAGGTCGGCGCGGCCGAAGCGCAGCAGGTGTTCGCCGCTGGCACGCACGTGCTCCAGCAGCGAGCGGCGATCCTCGGCCGGCGCTGCGCGCAGCGGCCCGAAGCGCTGCATGCGCGACCACAGCCAGGCCAGCAGGATCAGCAGCGCCGGCAACCAGGCCGGCCAGCCGCGGGTGAACAGGGTGCGCCACAGCGACGGCAGTTCGGCCGAATAGATCAGGTGGATGGTGCCCTGGCCGTAGTTCGGCCCCAGCACCTGCCGCGCCAGCAGGCGGTTGCCGGCCTCGCGCAACCCGCCGCTGCGCAGCATCGGGTCGTTCTCCATCGGCGAACCCTCGAACATCCTGCCGAGCCGGTTGTCCTGGTTCTCGAGGAAATCCAGTTCCGACAACACGTCCACGCTGCCGTCGCCGTAGGGCACGCGCGCAAACACGAAGTCGTCGTCCTCGCCGCTCCACCAGTTGTCGGGTGTGTCCGGATCGATGTGGAAGCGGCGACCGTCGCAGAAGAATTTTTGCGGCGCCGCGCCGGGCACCGCCATCATCAGGCAGTTGTCCGGGCTGCTTGCCTCGACGGTGATGTCCAGTGCTTCCAGGATCGGCACGTCGCCGCGCTTGACCTCGACGGTGGGCGTGCGCAGCACCAGATGCCCGCCATGCTCCACCCAGTCCAGCAACGCGTCGCCATCGGCCTTGCCGAGCATGCGCGGGTCGCCGTACAACACCACGCTGTCGTGCGGGCGCAGGCGCATCGCCGCCAGGTCCAGGCGTTGCCGCGACTCGGCGCGCACGCCGTCGGCGCGCAGGGTTTGGCGCAGTGCGTACAGCGGGTTGTAGGCGGCCTCGCCGCGCGGCGGCAGCACGATCTCTCGCTCGGCGCGTTCGTAGCGGCCGAAGAACCAGGCCGCGCCGACGCTGACCAACAGCAGGCCGACCAGGAAGATCAGCGCATTGCGCGTGCCGCTGTTCATGCCTGCCACCGGAACTGGCGCTGCAGCTCGTCGACCAGCGTGTCGAAGGCGTCATCCGCCGGCAGCCGGCCGGCATAGGCGGCGTGCTGCCACACCCGCACCATGCGCGCGAACAAGCCGCGGTCGGCGGCGTCGGGCAGGCGTTGCGCGGCGCGCAGGCACTGCGCCTCGGTGGCGCTGGGCGGCAGCACCAGGTCGGCGCGTTCGCACAGCGTCGCCACGCTGGCCCGGTACAGCAGCGCCAGCGCATCGCGATGGCGACCCTCGCGCCAGGCGCGTCGTGCCACCGTCGCCACGTCGTCGGGCAGCGGTTGCGGTGCCAGCACCGGCACATGCTCCGGCGCCGTGGGCGGCGTCGCGCGGCGGCGCCCGGTGCCGCGCATCCACGGCAGCCAGTGCCTGGCGGTGAGCAGCAGCACCAGCAGCAGGATCCCCGCCAGCAGCCACATGCCCCAGCGGCCGACGAAGGCGATGGCCTGGGCCGCGGCCTCGATCCATTTGCCGAATGGGGTGAGGTCTTGCTGCTTGTCGTCCGGCTTGGGCGGTTCGTCGGGATTGCGCTTCTTCCAGTAGCCGATGGTGCGCTTGGCGGTCAGCAGCGGGTCGGCGTAGGCACGGTCGGCGGCGCGGGCGAAGCGCGCATCGGCGGCGGGCTCGGTGTCGAACACTTCGTCCAGCGGGACCGGATGCGCGGCGTTGTGGTGGTGGGTGTCGGCGGCGGGCGCGGCCGCGGCCTTGTCGTCGGTCTCGGCGTTTGCGTCGGCGTCGGCGTCGGCGTCGGTATCGGTTTCGCCATCGCCATCGCGCGTGCCCTCGGCGGGCGCATCCTGCGCCGCCGCGGTCTGCGTTGCCGCGTCGTCGGCCACCGGTTGCGCACGCAGCGCCGCGGTCGGCGCGGCGAGCAGGGCCACGCACAGCAGCGCCAGCGGCGCGGCGCCGCGCAGGCGCGCGGCCATCCGGCGCAGCGCCATCTCCACGTCCCAGGCTTCCAGCTGGGTACGCCGGTTGAGGTACAGGCCGAAGCCGGCGCCGACGAAGAACGGTTCGATCAGGGTCATCGCCAGCCAGCCGATGACGTTGAAGCCGATGTCCGCCCATGCCGGCGTCTGGTCGCCGATCAGCGCCCAGGCCGCGCGCGCGGTCTCCGGCAGCAGGTCGATGGGCACGAACATGAAGATCGTGGCGATGCAGGCCACGCACAGCATCGCCTCGAAATGCCAGCACACGCTGGCCAGCAGCAGTGCGTGGCCGTAGATGGCCCCGCCCAGGGTGCGGCGGCGCTCGCGCTGCTGGTCGGCGCTGGCGCCTTCCAGCAACTCCAGCGGCATGAACACGCTGCGTGCCGGGCTCAGCCGGCGCCAGGTCAGGTAGCCGAGCAGCGTGCGCCAGCCCCAGGCGCCCTGCGCGCGCACGGTGTCGCGCACGCGCGGTACGTCGCCGAACACCGCGCGCGAGATCACGAACAGCGGGATCCGGTCCAGCACCGGCTTCAGCCACCACAGCAACAGCGACGCCAGCCACAGCCGGTCGATCGCCCAGGCGCCGAGGTTGAGCACGACGCACAGCGGCAGGGTGACCAGCACCCATGGCTTCCAGATCGCCCCGGCGTGGCGCCGGACCAGCGCAGTGCCCAGTTCCATCGCTTCCCAGGCCGAGCGTGCGCGCAGCACCACGTCCAGGCGCTCAATCCGCATCGATGGCCTCCACCCGGCCGCGACCGCCGCGCCACAGCCACGTCAGCACCAGCGTCCACAGCAGCGCCGACACGCTGTACTTGATCCACGCCGGCACGGTCGCGATGGACGACCAGAACGCCTCGATGAAGGCGGCGACCAGCAGCATCGCGGCCACGCCCAGGCACAGCCGTGCGCCGATCTTGCCGCCTTCGACCAGCGCATCGATGCGTCGCCGCCGTCCCGGCGCCAGCACCTTCAGGCCCAGTTGCAGGCCGGCGCCGCCGGCGATCACGATCGCGGTCAGTTCGAACGGCGCATGCCCGGCGACGAAGCGCCAGAAGGTGACGCCATAGCCGATCTGATGCAGGTGCCCGGCCACCGCGCCGATGGTGATGCCGTTGAACAGCAGCACCAGCACCGTGCCCAGTCCCGCCAGCAGGCCGCTGGCGAAGGTGCGCAGGCCGATGCTGATGTTGTTCATGATGTAGTGGCCGAACATCTGCCAATCGGTGCCGCTGTCGCGGCCGAGCTTCTGCGCGCTGGCGGCCGGGTCGTACATGCGCTCGATCTGGCTGACCTGCATCGGATCCATCAGCCCGTGGATCAGTTCCGGACGGAACTGCAGCAGCACGAAGATGGTCACCAGCGGCACCACGAACAGCGCGGTGGCCGCGGCCATGTAGCCGGCCTGGCTGCGCACCACCTGCGGGAATTCGGCGAACAGGAATTCCGCCGCGCGTCGCCAGCGCGGACGCGGCGCCCGGTACAGGACGGTGTGGCCCTGTTGCATCAGGTGCTGCAGGCGCGCGGTGACCTGCGGGCTGTAGCCGCGCTTGCACGCCAGCGCCTGCTGCTGGCACAGGCGCCGGTAGCGCGCCGGCACGTCCTCGTCGGCCAGCGGCGGCGGCGGCTGCGGATGCGGCGGCGCGACCGCGGCGGTGGCATCGCTGGGCGTGTCGGTGGCGGTCGGCGCCGGCTTGCGCGCGCTGCCGCTGCGCTGCAGCCAGGCCTCGAACGCCTGCCACTCGTGCTGATGGCGGAGGACGAACTGTTCCTGTTTCATCGGCGGCCCAGCAACCAGTTGGCCATCGCGTACAGGCGCAGCACTCCGGCCTGGCCCGGCGTGTCGGTCAGCGGCTGCGCCAGCGCGGCCAGTTCCAGCTGCCGCTCCGGGGTGAGCCGCGGCGCGCGCTCGGCGAAGGCGATCAGCGCCGCCTGTTCGGCCGGCAGCAGCGGCCGCGGCGGTGCGAGGGCGCTGGCGATCGGCGGCAACGCCTCGTCCTCGCGCGGCGGTTGGTGCACCACCAGCGTGCCGGCGACCAAGTCGCCCAGGCGCCGCGAATGGGCATCGAACAGGCAGGCCAGCAGGCCGACGGCGTAGCCGAACGGCAGCATGTCCACGGTGCGCAGCAGGTTGCGGGTGATCGCGGCCATCCACCCCACCGGCGCGCCGTTGCGCGCCACCACGCGCAGGCCCAGCGCCTGCTTGCCCAGGGTCTGGCCGCGCCAGCCCTCCAACACGATCGGGTAGGCCCAGAACACCAGGAACATCGCCACCAGGTACAGGCCCTGGCCGAGGCCGCCGAGCAGGCCGAGGAACATGCCCATGGCGGCGAGCAGGGCGAAGCGCAGCGCCAGGTCGATCAGCCAGGCCAGTGCGCGCGGCACCGCGCCGGCGGCCGGCAGATGCAGCGGCACGCCTTCGGGGGTGACGACTTCGCGATAGGTATCGAGCATGCCCCTTACCGCCGCCGCATGGTGCGGCGGACACTGACGCCTGCGATGTGGGGAGGCCGTCCTTCCGTTCGGCCGGCTGCCTGTGGCGGCATGCTGCTCTCGACTGCGTCCTGCTCCGACACGGAACTTTAGCCGGGGTGGCGTGAATTGCCCAGCGTGACGGCGGTGCCGGTCAGCGCACCGTGCCGCCGTCGCGCTGGCGTCCGCCGAACAGCTTGCGCACGCCGGCGACCAGGCCCATCAGGCCGACCAGTACCAGCTTCCAGGCCTTGGCCAGCAGCAGGCCGAGCTTGGCGAACAGGCCGGCCTTGGCCGCCAGGCCGCCGCCGATCAGGGTGGCCAGGCCGTAGCTGGCGATCTTGTCGGTGGACGGGTTGTGGTCGGCATAGCGGGCGCCGCTGTCGAACTCGGCCATCGGCAGCAACTGCTGCATGCCCGCGCGCACCTGCGCCAGTTCGCCCATGCCCGAGACCGCATTGAGGCTGAGGTAGCCGTGCCGGCCGAGCACGCGGATGTCGTAGTTGAGGGTGTGCTCGCGCTCGCCCGCGAATGCCAGCTCGCGCGCCCAGTACAGCTTCTTGCTGCCGGTGTCGTAACGCGGCGGCACCGCCCAGCCGACCAGGTCGACCTGCTCGTAGCCGGCCTTCTTGCGCTGCGCGTTCTCCTCGCGGGTGGCCTCCTGCATGTCCTTGAGCATGGCCTGGTAGTCGATCTTGCTGGCGTCCTCGTCGGACACGTAGCCGTCGTCGGAATAGGTGACCACCACCGCCCAACTGCCCTTCTCGTCGAGCGCCGGCCGGCGCGGCACGATCAGGCCCAGCACGTCGTCGTCGGGCGGGTTGCCCCAGTAACTCTCCAGCACCCGCCGCGCATCGGTCTTGTCCAGGTAGCGGAATTCCGGGCCGAGGTCGAAATGCACCTTGGCCTGCGGGACCTCGATGTGGCCGTCGCGGAAATGCAGCGTGCCGACGAACTGCTCGGCGGTCATGTCCGGGCCGCTGTCCTGGGCCAGCGCCGGGACGGCGCTGAAGCACAGCGCACAGCAAAAAGCGGCCAGCAGGCCGCGCAGCGAGATCTTGAGCATCTGCGATTCCATTCGTTCGGTGGCGTCCCCACGCCAGAGACGCATAGTGTCGCGCAGGCGCGGGAAGCGCGCCAGTCGCGAGCGCGCTTTTTTACCGCTCCACGGCGTCGCGCGGCGAGGCGTCGGCAGCGCTCAGGCGGGCTAGGCCGGTGTCGGTCCGAGGCCGGCGTCGAAGGCGGCCAGCAAGTGCGCGCCGTGCGGCCAGGCGCCCAGGCCGCTGGCTGCGTTGATATGTCCCAGGCGATCGAGTTCGACCAGTCCGCTGCCCCAGGCGGCCGCGCAGCGACGGCTGTAGGACGGCGCTGCGTAGGGATCGTCGCTGCTGGCCACGATCAGGCTGGGGAACGGCAGCGGCGTCGCCGGCGCCGGAGCGAAGCTGGCCGCCTGCGCATGCGGGAACGCGGCACTGTCCGGATCGGGCACGGCGACCAGGAAGGCGCCGCGCGGCAGGCGTTCGGCACGCGCGGCCCAATGCGCGACCAGCAGGCAACCCAGGCTGTGCGCGACCAGCAGCGGCGGCGTGGCGCAGTGCTGCACGCAATGGTCGAGCGCGCGCAGCCAGTCGTGCAGTTGCGGATGCGCGAACGACGCCGGTTGCAGCCGGCGCATGCGCGGGTCGTGCCGCTGCCAGAGGGTTTGCCAGTGCTCCGGTCCCGAGTCGCCGATGCCCGGCACGATCACCACGTCCTGCATGCGCTACGCTCCGTCGGAAGAAAGCGTGAGTGTCGCGCTGCCTGCCTGGCATCGCCATGGCGATGCATCGGCGCAAGCGACGGTTTTCCGATGAATCCACGGTGGATGGCGAAGGGGGCGAGGCGAGTGGCGGCGAAGACCTGGCGGGGCGATGCCCTGGACTACGCGATCCTGGAGGCGCTTCAGTGCGACGGCCGCATCGCCCTGGCGGCCCTGGGGCGGCGCATCGGCCTGTCGCAGCCGGCGATGTCCGAGCGCGTGCGCCGGCTCGAGGAGCAGGGCGTGATCACCGGCTATACCGCCCGGGTCGATCCGCGCGCGCTGGGCCTGGCGACCTCGGCCATCGTCCGCCTGCGCACCACGCATGCGCAGATCGGCGCGTGCCTGGCGCTGTTCGCGCAGATGCCGCAGGTGCTGGACGTGCATCGGGTCACCGGCGAGGACTGCTTCGTGCTGCGCGTGCTGGTGCCCGCGCCGGCGCAGCTGGAGCCGGTCATCGATGCCCTGGCGCGTTTCGGCGCGGTGACCACCAGCGTGGTGTTGCGCAGCGAGACGCCGCGCCCGATCGGCCGTGCCCTACTCGCCTTGGCGGCCGAGTAGTGGTGCGGGCTACTGCGGCGCTGCCGCGGCCGCGTCCAGGTAGCGACCCTTCAGCCGCACATAGTGCTGCGCCGAGTAGTGCAGGCTCTCGATCTCCTTGTCGCTGAGCATGCGCGCCTTTCGCGCCGGATTGCCCAGCCACAGCTCGCCTTCGCCGACGGTCTTGCCAGGGCCGACCACCGCGCCTGCGCCGACGAAGCCGTACTTCTTCACCGTGGCGCCGTCGAGGATGCACGCGCCCATACCGATCAGGCACAGGTCCTCGATGGTGCAGGCATGGATGATGGTGCCGTGGCCGACGGTCACGTCCGCACCGATCAGGGTCGGGTAGCCGGCCGCGTTGTAGGGGCTGTGGTGGCTGACGTGGATGATGGTGCCGTCCTGGATGTTGCTGCGCGCGCCGATGCGCACGTAATTGACGTCGCCGCGGATCACCGTGCCCGGCCACACCGACACGTCGTCCTCCAGCACCACGTCGCCGATGAGGGTGCAGGCGGGGTCCACATAGACGCGCGCGCCCAACTGCGGGGTCTTGTCGAGGTAGGGGCGGATCGGGGACACGGCGCTCTCCGGCGGTGGGCGGCCGGCGGCCACGCGGGCGCCGATGATAACGCGGTCGCTCGGGCCGGCCGCCGCGGGCGCGTCCCCCGACGCGTGTCGCACGCAAGGACTAAGCTACGCCGGGCGTCGTGCGACGCCGTTGCGGAGCAATCGCCATGGTGGACCGCCCGACCGTCGCTGCCTACGACGCCGAAGCCGCGCGCTATGCGCAGGACTGGCACGACCAGGCCGCGCCCGAGGACATGTACGCACTGCTCCGGCGGCATTTCGCGCCGGGGCCGACCGCCGACGTCGGCTGCGGCGCGGGGCGCGATACGGCCTGGCTCGCAGCGCGCGGTTTCGAGGTGTGCGGCTACGATGCGAGCGCCGGGCTGCTCAAGGAGGCGCGGCGGCGCTACCGCGGCCTGCGGTTCGAACTGGCCGCGTTGCCGGCACTGGCCGGCGTCCCGTCCGGCGCGTTTCGCAACGTGCTGTGCGAAACGGTGGTGATGCATCTCGACCAGGCGGACGCGGCCGCCGCCGCCGAGCGGCTGGCCGAGCTGCTGATGCCGGAGGGCACCTTGTACCTGAGCTGGCGGGTGGCCGGAAACGACGCGCCGCGCGATGCGCATGGCCGCCTGTATACCGTGCTGGATGCGACGCGGATGCGTGCGGCGCTGGGTGCCGGCATGCAGCTGATCGACGACCAGGAGGTCGTCAGCGCCTCCTCCGGCAAGCGCGTGCATCGGCTGATCGCGCGCAAGGCCGCCGCCGCCGCATAGCGCCATGCACCTAGCCTTGCGGCGCGGTCGGCGACTCCGGTTGTGCGATAAACGCACCGCGAATCGATATTCGCACTTGAATGGTGCAGTGCGATAAAACTAGCGTTGCCGCTGTCCCGGCGCCTGGCAGCGCGCGACGCGTGCGCCGCTGGCGGCCGCGGCGCCGCCCGCCGCCGGTGCGGTCCCGATTCTGTTGGAGATGGTGCATGTCCTGTGCGTTTTCCCGCGGCCTGGCCCTGTTGGCGGCGGCCCTGCTTCCCGGTGCCGTGCGCGCCTACCAGGCCGAGCCGGCGCCGCCGGAGCGCAGCGTGCTCACCGTGGACCGCTACGCCGACGACGATGCCCCGGGATCGCTGCGCTGGGCGATCACCACCGCCAACCAGGCGCCCGGCCGTTACCGCATCGAGATCGCCGCAGTAGGCGCGCCGCCGTACGTGATCCGCCCGCGCGCGCCGTTGCCGGCACTGCAGGGGCCGCTGCAGGTGGTGGGCCTGGCGCGGGCGCACGACGGCCAGTACATCGCCATCGACGGCGCCGGTTACATCCGCGGCAAGGGCACCGCGGCCTGCCCGGGCGCGGAGAAGGGCCAGTTCGGCACCAACGTGCGCAGCACCACGCTGCCGGGCCTGCTGCTGCGCGACACCCGGGGCGTGGAACTGAGCGGCCTGGAGATCCGCAACTTCTGCATCGGCGTGCTGCTCAACCGCGCCAGCGACAATGTGCTGCGCGACAACCGCATCGTCGCCAACCACGGCGGCGCCGGGGTGATGCTGACCGGCGACGACGGCAACGGCCAGTCCACCGCCACCACCACGGTGCGCAACCGCATCGAGCGCAATACCTTCCTCGACAACGGCGACGGCCTGGAGCTGACCCGCGGCGCGGCCTGGAACCTGGTGGCCGACAACGTGTTCCGCTCCACCGACGCCAATCCCGAGCCATCGCAGGGCATCGAGATCCTGTGGGGCAACGACAACACCGTGCTGCGCAACCGCTTCGAGCGCTACTCCGACGGGTTGCAGATCAACTGGGGCAACCGCAACACCATCGCCGACAACGACTTCGCCGGCAATTCGATCGGGGTCAGCGTCACCGGCCGCGACAACCTGATCGAGGGCAACCGCCTGACCGGCAACGGTATCGGCATCGCGGTGCGCCCGCAGCCGCGCAGCGAAGCCAACCGGTTCAGCGCCAACCTGCTGTCCGGCAACGGCCTGAAGATCGAGCGCTGTTTCGCCGGCGGCGCCTGCGTGCCCGGCCAGCCGCGCGGCGCCATCGTGTTCGGCGTGCCGGGCCTGGAGCACGCGCCCTTCGTCGGTTCGCGCGGCATCGGCGTCGATCCGGACCCGCGCAAGCGCGCGACGATCTGCGGCGCCACGGCGGCGGACGGTTGCCAGCCTGCGCCGAACTTCGGCCAGGCCGCCCCGCAGTTGCGCACGATCGAACGCGGCGCCGGCGTGCCGCAGGTGCAGGGCAGCTTCGTCGGCCGCCCCGGCCATCTGTACACGGTGGAGCTGTTCGGCAATCGCCACCGCGGCGACGACGAAGCCGAACGCTATCTCGGCCGCGTCGAGGCGGCGGTGGATGCGCAGGGACAGGGCCGCTTTGCGCTGCCGCTGGACGGCGACAGCGCAGGATTGGCCACGCTCACCGCCACCGTCACCAGCGACGATGGCGCGACCTCGCCGCTGAGCGCACCGCTGGCGGTGACGCCGTGAGCCGCGCCGTCTCCGCCGGCGCGCGTGCGCCGCGCCGCCTGCCGTCGTTCCCGGCCTGGTCGTTGTTGGCCGTGGCCATCGCCTTCGTCCCGGCCGTTGCCGCTGCGCAGGACGCCACCGACCTGGCGCACAGCACCTTCAGCGGCGACTGGGGTGGTGTGCGCAGCGACTGGCTGCGGCGCGGCGTCAACGTGCGCGGCGACTACGTCGGCGAAGCCATGGGCCTGGTCGACGGCGGCCGCGGCGAGCGCGGCGCGCGCTATGCGCAGCAGGTGCGGCTGGGCGTGGACCTGGACTTGGCGAAACTGGCCGGTTGGGACGGCGGCACGCTGCACGTGACCGTCAACGACCGCCGCGGCCGCAGCACCTCGGCCGATCTGCTCGGCAACCGCTTCCCGATCCAGGAAGCCTACGGCGGCCAGTTCACCCGGCTGACCGAACTGAGCTACGACCGCCGCTTCAACGACGGTCGCAGCTACATCAAGGCCGGCTTCTACGCGATGGGCAACCAGTTCGGCGCGCACACGCTGCTGACCAACTTCGTCAACGCCGCGTTCTGCGCGCATCCGCTGGCGATGTCCGGCAACAGCGGCTGGTACAACTATCCGAACGCGCGCTGGGGCGCGGAAGTGGCGCAGCAACTGACGCCGGCGGCGAACCTGCGGGTCGGCTGGTTCCAGGTCAACCCCAGTACCAACAACAACGTGCACACCGCGTTCGACCTGGCCGCGCGCGGCACCACCGGCTCGCTGTTCCCCGTCGAACTCACCTGGACGCCGGGTGCCGGCGGCAACTACCCGGGCACCTACAAGTTCGGCGGCTATTACGACTCCTCGCGCGTGCCGCGCAAGGGCCTGGACCCGCGCGCCACCACCGGCCGCGACGGCGCCTACCTGCTGGTGGAACAGAAGCTGTATTCGCCCGGCGGCGAGCGTGGCCGCGGCCTCACCGGCTTCGCCCAGTACATGGTGTCCGACCATGCCACCGCGCAGATCACCCGTTGGTACGCCGTGGGCGGTGTGTACCAGGGCATCGGCCGGCGCAGCCAGGACCGCATCGCGCTGGGCTACGTCGGCGCCGACATCAACCACCGCCTGCTCGATGCGCGGAGGGCGGCGCTGCTCGATGCCGGTGTGCCGCCGGAGGCGCCGGTGTTCGCGCTCGATACCGCCGAGGAACTCTACGAACTGTCCTACAGCGCGCAGCTGACGCCATGGCTGATGCTGCGGCCGGACGTGCAGTACATCGTCAACCCCGGCACCTTCGCCTATGCGCGTACCGAAAACGCGCTGGCGGTGGGGCTGCAGGTCAAGCTCACCTTCTGAGCGCGCGCTGCGCGCCTCCTGCCCAGGCCGATCCCGATGCCCTTGTTCCCACGACGACTGACCTTCCTGTGCTGCGCCGGCCTGCTGCTGGCATCGCCGCTGCAGGCCGCACCCGCGGCACCCGCGGCAGCGGCGCCCGCCGCGCCGTCCGCGACCGCGCCGCTGCCGCCGCCGCGCGTGCTGCAGATCCGCGGACTCGACATCGGCGCCGGCCTGCCCAAGATCATCGTGCCGATCACCGCGCACGACGCCGGGGAGGCGCAGGCGCAGGCGCAGCGCATCGCCGCCTCGCCCGATGCGGACCTGGCCGAGTGGCGCATCGACCTGATGGACGGCGCCACCGACGCCGCCGCGCTGGCCGCCCTGGGTCCGCGTCTGGCGCAGGCGCTGCACGGCAAGCCGCTGCTGCTGACCTTCCGCACCAAGGCCGAGGGCGGTGCGGTGGCGATCGACGATGCCGCCTACGGCGCGCTGTACGCGCGCCTGCTGGAGGCGCGCTTCGCCGACCTGCTCGACGTGGAGATGTTCCGCGACCCGGCGGTGCTGCGGCAGGTGGTCGAGCGCGCACACCGGCAGGGCGTGTACGTGGTGATGTCCAGCCACGACTTCCACGCCACCCCGCCGGTGGCGGAGATCGTGGCGCGGCTGCAGCGGCAGCAGGCGCTAGGCGCCGACGTGCTGAAGATCGCGGTGATGCCGCGCGATCCCGGCGACGTGCTGCACCTGCTCGACGCCACCTGGCAACTGCGCCAGCGCAGCGGGCAGCCGCTGCTGACCATGGCGATGGGGCCGCTGGGCGCGGTGTCGCGGCTGTCCGGCGGCACCTTCGGGCAGAGCCTGACCTTCGGCATGCTCGGCAGCGCCTCGGCGCCGGGGCAGATCGACGCGGCGCGCCTGCGCCAGGCGCTCGACGCCCTGCACGCGGCCGCGCCCGCCAAGTGACGCCGCATCGCCGCGGTTCTCGTTCGCCGTTCCAGCAGGAGTGACCCCATGAGCCATGCCGCCGCCCCGCCCACCGCGCTCGTCCTGGACCGCATGAGCGGTTTCCAGTGGACGGCCATCGCGGTCTGCGTGCTGTTGAACATGCTGGACGGCTTCGACGTGATGGTGATGGCCTTCATCGCCCCGCACGTGTCGGAGGCCTGGCATCTGTCCGGCAAGCTGCTGGGCATCGCGCTCAGCGCCGGCCTGGTAGGCATGGCGCTGGGCTCGCTGCTGCTGGCGCCGCTGGCCGACCGTTGGGGCCGGCGCAGCATGATCCTGTGCTGCCTGGCGATCCTGACCGTCGGCATGGCCGCCTCGGCGCTGGCGCAGGACATCTGGCAACTGGCCGCGCTGCGCGTGTTCACCGGCATCGGCATCGGCGGCATGCTCGCCGGCGTTGGCGTGATCACCGCCGAATACGCCAGTCCGAAGTGGCGCAGCACCGCCGTGGCGCTGCAGGCCACCGGCTATCCCATCGGCGCCACGCTGGGCGGGTTGATCGCCGCGATGCTGCTGGAACGCTGGGGCTGGCATGCGGCCTTCCTGTTCGGCGCACTCGCCTCGCTGCTGTGCATCCCGGTGGTGCTGGCGCTGCTGCCCGAATCGCTGGATTTCCTGCTCAGCCGGCGCCCGCCGGATGCGCTGGCGCGGCTCAACGCGTTGCTGACGCGCATGCGCGCACCGACCCTGGATGCCCTGCCGCCGCGCCCGCCGGCGCAGGAGCAGGCCGGCTACGCGGCGCTGTTCACCCCGCGCCTGCGCCGCAACAGCGTGCTGATCGCGTTGGGCTTCTTCATGCACATGTTCGCCTTCTATTTCGTGCTGAGCTGGACGCCGAAACTGCTGGTGCAAGCCGGGCTGTCGGCCGAGCAGGGCGTCACCGGCGGGGTGCTGTTGAACCTGGGCGGCATCGTCGGCGGCGCCTTGTTCGGCGGTCTGGCCGCACGTTTTCTGCTGCCACGGCTGACCGCAGCCAGCTTCCTGATCGCCGCACTGGGAATGGCGGCGTTCGCCACGCTCGGCACGCAGCTTCAGCTGGCCTTCCCCGTGGCCTTCGTGATCGGCGCGGCGCTGTTCGGCTCGATGGCCGGCCTGTATGCGGTGGCGCCGATCGTGTTCGCGCCCACCGTGCGCACCACCGGCCTGGGCTGGGCGATCGGCATCGGCCGCGTCGGCGCGATCCTCTCGCCGATGACCGTCGGCGTGCTGGTCGATGCCGGCTGGCAGCCGGCCAACCTGTACTACGTGCTGGCGTTGCCGTTGCTGGTGGCCATTGCCGCGGTGCTGACGATGCGGCTGCAGCCGGCGCGTTGAGGGCAGGGCGGCGCGGGCGCGGGTCTGTCTAGGCTTCGAGGACAACGCGCTTTGCGGCGCGGCCTGTTCTGCGTCACCCGATCGGCGCCGTGCCCGGCGCCGTACCCCCCCATGTGTCGGCCAACCTGCGGCGTCTCGGTCGAGGCGCTGTGAGGTCTCACGAACGCGGGTCCATCCATTGCCACCGCACGCAGGTGGCAATGGCGTGCCGTTTTCCTACTTGGCGTTCGGCAAGGCGTAGGCGATCACGTAGTCGCCGCGGTCCGGCGACTGCCGCGCGCCGCCGGCGGTGATCACGATGTACTGCTTGCCGGTCTTGGTCGACACGTAGGTCATCGGCCCGCCCTGGCTGCCCACCGGCAGCCGCGCCTTCCACAGTTCCTTGCCGGTGTCGCTGTCGAACGCGCGCAGGTAGTAGTCCTGGGTGCCGGCGATGAACACCAGGCCGCTCTGCGTGGCCAGGGTGCCGCCCAGGGTCGGCATGCCGACCGGAATCGGCAGGTGCATCTTGAAGCCGAGCGGGCCGGTGTCCTGCACGGTGCCCACCGGCACCTGCCAGGCGATGCGGCGGGTCTTCAGGTCGATCGCGCTGAGCGTGCCGAACGGCGGCGCCTGGCAGGGGATGCCCAGCGCCGACAGGAAGCGGTTCTTGTTGACCGCGTACGGCGTGCCCTTCAACGGCACCGCGCCCATGCCGGTGTTGACCGCCTCGCCGCCGCTGGAGGCGGCGGCCTTCTCGGCCTTCTGCGGAATCATCTGCACCCACAGGCCCAGGCGCATGTCGTTGGCGAACACCACGTCGTGCACCGGGTCGACCGACAGCCCGCCCCAGTTCATGCCGCCCAGCGAGCCGGGGAAGCTCAGCGACACATCGGTGCCGGGCGCGGTGTACAGGCCCTCGTAGCGCATCTTCTTGAAGGCGATGCGGCACAGCATCTGGTCCAGCAGGGTGGCGCCCCACATGTCCGCTTCGCTCAGGTGCTTGGTGCCAATCTGCGGCATGCCCACCGACAGCGGTTGGGTCAGCGCATACGGTTCGTGGGGGATGTCGGCGGCCTTCACCGGCACCTCGCGGACCTCGGTCAGCGGCGTGCCGGTGGCGCGGTCGAGCACGTACAGCTGGCCGGCCTTGGTGCCGATGATCAGCGCCGGCACCTTGCGGCCGTCGGCCATCGGGAAGTCGATCAGGCTCGGCTGCATCGGCAGGTCGAAGTCCCACAGATCGTTGTGCACGGTCTGGTAGACCCACTTGACCTGGCCGGTGCTCGCATCCAGCGCGGTGATCGAGGCGCCGAAGCGGTGGTCCAGCGCGCTGCGCTCGGCACCGTACAGGTCGGTGGACGGGCTGCCCATCGGCAGGAACACCGTGTTGGACGCGGCGTCGTAGGACATCGGCGCCCACACGTTCGGCGTGCTGCGCACGTAGGTCTTGCCCGCGGCCGGCGGCTGTGTGTCCTGCGGGTTGCCCGGATCGAAGGCCCAGCGCTGCGCGCCGGTGATCACGTCGAAGCCGCGGATCACGCCGCCGGGCATGTCGGCCTGCACGTTGTCGGCGACGCGGCCGCCCACCACCACCGTGGTCCCGGCCACGGTCGGCGCCGAGGTCAGCTGGTAGAACGGATCGGGTGCGGCGCCGAGGCCGGCCTTCAGGTCGATCTGGCCGTTCTGGCCGAAGCCGCTGCAGAACGCGCCGGTATCCGCGTCCAGCGCGATCAGCCGCGCGTCGATGGTGTTGGTCAGCACGCGGCGCCGGCAGTTGGCGCCGGCCGGCAGCACCGCCGCCGCCACCGGCGAGGCGTTGGCGGCGCTGGGCTGGGCCAGCGCCGCGTCGGCATCGAAGTAGGCCAGGCCGCGGCAGCGCTGCCAGACCGAGGACTGCGCGTTGATCTCGCGCTTCCACAGTTGCCGGCCGCTGCTGGCGTCCAGCGCGATGACGTTGTTGTGCGGCGTGCACACATACAGCGTCTCGCCGATCTGCAGCGGGGTGGTCTGGTCCTCGGCGCCGTTGCCGTCGCTGACGGCGACATCGCCGGTGCGGTAGGTCCAGGCCACCTGCAACTGGTCGACGTTGCCGCGGCCGATCTGGTCCAGCGCGGCGAAACGGCTGCCGCCGGCGGTGTTGCCGTAGTGGTTCCAGTCGCGCTGCGCCTGCGCCGGGGTCACCGGCACCGGTGCCGGGCCGGGGCCGCTGGCGGCCACCGGCGGATGCGGCACGAACATGCCGGCCAGGCCGCCGGCGCAGGCCAGCGCCAGCACCGCTGCCAGCGCATACGCGCCGCGGCCGCCGGGCAGGCCGCGGGCGCGGCGCAGGGTCGGGTAGACCAGGGCGACCAGCAGCGCCAGCACCGCCGGCATCATCAGCCGCGACACCAGCGGCCAGAACGCCAGGCCGGCGTCCCAGCACGCCCAGGCCACGCTCAGTACGAAGGCCAGTGCGTACAGCCACGCACCGGCCGGACGCCGGCGCAGCAGCAGCACGGCCGAGACCACGCAGGCCGCGCCCATCGCCAGGAAGTAGAGGCTGCCGCCGAGGGTGGCCAGGCGGATGCCGCCGACCAGCAGCGCCAGCCCGATCAGCGCCAGCAGCAGGCCGACGCTCCACAGCACGATCCGGCCGCCGGCCGACACATCCGATTGGGTTTGCACGTTTTCGATCCTCTGCAGGGGAGACGCACGGCGTCCGCGAAGGGCCACGAGCGTGGCGAAGGCGGGGCGTGCGCACGATGACATGCCGCGTCTGGAAAGGACGTCGCCACGTTGGGCGATTATCGCATTTGTGTTCGGTAATAGAACGAATGGCGGTGCCCGCCGACGCGACGCTGCGTGCCGGTTTCCGACGTTTCTCCGACCTTGGTGAAGCCCGTACAACGCACTGTTACAGGGATGGTGCGATGCGACACATCCGTGGAGTAGCGTTGCGCGTTTCTTCCCAGCCGCACTCCCCATGTCCGACCTCTTCCAGGCGCCTCGTCGTCCCGTTCGCTGTGCCGTATTGCTGGCCATTGCCGTGGCCGGAGGCTGCTCCGGCGACAAGCCGGCGGCCGCGCCACCGCCGCGGGTGGGGGTGCTGACCCTGGGCGCGCGCACGCTGCCGGTGGAGCGCACCCTGGCCGGTCGCACCGTGGCCTACGAGACCGCCGACGTGCGCCCGCAGGTCGGCGGGCTGCTGCGCCAGCGCCTGTTCCAGGAGGGCCAGGAGGTCAAGGCCGGGCAGGCGCTGTACGTGATCGATCCGGCGCCGTACCAGGCCGCCTACGACATCGCCCGCGGCAACCTGGTGCAGGCCGAGGCGGCGCTGGCCAGCGCGCGGCCCAAGGCCGAGCGCACCCGCAGCCTCACCGACATGGACGCGGCCAGCAAGCAGGATGCCGACGACGCGGTGTCCGCGCTGCGCCAGGACGAGGCGGCGGTGGTCGCGGCCAAGGCGGCGTTGCAGGCGGCGCGCATCAACCTCGACTACACCCGCATCACCGCGCCGATCTCCGGCACCATCGGCACCTCCGCCTACACCGTCGGCGCGCTGCTCACCGCCGCGCAGGACGCGGCGCTGACCACCATTCAGCGCCTGGACCCGATCTACCTTGACGTTACCCAGTCCAGCACGCAGATGCTGGCGCTGCGCCGCCAGCTCGACGCCGGGCAGATCCACGCCATCGACGGCAAGGCGCAGGTGCAGGTGCGGCTGGAGGACGGCAGCACGTACCCGCACGCCGGCACCCTCGAATTCGTCGGCACCCAGGTCAACGCCGGCACCGGCAACGTCACCCTGCGCGCGGTGGTGCCCAATCCCGAACACCTGCTGCTGCCGGGCATGTACCTGCGCGCGGTGCTGCCGATGGCCACCGACCAGGGCGCGGTGCTGGTGCCGCAGCAGGCGGTGACCCGCGACAGCAAGGGCGAGCCGGTGGTGAAGCTGCTGGATGCGCACGACAAGGTGGTGGAGCGGCACATCCGCACCGGCGAGGCCATCGGCCACGACTGGCTGGTGGAGTCCGGGCTCAAGCCGGGCGAGCGCCTGATCGTGGTCAACGGCAGCCGTGCCGAACTCGGCAAGCCGGCGCAGCCGTATCCGGTCACCGCCGCCCAGCTCGATGCCGCGCCGGCGCTGCCAGGCGACGACGCCCAGGCCGACTGAGGACTCCCGCATGTCGCGCTTCTTCGTCAACCACCCGGTGGTGGCCTGGGTCATGGCCATCGTCATCGTCCTGATCGGCATGCTGGCCATCCATGGGCTGCCGGTCGAACGCTATCCGCACATGGCGCCGCCCACCATTACCGTGCGCGCCACCTACACCGGCGCCTCGGCGCAGACGGTGGAAAACACCGTCACCCAGCTGATCGAGCAGTCGCAGCAGAGCCTGGACCACCTGCTGTACATGACCTCCACCAGCGCCTCGGACGGCACCGCGCAGGTCAACCTGGTGTTCGAGACCGGCACCAACGCCGACACCGCGCAGGTGCAGGTGCAGAACCAGTTGCAGTCGGTGATGTCGGTGTTGCCGCAGGCGGTGCAGCAGAACGGCCTGGTCATCACCAAGTCCAGCGGTTCGCTGTTCGAGGTGGTGGCGTTCACCTCCGACGACGGCAGCATGGACAACTTCGATGTCGCCAACTACATGGAATCGAACATCGACGACCAGATCAGCCGCGTCAGCGGCGTCGGCAACATCCAGCCGATGGGCTCGGAATACGCCATGCGCATCTGGCTGGACCCGGAGAAGCTGCGCAAGTACGCGCTGATGCCCTCGGACGTGGAGAACGCGCTGCAGTCGCAGAACACCGACGTGTCGGCCGGCGAGATCGGCGGCCAGCCGGCGCTGCGCGGGCAACGCCTGGACGCCACCGTGACCACCCGCAGCCGCCTGCAGACCCCGGCGCAGTTCGGCGCGATCGTGCTCAAGAGCGATGCCAGCGGCGCGGCCGTGCATCTGTCGGACGTGGCCAGGATCGGCCTGGGCCCGGAGACCTACGACAGCATCACCCGCTTCAACGGCAAGCCCTCGGCCTCGCTGGGCATCGAGCTCAACTCCGACGCCAACGCGGTGGAGACCTCCAGGGCCATCGACCAGCGTCTGCAGGAACTCAAGCAGTACTGGCCGCACGGCTTCAACTACCACATCGCCTTCAGCACCACGCCGTTCGTCACCACCTCGATCAAGGAAGTGGTGATCACCCTGATCGAGGCGGTGCTGCTGGTGGTGGCGGTGATGTACCTGTTCCTGCAGAACTGGCGGGCCACGCTGATCCCGACCATCGCCGTGCCGGTGGTGCTGATGGGCACCTTCGGCGTGCTCGCCGCGTTCGGCTACTCGATCAACACCCTGACCATGTTCGCGATGGTGCTGGCGATCGGCCTGCTGGTCGACGACGCCATCGTGGTTGTGGAGAACGTGGAGCGGGTGATGGGCCAGGAAGGCCTGCCGCCGAAGGAAGCCACGCTGCGCTCGATGCAGCAGATCGGCGGCGCCCTGGTCGGCATCGTGCTGGTGCTGACCGCGGTGTTCGTGCCGATGGCGTTCTTCAACGGCGTCACCGGCGTGATCTACCGCCAGTTCTCGATCACCATCGCCGCCTCGATGATCCTGTCGGTGCTGGTGGCGATGACCCTGACCCCGGCGCTGTGCGTGACCATCCTCAAGCCGCTGCACCAGGGCGAAGCGCCGATCGGCTCGCACGGGCGCCTGGGCTGGTTCTTCATCTGGTTCAACACCCGCTTCCGGCACCTGTCCGAGCGCTACCGCACGCTGGTCGAGCGGGTGCTGGGCAAGCGCGCGCTGGGCCTGGTCGCCTATGCGCTGCTGATCGCGGTCACCGGCCTGCTGCTGTGGCGCCTGCCCGGTGCGTTCCTGCCCGACGAGGACGAGGGCATGCTCAACGTGCTGGTCAAATTGCCCGCCGGCTCCACCCTGGAGCAGACCCTGGCGGTGACCGACCGGCTGACCAAGGCCGCGCTGAAGGATCCGGGCGTGCGCTCGGTGCTGTCCTCGGCCGGCTTCAGCGTCACCGGCGCCGGCCAGAACGTCGGCATGGCCTTCGTGCGGCTGAAGGACTGGGACGATCGCGACGACGATGCGGCGACCATCGCCGACCATCTGAACAAGGCGCTGGCCGACGTGCCCGACGCGGAACTGTTCGTGACCTCGCCGCCGGCGATCACCGGCCTCGGCGACGCCTCCGGCTTCACCTTCGAGCTGATGGACTACGAAGGCGCCGGCCATGCCGCCCTGGTCGCCGCGCGCGACAAGCTGCTGCGTCTGGCCCAGCACGATCCCAAGCTGATGAACGTGCGCTACGCCAGCCTGGAAGACGCGCCGGTGTACGCGGTCAAGATCGACGACGCCAAGGCGCAGGCGCTGGGCGTGGACCCGGGCGACATCAACGCCACGCTCAACAGCGCGCTCGGCGGCGACTTCGTCAACAACTTCATCTACAAGGGCCGCATCAAGAAGGTCTACGTGCAGGGCGATGCCGACGCACGCATGGCGCCGCAGGACCTGGACCGCTGGACGGTGCGCAACGGCGGCGGCGACATGGTGCCGATGTCGGCGTTCACCCGCTCGCACTGGACCAGCGCACCGGCCGCGCTGGAACGCTACAACGGCGTGTCGGCGATGGAGCTGACCGGCCAGGCGGTGCCCGGGGTCAGCTCCGGCGCGGCGATGGACGCGATGGCCGAACTCAGCAAGCAATTGCCGCACGGCTTCGGCTACGCCTGGTCGGACATGGCCTACCAGGAAAAGCTGTCGGCCAACCAGGCGCCGGCGCTGTATGCGATCTCGCTGCTGTTCGTATTCCTGTGCCTGGTGGCGCTGTACGAGAGCTGGTCGATTCCGTTCGCGGTGATGCTGGCGGTGCCGGTGGGCGTGTTCGGCGCAGTGCTGCTGATGACCCTGCGCGGGCTGGAGAACGACGTGTACTTCCAGGTTGGCCTGCTGACCACGGTGGGCCTGGCGGCGAAGAACGGCATCCTCATCGTCGAGTTCGCGCGCGACCTCGAGCACCGCGGCGAAAGCCTGCTCGCCGCGACCCTGCACGCAGTGCAGATGCGTCTGCGGCCGATCCTGATGACCTCGCTGGCGTTCCTGCTCGGCGTGCTGCCGCTGGTGTTCAGCAAGGGCGCCGGTTCGGCCGCGCGCCACTCGCTGGGCACCGGCGTCACCGGCGGCACCCTGGCCTCGATCACCCTGGGCCTGTTCTTCGTGCCGCTGTTCTACGTGATCGTGCGCCGCCTGTTCCCTGGACCGGCGGTGGCCAAGTCGGAGGCGCAGGCATGAGCGCGATCTCTCGGATGAGTGTGGCGGTGACCACGCTGCTGGCCCTGTCCGGCTGCACACTGGCGCCGACCTACGTACGCCCGGCGGCGCCGGTGCCGGCCGACCTCGCTGCGGTCGATGCGGCGACCGCCGCGGGCACCGCCACCGACACCCTGGCGATGCCGGACTGGCAGCAGGTGTTCCTGGATCCGCGGCTGCGCCAGACCATCGCGCTGGCCTTGCAGAACAACCGCGACCTGCGCGTGGCGGTGCTGTCCATCGACAAGGCGCGTGCGCAGTACCGAATCCAGCGCGCCGCGCAGTTGCCCTCGTTCGACGCCAACGCCAGCATGAGCCGCGGCCGCAGCAGCGCCGCCAGCAACGACGACGGCGTCTCCCAGGTCAGCACCAGCGACACCCTGCAGGTGGGGCTGAGCAGCTGGCAGCTGGATCTGTTCGGGCAACTGCGCAGTCTCAAGCAGGAAGCCCTGCAGAACTGGCTGTCCAGTGCGGAAAACCAGCGTAACGTGCGCCTGACCCTGGTCGCCCAGGTCGCCGCGGCGTGGCTGACCGTGGGCGCCGACCAGGCGCAACTGGATCTGGCGCAGCAGACCCTGGACAGCCAGGCGCAGACCCTGCAACTGACCGAACGCCGCCACAGCATCGGCAGCGCGTCCGGGCTGGATCTGGCGCAGCAGCAGACCAGCGTGGAGTCGGCGCGCGTGGCCGTCGCCAGCGCCGCCACCCAGCTGGCGCAGGCGCGCGATGCGCTGCAATTGCTGGTCGGCGCGCCGGTGGAGGCGGCGCTGCTGCCCACCGCGCAGGCGATGCAGGACAGCGTGGCGCTGGCGCCGCTGCCGGCGCACCTGTCCTCGACGGTGTTGCTGCAGCGTCCGGACGTGCTCGCCGCCGAGCACAGCCTGCAGGCGGCCAATGCCGACATCGGCGCCGCGCGCGCGGCGTTCTTCCCGTCGCTGAGCCTCACCGCGTCCACCGGGCGCAGCAGCGATGCATTGTCCACGCTATTCTCCGCCGGCAGCCGCACCTGGTCGTTCGTGCCCAGCATCACCGCGCCGATCTTCCACGCGGGCGCGCTGAAGGCCTCGCTGGACGCCTCCAAGCTCGGCAAGGACATCGCCGTGGCGCAGTACGAGAAGGCGATCCAGTCGGCCTTCGCCGAAGTGGCCGACGCCCTGGCCACGCGCGACCACCTGCAGGCGCAGCTGACCGCGCAGCAGGCCCTGGTCGACGCCAGCCAGCGTAGCTACACCCTGGCCGACGCGCGCTACCGCGCCGGCCTGGACGGCCACTTGCCGGTGCTGGATGCGCAGCGTTCGTTGTTCGCCGCGCAGCAGGCGCTGATCGCACTGCGCCTGCAGGACGCCAGCAACCGCGTCACCCTGTACCAGGTGCTCGGCGGCGGCGCCGACGCCCAGGCCCCGGCTCAGGCCGCTACCGCGCCCTGAACCGCGATCGAGACAGGCCCCAGGCGGGCCTGCGGCGAGCGCGAAGCAGGCCTGTGCGAGCCTGAGCGAGCAGGAGCGTCGTCACGCACGACGCTCCCTTGTGGGAGGGACTTCAGTCCCGACGCGACGGCAATCGAACGCCTACCCAACCATCCACCCAGGCAACGCCTCGCGCGCGCCCTTGCCCACAACACGACAGCCCTGCGCCACCGTCTCGAAAGCTGAACGCGGCGATGCACCTCGGCGGATGTCGTAGACAAATGCCGGACGCCGCCGCGCCGCCGATCGTTCGTCGCAAAAGCCACAGCCCGCGCCGGACGCCGCTTCAGCGCGTTGGCGCCACCCTCGCGCCGCGGCGGCGTGCCCGGCACCACACCAGGCTTGCGCCATAATCGCGGCGACTCACTCCAGGTATGCCGCACCCGATGAAGATTCCCCCGAGCCTGCAGCCGCTGATCGACGATGGCGTCATCGACGGCGTGCTGCGCCCGCTCAAGAGCGGCAAGGAAGCCGCGGTCTACGTGGTCCAGGCCGGCGACGACGTGCTCTGCGCCAAGGTCTACAAGGACATGGCGCAGCGCAGCTTCCAGGCGCGCGTGCAGTACCAGGAAGGGCGCAAGGTGCGCGGCAGCCGCCAGGCGCGGGCGATCGGCAAGGCCAGCAAGTTCGGCCGCCGCGAGCAGGAAGCGGCGTGGAAGGACACCGAGGCCAACACCCTGTACCAGTTGGTGGACGCTGGCGTGCACGTGCCGCAACCGCGCGGCTACTTTCACGGCGTGCTGCTGATGGACCTGGTCACCGACGCCGACGGGCAGAGCGCGCCGCGGCTCAGCGAAGTCGAACTGGAGCCGGCGCAGGCGCAGGCCTTCCACGCGCAACTGGTCGGCGACGTGGTCAGGATGCTGTGCCTGGGCCTGGTCCACGGCGACCTGTCCGAATACAACGTGCTGGTCGGCGCCGACGGCCCGGTGGTGATCGACTTCCCGCAGGTGGTCAGCGCCGCCGGCAACAACGCCGCCCGCAGCATGCTGCTGCGCGACGTGCATAACCTGCGCGACTGCCTGGGCCGCTTCGCGCCCGAGCTCAATGCCACCCACTACGGCGAGGAGATGTGGGCGCTGTACGAGAAGGGCACGCTGCGCCCGGACAGCGTGCTCACCGGCCGCTTCACCTTCGACAGCCGTCGCGCCGACGTGCGCGCCGTGCGCGCCTCGATCGAGGACGCGCGGCAGGAAGCCATCATCCGCCAGCAGGGCCGCGAAGCCGCCGCGCAGGACGACTGAGCCGCGTTCCGCCACGCAGCGCGCAAGTCCATGCTGCGCCGCAATGTGGCGGCACCGCGTGCGCGCCCGCCGCCAGCGTGTGCCCCAAGCCGCGCAATGCCTCGCCACGCCTGCATCGCACGCGCATCCGCGCCGCGACGATCGGCCGCCTGTCGCTGATCCGCCGCTGGCGCGCACGGGCGTCCCGGTTCGCTTATTTGCGAAAATGGTTATTGAAAATAACAATCTGCCCGACGCCGCTTGCGTAGCCGCCCCGGGAGGGCCACCCATGTATTTCGATCCAGACGTCGTCCGTTTCTTCGCCCAGGCCCAGCAGTCCGGGCAGCCGCCGATGGAGGAACTGCCCTTGCCCCAGGCGCGGGCGATGATGCGCGGCGTCGCCGCGCAGTTCGGTTTCCCGCGCGTGGAGATGGCCGAGCTGCGCGACCTGCAGGCACCGGGCCCGGCCGCCCCGATTCCGCTACGCCTGTACCGCCCGCACGGCCTCGACACGGGGCCGGCGCCGACCTGCCTCTACGCGCACGGCGGCGGTGGCGTGGTCGGCGACCTCGATTCGCACGACGACGTGTGCAGGCAACTGGCTGCGCGTGCCGGTTGCCAGGTGCTGGCGGTGGACTACCGGCTGGCGCCCGAGCATCCGGCGCCGGCTGCTATCGAGGACGTGATCGCGGTGGTGCAGTGGCTGGCCGCGCACCCAGGCGAGGTCGGCGCCGATCCGCAGCGCTTGGCCATCGCCGGCGACAGCATGGGCGGCGCCCTGGCGGCCAGCGCCGCAGTGGCCGCACGCGATGCCGGCATCGCCCTGCGCTGCCAGATCCTGATCTATCCGCTGACCAACCTGCGTGCGGACAATCCCTTCCCCTCGCGCGTGCACAACGCCGGCATCCCGCCGTTGACCGAAGCGGCGATGCGCTTCTTCGACCGTCAGTACCTGCCCGACCCGTCGCTGGGGTCGGACTGGCGCATCTCGCCGGTGGTCGCGCCGGACGTGGCCGGCGTTGCCCCGGCGCTGGTGGTGCTCGCCGAGCGCGACGCGCTGCACGACGAAGGCCTGCACTACGCGCAGCGCCTGCGCGAGGCCGGCGTGGAAACCCTGGTGCGCGTCCACCCCGGCATGATCCACGGCTTCATCAACATGGGCAGCGTGATGCGCGTGGCCGGCGAAACCCTGGACCTGGCCGCGCTGCTGCTGCGCCAGCGGCTGCTGCCGGTGGCCACGTAGGACTGAGCCTCACCGCAGCGCGTACCACCTCCCGGCAATCGCCGCCGGTGCTGGCACGCGCTGCCTCGCCTGGAGCCATGTGCCAGTCGCGCGGATGCGTCGGCTTCCGTAGTCAAAGCCCCTCTCCCCCCGGGAGAGGGGTTGGGGTGAGGGTCCGGGAGCGCAGCGCCGCTCCGGACCTTAGTGCACCATCCGTACCCTCATCCGCCCCTTCGGGGCACCTTCTCCCGAGGGGAGAAGGGAAAAACAAGGAGCGGCTTCAGCCGCGACGGGGCATTGCCGATACGCCCAGATCGCGGCTGAAGCCGCTCCTGCGTGGGAGTGCTGCGCGCGATGCGCGTTCGCGACCGATCACGCCACCCGACTGCGGCGCGCCCGCTCCAGATGCACCAGCAGCAGCGAGATCGCCGCCGGGGTCATGCCGGGGATGCGCTGCGCCTGGCCCACGGTCTGCGGGCGTACGCGCTCGAGCTTCTGCTGCACTTCGGCCGACAACCCGCGCACCTGCGCATAGTCGAAGGCGGCCGGGATCGGGGTGTCCTCGTGGCGCTGCTGGCGCGCGATCTCCTCGCGCTGGCGGTCCAGGTAGCCGGCGTACTTAATGCCGATCTCCACCTGCTCGGCCACCTGCGCGTCGGCCACGCCGGGACCCAGCGACGGCACCCGCATCAGCGCGGCGTAGTCCAGTTCGGGGCGCTTGATCAGGTCCAGCACGGTGGTCTCGCGGCTCACCGCCACGCCCAGCGTGGCCGCGACCTCGCGGCCCAGCGCGTTGCCCGGCGTGGCCCACAGACCGCGCAGGCGCTCGTTCTCGCGCGCCACCGCCTCCTGCTTGGCCTGGAAGCGGACCCAGCGCGTTTCGTCGACGATGCCCAGGTCGTGGCCGATGCCGGTCAGACGCGCGTCGGCGTTGTCCTCGCGCAGTTGCAGCCGGTACTCGGCGCGGCTGGTGAACATGCGGTACGGCTCGCTGGTGCCATGGGTGATCAGGTCGTCGATCAGCACGCCGATGTAGGCCTGGTCGCGGCGCGGCGACCACGGCTCCAGCCCGCGCACCTGGCGCGCGGCGTTGAGGCCGGCGATCAGGCCCTGCGCAGCGGCTTCCTCGTAGCCGGTGGTGCCGTTGATCTGCCCGGCGAAGAACAGCCCGGGCATCGCCTTGGTCTCCAGCGAGGCCTTGAGCCCGCGCGGGTCGAAGAAGTCGTACTCGATGGCGTAGCCGGGGCGGGTGATGCGCGCGCGCTCGAAGCCGCGGATCGAACGCACCAGCTCCAGCTGCACATCGAACGGCAGCGAGGTGGAGATGCCGTTGGGATAGATCTCGACCACGTCCAGGCCTTCCGGCTCGACGAAGATCTGGTGGCTGGCCTTCTCGGCGAAGCGCACTACCTTGTCCTCGATCGAGGGGCAGTAGCGCGGGCCGATGCCTTCGATCTGGCCGGTGTACAGCGGCGAGCGGTCCAGCGCGCCGCGGATGATGGCGTGGGTGCGCTCGGTGGTGTGGGTGATCCAGCACGACACCTGGCGCGGATGCTGCGCCACCTCGCCCAGGAACGACATCACCGGCAGCGGATCGTCGCCGGGCTGTTCCTCCATCGCCGTGTAGTCCAGGCTGCGCCCGTCGATGCGCGGCGGGGTGCCGGTCTTGAGCCGGTCCACGCCGAAGCGGCCGTCGCGCAGCGCCTGCGCCAGCGCGGTGGCCGGCGGATCGCCGGCGCGGCCGCCGGCGTACTGGGTCTGGCCGATGTGGATCTTGCCGGCCAGGAAGGTGCCGGCGGTCAGCACCACCGCGGCCGCCTCGAAACGCAGCCCGGTCTGGGTCAGCACGCCGCGCACGCGCTCGCCGTCCATCACGAGGTCGTCCACCGCGGCCTGGAACACGGTCAGGTTCGGCTGCGCCTCGACCAGGCGCCGGATCGCGCTGCGGTACAGGCTGCGGTCGGCCTGGCAGCGGGTCGCGCGCACCGCCGGGCCCTTGGACGCGTTGAGGGTGCGCCATTGGATGCCGGCCAGGTCCGCGGCGTGGGCCATCGCCCCGCCCAGCGCATCGATCTCCTTGACCAGGTGGCCCTTGCCGATGCCGCCGATGGCCGGGTTGCAGCTCATCGCCCCCACCGTCTCCACGTTGTGGGTCAGCAGCAGGGTGCGGGCGCCGGCGCGCGCGGACGCCAGCGCCGCCTCGGTGCCGGCATGGCCGCCGCCGATCACGATCACGTCATGGCGGTAGAAAGAGTCGCTCATCGGGGTCTCGTCGGCCGGCGCGGGGCCGGCGGCAGGGGGCGGCACGGCGGGTCGCCCAGGGTGTGAACAGGAATTTTAGCGGTTGCATCACAAATTGCAGATCCGGGCCTCAAGTTGGCACGCAATCTGCAGATATTCCTACTGCACCCAACGTGGCAATGCGTCAGGGGCGTATGACTGGAATTGGAACAGGGGCCAGTCACGCGCACGTTGGGGGAGCTGGGGGCCGGTAGTCGGGGGACTACCGGCCCTTTTTTATGCCCGTCTTTCGCCGGTTGCCGGCGCCGCGCCAGCAATGACAAGGCCCCAACGCGAAAAGCCCCGGCGGACCGGGGCTTTTCGTTGTGAGGCGCCGACGCCCGACAGGGCCGGAACAGGGGGGATCCAGATTTCCCTGCCGGACATCGACATAGACGGTGGGGTCAACCCCTTCGGGTCATAAAGCGACGCAGGCGGTCACCCCGTAGGACGTAGAGTGCGTGCTGGGACAGGCGAACGCAAGCCCTTTCTCAGGGTTCGAGTGTGCGACGTGTCCCATTGCTGCGTCCCATATTGCCGGGGCGCGGTGCGGGCGGCCGCTGGACCCCCTCGGGGCGCTGCATCGCCGGGCGCGGCGGCTGCATCGACTGCGGCCGCGGCGTCGAATTGAGCGCGTCCGGACGGCGCAGGCGGTCCAGGTTGCGCCAGGGCGACGGCACCCGACCGCCGACGCTGGGTGGCGGCGGCGGCGGTGCCGAACCGCCGTCGTCCGGCCGCGGGCGCGGCGGCGGGCGGTGGCGCGGGCCGTCGTAGCCGCGATAGTAGTAATACGGCACCCCGTACCCGTAGTAGCCGTAGTAGGCCGGGCCGTAACCGTAATAGGGCACGGCGCCGTACGGCGAGTAGTACTCGGAGTAACCGGGCGGATAGCGGTATTCGACCGAGGGCGCGCCACGGTAGTAGCCACCCTCACCGCCTCCGGCGTAGTCGTAGGTGGCACAGCCGCCCAGTGCGGCCAGCAGTCCAGCGGCGCAGATCAGGCGCAGTTTCATGGCGTTTGCCCTCCAGCAGGCTGGCTGACAGGTTCGGTCCGTTGCATTGAATCCCCCCTTAACTTCCCGCGGTGCACTTGAACGCTTAAGTCGCGCGCAACGGCGGCGAACCTGCGCCGGTTGCGGACGCTGCAGTTTGGCGACGATACGCTACCCTTTCGCGCATGGTCTCACGTTTTCTGCCCGAGTTCGGCGACGTCCTGGCGGCCGCCGCACGCATTGCCGCGCACGCGCGGCCCACCCCGGCGCTGCGTTCGCGGGCGCTGGATGCCGCCACCGGTGCGCAGCTGTACTTCAAGGCCGAACACCTGCAGCGCGGCGGCGCGTTCAAGTTCCGCGGCGCCTGCAACGCGGTGTGGGCGCTGGACCCGGCCCAGGCGGCCTGTGGGGTGGTCACCCACTCCTCGGGCAACCACGGCGCGGCCCTGGCCCTGGCCGCGCGCACCCGCGGCATCGGCTGCCACGTGGTGGTGCCGGACGGCGCGGTCGCCGCCAAGCTCGCCAACATCGCCCGCCACGGCGCCACGCTGTGGCGCTGCGCGCCGAGCATCGCCGCACGCGAGGCGCTGTGCGCGCAGGTGCAGCGCGACACCGGCGCGACCCTGGTGCATCCCTATGCCGATCCGGCGGTGATCGCCGGGCAGGGCACCGCCGCGCTGGAATTGCTGGACGCCAGCGGCGGGCTGGACCTGCTGGTGGTGCCGGTGGGCGGCGGCGGCCTGGCCGCGGGCAGCCGCCTGGCGCTGTCGGCGCGGGCGCCGCAGGCGCAGCTGCTGCTGGCCGAGCCAGCCGGTGCCGCCGACACCGCGCGCTCACTGGCCGCTGGCGAGCGCCGCCTGGACATGGTCCCGGACACCGTCTGCGACGGCCTGCGCGGCAGCCTGGGCGCGCCGAACTTCGCCCTGCTGCACGGCCATGCCGAGGTGCTGGTGGTCGAGGACGCGGCCACCGTGGCGGCGATGCGGCTGCTGTGGCAGGTGCTCAAGCAGGTGGTGGAGCCGTCCTCGGCGATCGCCCTGGCGGCAGTGCTGGCGCAGCCGGCGCGTTTCGCCGGGCGCCGGGTGGGGGTGATCCTGTCCGGCGGCAACGTCGACCTGGACGCCCTGCCGTGGGGCGCGGCATGAGCGCGCGGCGCGGGTTCCGCTGGCTGCGCTGGCTGCTGCGCCTGGCGGCGCTGCTGGGGCTGTGGTTGCTGGGCGTGGCGATCTACATCGTCTGGGTCGGCGACCGCGACCAGGCGGCGCCGGCCGACGCGATCATCGTGCTCGGCGCGGCGGCCTACGACGCCAAGCCCTCGCCGGTGTTCGAGGAGCGCATCCGCCACGGCCTGGACCTGTACCAGCGCGGCTACGCGCCGACCCTGATCTTCACCGGCGGCTTCGGCAACGGCGCGCGCTTCGCCGAGTCGCAGGTCGCAAGGCGCTACGCGCTGCGCCACGACGTGCCGGCCGACGCGATCCTGATCGAGACGGTCTCGCGCACCACCCGGCAGAACCTGATCGAGGCGCGCCGGCTGATGCGCGAACACGGCCTGCACCGGGCCATCGTGGTCAGCGATCCGCTGCACATGGCGCGGGCGCTGCGGCTGTGCGAGGAGCTGCAGATCGACGCGCTGGCGTCGTCGACGCCGAGCAGCCGCTTCCGCAGCTTCCAGACCCGCTGGCGCTTCCTGCTGCAGGAGCTGTACTTCTTCCATCGCGACCTGCTGGAGCGGGGCGTCGAGCACGGCGGCGAGACCGTATGATGGGCCTTTCCCCGGCCGGAGGGCTGCAGCCATGAGCAACCACGGAGTTCCTGCGCAGGACCAGGCCATCGCCCTGGTCCAGGCCTATTACGCGGCGTTCAACCGCGGCGACTGGGACGGCATGCTGGGCATGCTCAGCGACGATGTCGCCCACGATCTCAACCAGGGCGCGCGCGAGACCGGCAAGGACGCGTTCGCCGCCTTCCTGCAGCGCATGAACGCCAGCTACCGCGAGCAGCTGCACGACATCGTGGTGCTGGCCGCACAGGACGGCCGCCGCGCCGCCGCCGAGTACGTGGTGCATGGCGAATACCACCACACCGATACCGGCCTGCCGGAGGCGCGCGGCCAACGCTACGTGCTGCCGGGCGGGGCGTTCTTCGACATCCGCGACGGCAGGATCGCCCGGGTCAGCAACTACTACAACCTGGAAGACTGGATCGCGCAGGTCTCCGCCTGAGCCGCGCGCCGGCCCGAGGCCGGCGCGTTCGCGCTGTCGCAAAACTGTCCGCCGGCCGTCATCTGCGGCCGCAGGCGCGGTGACTATGGTCGCCGCGTCGACCGAGAGGACTGCCGATGCGCGCGCTGCTTCGTTCCCCGGCCGTCGCGGTGGCGCTGCTGGCCTGCACGCTCGCGCTGGCCCTGCTCGGCGCCCGCGGCATCTGGGATGCCGACGAGGGCCGCTACTCCAATGTCGCGTTGAACATGCTGCACAGCGGCGACTGGCTCACACCCCGCCGCAGCGAGGACGTGGCGCACTGGACCAAGCCGCCGCTGACCTACTGGGCGATCGCCGCCAGCGTCGCCGTGTTCGGGCCGTCGCCCTGGGCGGCGCGGTTGCCGTCGGCGCTGTCCTACCTGCTGTGCGTGCTGCTGGTGTGGCGCCTGGCCGCGCGGCTGTTTCCCGAACGCCCTGAGCTGCCGGCGCAGGCGGCGCTGCTGTACGCGACCATGCTGGCGCCGTTCGGCGCGGCGCAATGGATTTCCACCGACTTCCTGCTCGCCGCCTGCGAGACCCTGGCGGTGTGGGCCTTCGTCGAAGCGCGGGCGCATCCGCCCGGACAGGGCAAGCGCTGGATCGCGGCGATGTGGGCCGGCTTCGCCCTGGCGTTCATGACCAAGGGGCCGCCGGGCCTGCTGCCGCTGCCGGCGCTGCTGCTGTTCAACGCGGTGACGCCGGGGCCGCCGCGGCGCGCGCTGCAGCTCTCCGGCATCGTCCTGTTCGTGGTGCTGGCGCTGCCCTGGTACCTGGCGGTGATCCGCGGCCATCCCGGATTGCTGCAGTACTTCGTCGGCGACGAGGTGGTCAAGCGCGTGGCCAGCGACGCGTTCGGGCGCAACGCGCAGTGGTACGGCTGGGCGGTGGCGTATGCGCCGATCCTGGTCCTGGGCACGCTGCCGTGGACGCCGGCGCTGGCGCGTTGGGCCTGGCAGTTGCCGCGGCAGCTGCGGGAATGGTGGCGCGATCCGGCGCTACGCCTGCAGCAGGCTGCGCCGCTGCTGCTGACCCTGTGGCTGCTGCTGCCGCTGCTGGTGCTGTGCCTGTCGCGCTCGCGGCTGCCGCTGTACGTGCTGCCGCTGTTCGTGCCGCTGGCGTTGCTGGCGGCGTGGCAGCGCGCGCAGGAGGGGCGCGCGCCGTGGCGCTGGCCGTGGCTGCTGGGCTGGTGCGGGTTGCTGCTGGCGCTCGAACTGGCCGTGGCGCTGCTGCCCACGCACAAGGATGCCGGCGCCTGGGCGCAGGCGATCGCGCAGCGTGCCGGCGCGCCGGTGCGCGAGGTGGTGTTCGTCGAGGACATGGCGCGCTACGGCCTGCGCCTGGAACTGGGCGCGCAGGTGCGCAAGATCCGCCTGGACCCGTTGTCCGACACGCCGCGCTTCGGTCCCGAATACGACGCCGATCTGCTCACGGTGTTGCGGCAACCGCGCGCCGGGCGCGTGTGGGTGTGCAAGCAGGACGCCTGGCCGCAGGTGGCCGCGCGCCTCGCCGCGCAGGGGGCGCAGGCGCAGGTGTTGGGCACGCCCTACCAGGGCCGGGTGCTGTTCCGGGTGCGGCCGGACTCAGTCGCCGCGGCGGCGGATCGGGATCGCTGACAGCGGCACCGCGGCGATCTCGCCGCCGCCCTCGCGGATCGGTGCGCCCGGCGGGGGCGCCCAGGCATGTGCGTAGATCACTTCCCAGGTGCTGGGCAGGGTGCCGTCGGCGCCGCGCAGCGGCTCGTAGGCGGCAGTGGCGGCGGCGAACCGGCCGCGGCCGGTGAGGGTATGGCGGCGCGCCTGCAGCGCGTTGGTGGCGCCGATCGCGCGCAGTTCGCGCATCAGCGCGGCAAGGTCCGGATAGGTGAGGTTGAACACGTCGCGGTCCAGCACCGGATCGCGGAAGCCGGACAGCATCAGCGCATCGCCGAACTGCGCGATCGGCGCAAAGCGGCTCACGTGCGGCGTGGTGCGGTCGGCCTGGGCAAAGGCCTCGCGCAGCTCGATCAGGGTGTCCGGGCCGAAGCTGGAGCACAGCAACAGGCCGCCGGGGCGCAGCACGCGGCGGAACCCGGCGAACACCGCCGGCAGGTCCTCGACCCACTGCAGGCACAGATTGCTGAAGATCACATCGACGCTGTGCTCGGCCAGCGGCAGGGCGCGCGCGTCGGCGCAGACGCGGCCGAACGGCTTCCACCAACCGGCCTGGCGCTTGGCCTGCTGCAGCATCGGCAGGGCCTGGTCGAGCGCGATCACCTGCGCGCGCGGCCAGCGCTTCTTCATCGCCGCCGCGGCATGTGCCGGACCGCTGCCCACGTCCAGCATCACCTGCGGCACGCGGTCGCCGAGGTAGTCCAGCGATTCCAGCAAGCGCCCCTGCACCTCGCGTTGCAGCGCCGCGGCGGCGTCGTAACTGGCGGCCGCACGCGCGAAGGCGCGGCGGATGTGCTGGGAGTCGAACGCGGAAGGATCCATCCGCGCATTATCGCCGCCGGCGTCGCGCCGCGGCCAGCGGTGGCGCGGATCACCGCGTTGCGCACTTCGCGCCGATCCAGCGGCGCGACCGCCGCTACGTACTCCCGATGTCGAATCCAGCCGGTTCCTTATCGCCGCCTTTCCCTCGTGGCCAGCGTGGTCCGCAGATCATCATGTTCAGCGCCTCGCGCCGACCAAGCGGCGCGACCGCGGCTGTGCATCCCCACTCCCGAATCCCCAATCCCGGCTCTTCAGAACGTCCCCGGATAGCTGCCGCCATCCAGCAACAGGTTCTGTCCGCTGAGGTAGCCGGCCTGCGCGCTGCACAGGAAGGCGCAGGCCGCGCCGAACTCCTCCGCGGTGCCGAAGCGCCCGGCCGGGATCTGCTGGCGCTTGCGTTCGGCCAGCGCGGCGGGGTCGATGCCCTCGCGCTGAGCGGCGTGGGCGATGTTGCCGCGCAGCCGGTCGGTGTCGAACTGCCCGGGCAGCAGGTTGTTGATGGTGACGTTGTGCGCCACCGTGCGCCGCGCCAACCCGGCGACGAAGCCGGTGAGGCCGGCGCGCGCGCCGTTGGACAGGCCCAGGCTGTCGATCGGCGCTTTCACCGCGGCGGAGGTGATGTTGACGATGCGGCCGAAGCCGCGCGCCTGCATCGCATCGACCGTGGCGCGGATCAGCGCGATCGGCGCCAGCATGTTGGCGTCGAGCGCGCGCAGCCAGTCCTCGCGCTCCCACTCGCGGAAATCGCCGGGCGGCGGCCCGCCGGCGTTGTTGATCAGGATGTCGACCTGCGGGCAGGCGGCCAGTGCGGCGGCGCGTCCTGCCTCGGTGGCGATGTCCGCGGCCACGGCGACCACCTCGCCACCGCCCTCGAGCGCGCGCAGCTGCGTCGCGGCCGCATCGAGCCCGGCCTGGCCGCGCGCCACGATCGCCACGTGCACGCCTTCGCGGGCCAAGGCCTGCGCGCAACCCAGTCCCAGCCCCTTGCTCGCGGCGCACACCAGCGCCCACTTGCCGGCGATTCCCAGGTCCATGCTTGCACTCCGGTTCGATGGAACCAGGATGATCGGATATCGGTGCGGTGGCGGCCAGTGTCGCATCGCGACGTTGAGGACACTGAGCACGCACGGCAGGTGCAGGAGTGGCTTGGCTGCGCAGCGTTTTGCTGCCATGCGTCGCGACTGCAGTCGCTCCCACAGGGGTGGCCGGCATCCTTGTGGGAGGGACTTCCGTCCCGACGCCGGAGGCTGTCAGTCGGCTTTCGGCGTCGCTTGTCGCGGCGGCACGACAGTTGAATCCCACGGCGGAGCCGCTTGCGTCTTTCTGACGTCGGTGCGGGTCGCGTGATGCAGTGTGCCAGTCAACTGTCATGCAGCGCGCGACGCGCGAGGTGGTGTGCGCTTTCCGATGGCGCAATGCGTCGGGACTGAAGTCCCTCCCACAGTGCACCCGGCGGGCTCGCCGCAAGCGCCTGTAGGAGCGGCTTGAGCCGCGACCAGATGCAGCAGGCGTGTCGCGGCTGAAGCCGCTCTTACGACAGCATCGTGGAACGCGCGGCGCGACGCCGCTAGTCCAGCGTTGCCAGGAATCCGCGCAGCGCCTCGGCCACCGTATCGGCATGACCGAGGAACGGGGCGTGGCCGCCGCCGGCGACGATCAGTGCGCGCGCGTTCGGCGCCAGCGCCGCGGCGGCCTCCATGCCCGCGGGTGGGACCAGGCGGTCGCGCTGGCCGCCGATCCACAGGCTGGGCACGCGCAGGCCGGGCAGGGCGCGGCGCAGGTCGGTGCGTTCCAGCAGGGTCAGGCCGTCCTGCAGCACGTGCGGGTCGGGCGCGCCGCGGGCGTCGAGCGCTTCGCGCAGGGTGCGCAGTTCGGCGCGTGCGTGCGCCGAACCGAGCGTGTCCAGCGCCAGGAAGCGGTCGAGGGTGCCGCGGTAGTCCTCGGCCAGATCGTGGCCGAACTGGGCGAACACCTGCGGCTCCACCGCGTGCGGCCAGTCGCTGCCGCGCACGAAGCGTGGCGTCGCCGCGAGCATCGCCAGCCCGCGCACCTGCGGTTGCGTGGCGGCGGCGTGCAGCGCGAACAGCCCGCCCAGCGACCAGCCCAGCCACACTGCTGGCGGCGTGGCCGCGGCGATCGCGCTGACCACGTGCGGCAGTGCCAGCGGCGTGTCGTCACCGCGGCTGTGGCCGTGCCCGGGCAGGTCCACCAGATGCAGGCGGTACTGCGCCGACAGGCGCTCGACCAATGGCGCGAAGATGCCGCCGTTCAACGCCCAGCCGTGCAGCAGGACCAGATCGGGGCCTTGCCCCAGGGTGTCGATATGCATCGTCGTCCGTCGTCGCGAGGGAACAGGAAAGGCCGCTTCGGCCGTCGCGTCAGTGCGAAGCGCGCTGCGCCAGCACCTGCGGCAGCAGTAGGCGCCACTGTCGGCGCGGGTAGTCGCGGGTGCACCAGGCGGATACGCGATGCGCACCGCGACGCTGCTCGATCGCCGCGCTCAGCCAGTCGCCGTCGATGCCTTGCCAGGCGCCGGCGGGCGTCAGCAGGTTCGGTGCCAGCCGCGGATGCACGTCCTCGCGCAGCATCTGCCACAGCGTGTCGGTGGCGAACGGCGAGGCGGCGAGTACCGCGGCGATCTGCGCATGCCGCGCGTCGACCGCATCGTCCAGGTACAGCTCGGCCAGCGTGTCCCACACCGCGCGTCGCGCGGCGAGGTCGGTTGCGCTCACGCTGGCACGCCGGGCGGATGCGCGGCCACGCGATCGCGCGCCAGCGCCAGCGCATCCAGCAGCGCCTGCACCTGCGCCGGTGTGTGCAGTGCGGACAGGGTCACGCGCAGCCGCGACTTGCCTTCCGGCACGGTCGGCGGGCGGATCGCCGAGACCAGGTAGCCGGCCTGTTCCAGCGCCGCCGACCACGCCAGCGCGGTGCTCTCCTCGCCGCACAGCAGCGGCTGGATCGGCGTGTCCGAGGCCATCAGTTCCAGGCCATGGCGCCGCGCGCCGCCGCGGAACAGGGCGATCAGCTCGACCAGGCGTTCGCGCCGCCACTGGTCGCGCCGCGCCAGCTTGACCGCCGCCAGCGATGCCGCGGCTTGCGCCGGCGGCAGCGCGGTGGTGTACAGATACGGCCGCGCGGTCTCGGCCAGGTGCCGGATCAGCGTGGCATCGCCGACCACTGCGGCGCCGTAGCCGCCCAGTGCCTTGCCCAGGGTCACCAGTTGCAGCGGAACGTCGTCGACACCGAGGCCGGCCTCGGCGACGCTGCCGCGCCCCTGCGGGCCGATCACGCCGACGCCGTGCGCGTCGTCCACGTACAGCAGCGCCTGTTGCGTGCGCGCCACCAGCGCCAGCGAACGCAGCGGAGCGACGTCGCCGTCCATGCTGAACACGCCATCGGTGGCCAGCATCGCCGCACCGTCGGCGGCGTGCTTGAGCTGGCGCATCGCGCCTTCGGCATCCAGGTGCGGATAGCGGCGCAGGCGGCAGCCGGCCAGGCGGCTGGCGTCGAGCAGGCTGGCGTGGTTGAGCCGGTCCTGCACGCACACGTCCTCTTCCTCGCTCAGCAGCGCCTGCTGCACCGCCAGGTTGGCGATGAAGCCGCTGCCGAACAGCAGCGCCTGCGGGTAGCCGAGCCAGTCGGCGATCTCGCGTTCCAGCGCCTCGTGCAGCGCATGGTGGCCGCACACCAAGTGCGAGGCGGTGGCGCCGGCGCCTTCGCGCGCGGCCGCGTCCTGCAGGGCCGCGACCACTTCGAACTGCTGCGCCAGGCCCAGGTAGTCGTTGCTGCAGAAGCCGGTCAGCCAGCGGCCGTCGACTTCCAGGCGCACGCCGTCGCGGCGGCCGACGCTGCGGCGCATGCGCAGGCGCCCCTGCGCTTCGCGCAAGGCGCGCGCGGACTGGATGCGGTCGTGCAGGTCGGGACGGGCCATGGGCGCGGGACGGGCATCTGGCGGGCTAGCGTAGCGCGTCCCCGGCCAAGCCGGACGCCGCCGGCGATGGACGGCCGGATCGGCGGACGGACGCGCGGCGTCAGACCAGGGCGGCGGCGATCGCCGGCGGGGTGGTGATGTCGGCGTGCACTGTGCCGGGATGGTCGTGCGCGTCGGCATCGACCATCACCTGCATCGGCCGCAGCCCCAGCCGTGCGAACAGCGCCTGGTCGCGCTCGGTGTCCGGGTTGCCGGTGGTCAGCAGTTTCTCGCCGTAGAAGATCGAGTTGGCGCCGGCGCAGAAGCACAGTGCCTGCAGTTCGTCGCTCATGCTCTCGCGCCCCGCCGACAGCCGCACCATCGCCCGCGGCATCGCGATGCGCGCAACGGCGATCGTGCGCACGAACTCGAACGGATCCAGCTCGACCGTTCCGTGCAGCGGGGTGCCGGCGACCTGCACCAGGCGGTTGATCGGCACCGAATCCGGATGCACCGGCAGGTTGGCCAGCGCCTGCAGCAGGCCGGCGCGCTGGTCGCGCGACTCGCCCATGCCGACGATGCCGCCGCAGCAGGTCTTCAGGCCGGCGTCGCGCACGTGGGTCAGCGTGTCCAGGCGGTCCTGGTACTGGCGGGTGTGGATGATCGAATCGTAGAAATCCGGCGCGGTGTCCAGATTGTGGTTGTAGTAGTCCAGTCCCGCCGCCTTCAGCGCCTGCGCCTGGTTGCCGTCGAGCATGCCCAGGGTGGCGCAGGTCTCCAGGCCCAGCGCCTTCACCTCGCGGATCATCTCCGCCACCTTCGGGATGTCGCGGTCCTTGGGCGAACGCCAGGCCGCGCCCATGCAGAACCGCGAGGCGCCGGCGGCCTTGGCCTGGCGCGCCTTGTCCAGCACCGCCTCGGTGCTCATCAGCTTCTGCGCCTCCACGCCGGTGGCGTAGCGCTGCGCCTGCGGGCAGTACGCGCAGTCCTCCGGGCAACCGCCGGTCTTCACCGACAGCAGCGTGGACACCTGCACCTGCGCCGGATCGAAGTGTTCGCGGTGCACGGCGGCGGCGCGGTGCAGCAGTTCCGGGAACGGCAGGTCGAACAGGGCGAGCAATTCCTGGCGTTGCCAGTCGTGTCGGACGACAGCGGACATGGGGGTTTCCTGACGGTCAGCGGCTGGGAAAGCGGGCAGTCTGGTGAGCATGCAAAGTCCTGTCAACTTCGTGAGTGGCGGTTTGGTTGACGGCGGCTGGCGCTGGCTGCAGCGCCGCCTGCTGCCGGAACGCTGCCTGGTCTGTGGCGAGCCCGGCGTGCCGGGCCTGGACCTGTGCGCGGCCTGTCGCGACGGCGTGCCATGGAATGCGGCGGCCTGCTGCCGCTGTGCACTGCCGCTGCCGGCGCTGGATGCCGAGCAGGTCTGCGGTGTGTGCCAGCGTCGGCCGCCGTTGCTGGAGCGGGTCGCCAGCGCCTGCGTATACGCCGCGCCGGTCGATGGCCTGTTGCGCCGCTTCAAGTTCCACCAGGACCTGGCGGCCGGACGCCTGCTCGCCGCGCTGCTGCAGACTCGCTGCGCGGCCTTGCCGCGGCCGCAGGCGCTGTTGCCGGTGCCGCTGCATCCGGCCCGGCTGCGCCAGCGCGGCTACGACCAGGCGCTGGAACTGGCGCGGCCACTGGCCCGCGCGCTGGAGCTGCCGCTGTGCCTGGACATGCAGCGGGTGCGGGCGACCGCGGCGCAATCCGAACTGGATGCCCGCGCGCGTCGGCGCAACCTGCGCGGCGCGTTCGCGGTACCGGCCTCGGTGGCATTACCTGCACATGTGGCGCTGATCGACGACGTGATGACCACCGGCGCGACCCTGCACGCCGCGGCAAAGGCGCTGCGCCGTGCCGGCGTGGAACGAGTCGATGCCTGGGTGGTGGCGCGGGTGCCGTGAGCGTCCGCGTGCCCGTCGTCCGCGGATGTGTGCGGATACCTGCCGTCAGGCAATCCGTTTCGACATACGGTAGTTGTGCAGCATCACGCCATTGAAAAAGAACGCGTTGCGGGAGTCGAGCGCGAAGCCGCGGCGTGCGAAGAGACGGCGCGCGCCCTCGCTTGCTTCGACAGACAGCACGGCGATGCCGGTCTTCTGAGCCACCGCCTCCAGTTCGGCGCAGATCCCCGAGCCTATGCCGGTTCCCACCCGCTCCGGGTGACAGTAGAGATGATCGATGTGGCCGTCCGGCTCCAAATCGCCATAGCCGACGACCACGCCCGTTGCGTCCACTGCGACCAGGATCGTCCGGTGTACGGCTCGCCTTAGATAGGTGCCGGGGTCGGGGCGCGACGGACTCCAGGCCGCGACCTGCTCGGCCGAGTAATCGCCGATGCCTGCCTGGCGCACGGACGCATGGAACAAGGTGGCAAGCGCGTCCGCGTCGGCAGGCGCAAACGCACGGACACGGATCGGCATCGACATCCACGGAGCATAAGGCCGCATGCGATAGCGGGAAAGCGGCGGCAGGCCGGGTTTCGCGTCAGGGCGGCCACGGCGGACTTGCAGGCACAAGGCGTGGAACGGATCGAAATGGCAATGCCGCCGGGTCTGCGCGGCAAGCGGGGATGGCCCAGCTGCGTTATCGGCGGCGCTCGCGCCAACCGCGAGCAGCGGCCTGCGATTTCCTCACGCTGTGGCCGCGAGTCGGTGGCCTCAGTGGGATGTCGCGCGCAGCGCCAGCGACGCGGCGATGCCGGCGAAGATCGCCAGGCCGACCCAGTTGTTGTGCAGGAAGGCGCGGAAGCAGGCTGCGCGTTCGCGGTGCCGGGCCATGCGGAACTCGGCGGCGACCAGCAGCGCCGCCACGCCCAGCCCGGCCCAGTACCACACGCCCAGATCCGCGCGGTGGCCGACGAAGGCCAGGGCGACGAACATCAGTGCGTACAGCACGCCCTGGATGACCAGGTCCAGTTCGCCGAACAGGATCGCGGTGGACTTGGAGCCGGCGCGCAGGTCGTCCTCGCGATCGACCATCGCATACCAGGTGTCGTAGGCGGTGGCCCACAGGATATTGACCGCGTACAGCAGCCAGCCCAGCGCAGGCACCTCGCCGCGCACCGCGGCGAAGGCCATCGGGATGCCCCAGCCGAAGGCCATGCCCAGGTAGACCTGCGGCAGGTAGGTGTAGCGCTTGAGGTAGGGATAGCTGGCGGCCAGGAACAGCCCGACCACGCTCAGGCCGATGGTCAGCGCGTTCATCGTCAGCACCAGTGCGAACGCGACCAGCATCAGCAACGCGAACACCGCCAGCGCCTCGCGGCCGCTGACCGCACCGGTGGCCAGCGGCCGGCTGCGGGTACGCTCGACCTGCGGGTCCAGCCAGCGGTCGGCGTAGTCGTTGATCACGCAGCCGGCCGAGCGGGTCAGCCAGACCCCGGCGGTGAACACGAACAGCGTCCACAGTGGCGGTACCCTGTCGGCAGCCAGCCACAGCGCCCACCAGGTCGGCCACAGCAGCAGCAGCACGCCGATCGGCCGGTCGCCGCGCAGCAGTTTCCAGTACTGGCCCAGGCGCGCGCGCGGCGGCAGCGCGGCAGGCGTTTCGTAGCGTTCGTAACCCATCGTGCAAGGGTAGCAGCCACGTCGTGCGGGCGGCAGCACGCGGTGTTGTGCGCTTGGCCCGCGCTCCGCGCGCTGGCGGCGGCAGCGCGAGGCGTCGGCGGTGCTGGTGGCGCTGCGGATGCGCGCTGGTGGTCTGTCCGGCGCCAGACGGACGACACGCCGGCGCGCCTGCGACGCCCGGCGTTCGATCGGCCCCTGCGTCATCCGGGTGCCGCGCACCGCTTGCCTGGACATCGGTGCAGCCGGATCGGACTGGCCGTGGCGCCGTTGCCGCAGCGAGTTGCGGCCGGGGGAGACGCGGCCGACGAATGCCGTTAGAATGCGCGTCCGTTGCGCCCGTAGCTCAGCCGGATAGAGTAGTGGCTTCCGAAGCCATTGGTCGGGGGTTCGAATCCCTCCGGGCGCGCCATCCAGTCCTGCCCTTGCGTCCTCCGCATCGTCTTTTCGACGAGCGCGTGCTTGGTCAACAGGCCCGCAGGCGCCGCAGCGCGCATGCCGGCGACGCGGCTATCGTATGCGCATGCCAGCGCTCATCGTCCCCATTCCTGCTCTTGTGCCTGCCCATCCTGCCGCCTGTTGCGCCGCAGATGCCAGCATCGTCGGCCCGTGCCTGCGCATCGGGCGCTCCGCGCAGACTTGCGCTCGGACATGACCATTCCGCGTACCGTCAGTCCACGCACCGCGTTGCCCAAGCCCGCCGTCCGCCGGCTCGGTGCGGACGATGCGCTGGCCTATCTGCGGGTGGGCGAGGGCGCGCCGGTGCTGCTGGTGCACGGGGCGCTGTGCGACTACCGCTACTGGGCGCCGCAGGTGCGCGGCCTTGCCGACCGCTTGCAGCTCAGCGCGCTGAGCCTGGGCCAGTACTACCCGCGGTTGCCATCGGCGTCGCGGCATGCGTTCGGCTGGCGCTGGCATGCGCAGCAGCTCGCCGCCTTCATCGCCGAGGAGGCGCGGCCGATGCATCTGGTCGGCCACTCCCGCGGCGCCGCCGTCGCCTGGCAGGCGGCATTGCTGCGTCCAGACGCGATCGCCAGCCTGGCCCTGTTCGATCCGGGCGGCCCGCAACCGCAGGGCCTACCGGCCGCGGTGCAGGCGGTCCGCGCGCAGGCGATCGCGTTGCTGCAGGGCGGCCAGGTCGAGGCCGGTCTGGAATGCTTCGTCGATTCGGTCAGCCAGTCCGGTGCCTGGGCGCGCAGCAGCGCGAGCTTCCGGCAGATGGTGCGCGACAACGCGCAGACCCTGATACCCCAGATCGCGGATGCACTACCGGCGTACCGACCCGAGCAGGCTGCCACCCTGATGATGCCGGTGTTGTTGGTCGCCGGCGAACGCAGCCCGGCGCAGTACCGCGACAACGCCGCCGCGCTGGCGTCCTGGCTGCCGCAGGCGCGCCACGAGGTGCTGGCGGGGGCCTCGCACGGCATGACCTTCACCCACGCCAGGCGGTGCAATGCCTTGCTCGCCGAGTGGGTGAACGCTGCCAGCGGGTAGGCGCGTATGGCAGGAGATGCGCTCGTCCATCGCTGCCGGGTGCCGAAGAGCGGGACACACCGGCCCCCTGCGGCGTCTTCAACCGACCAGGCGGCGTGCTCCGGGTGACGTCAGACCCACGGCGCTGGCCGTCGGCTCGCAGCGGTCCAGTTGCCGGTACGCGATGGCCTCGGTCAGGTGCGCGGTGGCGATCGCGTCGCTGGCGTCCAGGTCGGCGATGGTGCGTGCCACGCGCAGGATCCGGTGCAGCGAGCGTGCCGACAGCCGCAGGCGCTCGATGGCCTGTTCCAGCAGCGCCTCGTCGCGCGGTTGCAGGCGGCAGTCGCGCAGCGTTTCGCTGTGGCCGAGCTGGCCGTTGGGCCGGCCGGCGCGGGCCTGCTGGCGTTGTCGTGCCTGTTCCACGCGTTCGCGCACGGCGGCACTGGACTCGCCTGGCGGCGCATCGGCGCGCAACGCCTGCGGCGGCAGCCGCGGTACGTCCACGTGCAGGTCGATGCGGTCCAGCAGTGGGCCGGAGATGCGTGCGCGATAGCGCCGCACCGCGTCCTCGCTGCAGCGGCAGCGGCCGCTGGGGTCGCCGGCCCAGCCGCAGGAGCAGGGATTCATCGCCGCGACCAACTGGAAGCGCGCAGGGAACTCGGCGCTGCGTGCCGCGCGTGACACGGTCACCTGGCCCGACTCCAGTGGCTCGCGCAGCACTTCCAGCGCATGCCGGTTCCACTCGGGCAACTCGTCCAGGAACAGCACGCCATGGTGCGCGAGCGAGATCTCGCCGGGACGCGGATGGCTGCCGCCACCGACCAGCGACACCGCGCTGGCGGTGTGGTGCGGTGCGCGGTACGGGCGTTGCCGCCAGCGCGCCGGATCCACGCCGCGGCCGCTGACCGAGGCGATGGCCGCGCTCTCAAGCGCCTCGGCTTCGCTGGCTTCGGGCAGGATCCCGGGCAGGCGCGAGGCCAGCAGGGTTTTGCCGCAGCCGGGACTGCCGATCAGCAAGAGGTGGTGATGCCCCGCCGCGGCGATCTCCAGGGCGCGCCGCGCCTGCGCTTGGCCGCGGACGTCGCTCAGGTCGGGAAAGGGCGCGGCGACCGCCGGCGGCGCCGTCGCCGCAGGCAGGGTCTTGCTGCCGTTGAGCAATCCGCAGACCTCCAGCAGGGTGCGCGCGGTGAAGGCCTGCACGTGTTGCGCCAGTGCCGCCTCGGCGCCGTTGTCGGCCGGGACGATCAGGGTGCGCCCGGCCTCGGCGGCGGCCAGCGCGGCCGGCAGGACCCCGTCGACCGGGCGCAGTTCGCCGGTCAGCGCCAGTTCGCCGAGGAATTCGTACTGGCCGAGCACCTGCGGGTCGAGCTGGCCGGCGGCGGCGAGGATGCCCAGCGCGATCGGCAGGTCGAAGCGGCCGCCCTCCTTGGGCAGGTCGGCCGGCGCCAGGTTGACGGTGATCCGCCGTGCCGGGAATTCGTATTGCGCGCAGAGCAGGGCGGCGCGGACGCGATCGCGCGATTCGCGTACCGCCGCCTCGGGCAGGCCGACGATCTGGGTGGCCGGCAGGCCGCCGGAGAGATGGACTTCGACCCGAACCGGAGGCGCAAGCACCCCCGCGCGGGCACGGCTGTGCACCAGCGCCAGGCTCATGGTGGCGGGTGGATCAGGCGGTGGGGCTGGGCGAGGGCCCGCTGCGTGCCGCTTCCAGCGCGGCGACGCTGCGCTCCAGCGCCTCGAGCTTCTCGCGGGTGCGCAGCAGCACCGCGCGCTGCACTTCGAATTCCTCGCGAGTGACCAGGTCGAGCTTGCCCAGCCCGGCCTGCAGCGCGCTCTTGAAGGTGCTCTGCAGTTCGTCGCGGGATTGGCGCAGGCCCGGCGGCACCAGGTCGCTGAGGCGGCGGGCGAGGTCGTCGAGATGGTTGAGGTCGATCATGGTTGTGCTCCGGCAGGTGGCGTCAGAGTGCGGTACCCGGCAGGTCGGGACCATCGGGATCGGACGCGGCGCGCTGTCGGAAAATTCCGGCGTTGGGGGCGCGCGGCCATTGAACCCGACGGCCGGGAATCGCGCAACCGCGCTATCCTGACGCCATTGTGATTGGAGAACGCCGCATGAAGATGATCATGGCCGTGATCAAGCCGTTCAAGCTCGACGACGTGCGCGAAGCGCTCGCCGCGCAGGGCGTGGCCGGCATCACCGTTACCGAGGTCAAGGGCTTCGGCCGGCAGAAGGGCCACACCGAACTGTACCGCGGTGCCGAGTACGTGGTCGATTTCCTGCCGAAGGTGAAGCTGGAAGTGGCGGTCAGCGAGGACCAGGTGGAGCGCGTGGTCGAGGCCATCGTCAAGGCCGCCGCCACCGGCAAGATAGGCGACGGCAAGGTGTTCGTCTACGACCTGGGCACGGTGGTGCGGATCCGCACCGGCGAACTGGACGCGGACGCGCTGTAACGCGCTCGCCGTGGCTGCATCGCCGTGGCATGGATGGTGTCGTGTAGGAGCGGCTTCAGCCGCCATGGGCGTTTCCGATAGAACCTGTCGCGGCTGAAGCCGCTCCTACAGGCATGGCGGGCCAGCCGGATGGGCTGCCACGCTGCGCCAGACGCGCGCTCAGACGCCGCCGTAGCCCCGGCCGAGGGTGAGCCAGAACGTCGCCACCACCAGCACCGCCACGATGACCGTGGCGCGGCTGGACGGTAGCGGCAGCGGCGCACGCGACCGGCGCGACAACGCAACGACCACCAGGCCGATCGGTGCCAACAGTCCTTCCTGCGCCGCCTCGCGCAATGCCGGCAGCACCGGCCCGGCATGAAACAGCACGCTCGCGCAGGCCACCGTGCCGGCAGTGGCGTAGGCTGCCAGCATTGGCCTGCCTTTCGGCAGCCACGGGGCGATGGCGCGCAGCATCTGCAGATACAGCCAGGCACCGGCCAGTCCCATCCCCGGCCGCCAGGCCCAGGCCGGCTGCAGGGCGAGATCGCGGAGGACGAAGGCGAGGTCGCCGTCATCGGTGACTGCGGAGAACAGCAGGTAGCCGGCGCCCCACAGTCCGTTGAAGGCGGCGATCAGCGCGAGCGCCAGGCGCGGCATGTCCGCGCGACGGCGGTGTGCCGCCAAAATGCAGATTGCGGCCACGCACAGATTCGCCAGCGGCCCGGCGGCATCGACGAAGGGGCGCCCAGGCTGGCAGCGGAAGTACACCGACGTGAGCCAGCGGACGGTGCCGCCGCTGCCCAGGCAGGCCAGGCCATGGCCCACCGCTTCGTGGGCGACGCAGGCGACGACGAAGCCGATCGCGGCCAGCGCGCACAGGGTCCACGGCGACGTCGTCTGGGAGCGCATGGGAGGCTCGCGGTGTGGTGCGATTGGTGCCGGCGCATCTTCGCACGCGCGGGCCATGGCGTGCGGCTTCTTTGGCGTTGGCGTCTGTGCAGTGCGCGATCGCGTACCGGCGAGGCGATGCCATGCGCGATGCAGCGCGCCTGTCGATGCGGATGCGAACGTCGGAGCAGGGGCCGGCGACAGCGCCTGCGATCCGCGGCATCGGCGCACGTCGAGCGCGCGCCGATGCCGAAGAGGACCGGGGGGCTTAGCCGCCCAGCGCCTCGGCCACGAACGGCGGCAGCGCCTGGGTGCCGGTGTGCAGGTGCGCGCTGTAGTAGCGGGTGGCGAACGGCTTGGCCGCGGCGTCGTCCTGGCGGAAGTCGAAGCCGCCCTGCTTGCGCGCCATGGTCACGCTCCACCAGCCGGTCGGGTAGCACGGCTGCGGGAACGGCACGGTGTGGAAGCTGGCGAAGCCGGCCTTGCCCATTTCCGCGCGCATTTCCTTGATCAGGTCCAGCAGCGCCAGCGGCGATTCGGACTGCTGCACCAGGATGCCGTCGTCCTTCAGCGCATTGAAGCAGCTCTCGTAGAAGGCCTTGTTGAACAGGCCTTCGGCCGGGCCGACCGGGTCGGTGGAGTCGACGATGACGATGTCCACGCTGCCGGCCGGGCAGTTGGCCATGTAGGCCACGCCGTCGTCGAACAGCAGTTCGGCGCGCGGGTCGTTGTTGGAGTCGCACAGTTCCGGGAAGTACTTCTCGGCCATGCGCGTGACCTGCTCGTCGATGTCGCACTGGGTGGCGCTTTCCACGCCCGGGTGCTTGAGCACTTCGCGCAGGGTGCCGCAGTCGCCGCCGCCGATGATCACCACGCGCTTGGGCGCGGCGTGGGTGAACAGCGCCGGGTGGCTGATCATCTCGTGGTAGAAGAAGTTGTCGCGCGTGGTCAGCATCACCGCGCCGTCGATCACCATCAGCTTGCCCCAGTCGGTGGTGTCGTAGATCTCGATCTTCTGGAACGGCGACTGCACCTCGTCCAGCTTGCCGGTGATGCGGTAGCCGATGGCCGAGCCGGTGGGCTGGAAGTGTTCGATGTACCAGTTGTCGTTGGCGCTCATGCAGATGTCCTAGGAAAGCAAGAAAAGAAGCGGCGATTCCTTCTCCCACCGGGAGAAGGTGGCGCGTAGCGCCGGATGAGGGTCGGGCGCAGCCTCGCGCATCCAGCCCGCACCACGCGCCCGCGAACCCGGCCCGGCTCCACCAGGAGCCGAGGGCGTCGGAACGGCGCGGATTGTAACGGACCCCACGCGTAGCAGGGGTTACAATCCACGCCCTTTTTCCGTCAGCCGAGCCGCCACGATGAGCGATTGGTCCCTCGACCAAGCCCGCAAGACCTACTCGATCCCGCACTGGGCCGACGGGTACTTCGACGTGGACGCGGCCGGCCGGGTGGTGGTGCGGCCGCAGGGCGCCGACGGCGTGGCGATCGCACTGCCGGAGGTGGTGGACGCCGCGCGCGCGGCCGGCGCCAAGCTGCCGATGCTGGTGCGCTTCCCCGACATCCTCGGCGAGCGCCTGGGCAAGCTGCAGGCCGCCTTCGCCCAGGCCCAGTCCGATTGGGACTACACCGGCGGCTACACCGCGGTGTACCCGATCAAGGTCAACCAGCACCGCGGCGTGGCCGGCACCCTGGCCAGCCACCAGGGCGAGGGCTTCGGCCTGGAGGCGGGTAGCAAGCCGGAACTGATGGCGGTGCTGGCGCTGTCGCGGCCGGGCGGGTTGATCGTCTGCAACGGCTACAAGGACCGCGAATACATCCGCCTGGCGCTGATCGGGCGCAAGCTTGGCCTGCAGACCTTCATCGTCATCGAGAAGCCGTCGGAGCTGAAGCTGGTGCTGGAGGAGGCGCGCGCGCTGGACGTGAAGCCGGGCCTGGGCGTGCGCATGCGCCTGGCCTCGCTGGGCGCGGGCAAGTGGCAGAACAGCGGCGGCGACAAGGCCAAGTTCGGGCTGTCGCCGCGGCAGGTGCTGGACCTGTGGAAGACCCTGCGCGACACCGAGTACGCCGACGCGCTGAACCTGCTGCACTTCCACATGGGCTCGCAGATCTCCAACGTGCGCGACATCGCCAACGGCATGCGCGAGGCCACGCGCTACTTCGTCGAGCTGTCCAAGCTGGGCGCGAAGATCAGCCACGTCGACGTCGGCGGCGGCCTGGGCATCGACTACGAAGGCACCCGCTCGCGCAGCTACTGCTCGATCAACTACGGCCTGCATTCCTACGCCAGCAACATCGTGCAGCCGCTGGCCAGCGCCTGCGAGGAGCACGGCCTGGCGCCGCCGCGCATCGTCACCGAGTGCGGGCGCGCCATGACCGCGCACCACGCGGTGCTGATCGCCAACGTGTCCGAGGTGGAGCAGGCGCCGGAAGGCCGCGTGCCCGACGCGCACGACGACGAACCAGCGGCGATCCGCCACCTGCGCGAGATCCATGCGGAACTGGACCAGCGCCCGGCGGTGGAGCTGTTCCAGGAGGCGCAGCATTTCCACGCCGAAGGCCTCAGTGGCTACGCCCTGGGCCAGATCGACCTGACCCACCGTGCGCGCATCGACGACCTGTTCTACGCCATCGCCCACGGCGTGCGCGCGCGGCTGAGCCACGAGGAAAAGAGCCACCGCCCGGTGCTGGACGAACTCAACGAGCGCCTGGTCGACAAGTACTTCGTCAACTTCAGCGTGTTCGAGTCGATCCCCGACGTGTGGGCGATCGACCAGGTGTTCCCGATCGTGCCGATCGAACGCCTGAACGAGGCGCCGGCGCGGCGCGGCGTGGTCTGCGACATGACCTGCGATTCGGACGGCATGGTCAAGACCTACGTCGAGAACGAAAGCCTGGACAGCTCGCTGCCGCTGCACGCGCTGCGCCCGGGCGAGAGCTACCGCATCGGCTTCTTCCTGGTCGGCGCCTACCAGGAAATCCTGGGCGACATCCACAACCTGTTCGGCGACACCGACGCGGTGGAAGTGGCGGTGGACGGCGACGGCTACCGCATCGCCCAGCAGCGCCGCGGCGACACAACCGACGTGATGCTGGACTACGTCGGCTACCGCCTGGACGACCTGCGCGCCGCCTACGCCGAACGCGTAGCCGCCGCGCAGTTGCCGGCCGCGCAGGCGACGGAACTGGCCGACGCGCTCGAGGCCGGCCTGACCGGCTACACCTACTTGTCCGACGAACCGCTGGGCTGACAGCGGCGACCCACGCAAGCCCCTCTCCCCCCGGGAGAGGGGTTGGGGTGAGGGTACGCCCGTGCACGCAATCTTGGGGTTGGCCGCCTGGCGCCGCGGCTGCATCTTCCAGGCGCGATCGCTTGGGCGTCGGTGAACGCCCACTGCCGCAACCGGCGATGCAACCAGTAAGCTGCGCGCTCCCCACCGCCACCGCCCTACGATGCGCTATCCTGGCCTCGACCTGCTGCGCGCCACCGCCATCGTCTGGGTGATGTTGTTCCACTCCTTCGTGGTCGGTGGGCTGGGCTCGGATTGGGAGTGGCTGTCGCGCTATGGCTGGATGGGCGTGGACCTGTTCTTCGTGCTCAGCGGCTTTTTGATCGGCGGCCAGGTACTGGCGCCGCTGGCCCGCGGCGAGCCGCTGCGCTACGGCGAGTTCTATCGCCGCCGCGCCTACCGCATCCTGCCGGCATACGCGGTGGTGCTGGCGCTGTATCTGGCCTGGCCCGGTTTTCGCGAGGCGCCCGGGATCGCGCCGTGGTGGCTGTTCGCCAGTTTTACCCTCAATCTGGGCATCGACTACGCCAACCAGCAGGCGTTCTCGCATGCCTGGTCGCTGTGCGTGGAAGAGCACTTCTACCTGGTGTTCCCGCTGCTGGCGGCGTGGCTGCTGCGGCGGCCGTCCGCGCCGCGTTTCGTGGCGCTGTGCGTGACCGTGGTGCTGGCCGGCATCGCCCTGCGCAGCGCCATCTGGCTGCACGACAGCGCACTGGATCGCATCGGTGCCGGGCTGCAGCGCAACTGGTTCATCGAGGATCTCTACTACCCGACCTGGAACCGCCTGGACGGCCTGCTGGCCGGCGTGGCGCTGGCGGTGCTGAAGACCTTCCGGCCGCAGCAGTGGCAGCGCCTGCAGCGCCATGCCAGCACGGTGGCGCTTGCCGGCATCGTGGTCTGCGCGCTGGCGATGTGGCTGTTCCGCGATCGCACCGGCCTGCTCGGCAATGCGGTCGGCTGGCCGGTGCTGTCGTTGGGGCTGGCGCTGCTGGTCGGCGCCGGTGCCTCCACGCAGGGATGGCTGGGGCGTTGCCGGGTGCCGGGTGCGGCCTGGCTGGCCGCGGTGTCCTACAGCCTGTACCTGAGCCACAAGGCCGCGTTCCATCTGACCCAGGTGTGGTTCGGCGCGCAACTGGACGGCCGCGGCCTGCTCGCCTTCGCCGCCTATGCCGGCATGGCACTGCTGTTCGCGGCCGTGCTGCACTACGCGGTGGAGCGGCCGTTCCTGCGCCTGCGCGAGCGACGCAGCGTTCCCGCCCCGCTCGCGCTGTCCGGCAGCTGACGCCCTGCGACGGTGCTCATCCGCGCGCTGCCAGCGCCGCATGCGCCGCCTGCAGGCGCTGTTGCAGGATCTCCGCCAGCCGCGTCACCGCCGGCGGTGGCGTGGCGACCGCGCAGTGCAGGGTCAGTCCCAGTGCCGGCAGCGTCGGCAGGCCGCCGGCGCCGGGCGCCAGCAGGGTCAGTCCGGCCGGCACGCCGGCCGGGGTGCGCAGGGTTATGCCCAATCCGGCGCGGACCGCCGCCCACACCCCGCCAAGGCTGGCGCTGGTGAAGGCGATGCGCCACGGGATGCCGGCTCGGTCCAAGGCGGTGGTCGCCGCCGTGCGCAGCAGACACGGTGCTTCCAGCATCACCAGCGGCAGCGGCGCGTCGCCGCTCCAGGTGGCCGTCGTGGGCAGGCTGCTACGGTCGTCTGCGGCGATCCAGCGCAGCGGCCACGCCGCTTGCGCCTGCCGATGCGGCGAGGCGGCGCCGGACTCCCAGGCCAGGGCCAGATCCAGGTGCCCCGCCTCCACCCGTGCCAGCAGTTCCTGGTGGCGGGCGATGCGCGCTTCGATCCGCACCTGCGGGTGGGCGCGGGCGAAGCGCCCCAGCACGTCCGGCAGCATGTGCTCGCCGAAGTCCTCCTGCAGCCCCAGCCGCACCCAGCCCTGCAGCGCCGTGTCCTGCAGGGCCACCACCGCCTCGTCGTTGAGCTCGAGCAGCCGCCGCGCGTAGCCCAGCAAGGCTTCGCCGGCCTCGGTCAGGGCCAGGCCGCGGCCCTGGCGGCGCAGCACCGGCTGCCCGGCCTGCTCCTCCAGCTTTTTCAACTGCGCGCTGATCGCCGAGGTGGAGCGCCCGCGGCGGTCGGCCGCCTTGGCAAAGCTGCCCAGTTCCACGCCGGCGACGAAGCTGCGCAGCGCGTCGAGGTCGAAGGTGATGGGGCGCATAGGTCGATCCTGATTTTCCGGATGGTCGTTTCGATATTTTCCGATTTTTCGGAAGGTTGTGCGCGACTAGGCTGTGCCCGTTCCCACGCGAGACCTTCCGATGTCCGATCCAGCCACCCCGTTTCCTTCCCCCCAGGCCGCGTTCGGCGACATCGCGCCGGCCTTCGCCCGCCTGACCGACGAGGTGCTGTTCGCCGAGGTGTGGCAGCGCCCGGGGCTGTCGCCGCGCGAACGCAGCCTGATCACGGTGGCCACGCTGGTCGCGCTGTATCGGCTGGAGCAGTTGCCGTTTCACCTGGCGCGCGCGCTGGACAACGGCCTGGACCGCGACACCCTGGCCGAAGCCATCACCCACCTGGCGTTCTACGCCGGCTGGCCGTGCGCGGCATCGGCGCTGCCGTTGCTGCGCGCCGCCAGTGCGGCGAAGCCGGCCACGACGGAGACGCGCTGATGCCGTACGCCCGCATCTCGCTACTGCGCGGTCATCCGCCCGCCTACCTGCGCGCGCTGTCGGCCAGCCTCTACCAGGCCATGCACGAGGCCTTCGAGGTGCCGGACGGCGACTGCTTCCAGGTCATCCACCAGCACGACCCGGACGAACTGGTGTTCGACCGTCACTACCTCGGCGGGCCGCGCTCGGAGGGCTTCGTGCTGATCGCCATCACCGCCGGCCGCGAACGCAGCGACGCCTGCAAGCAGGCGTTCTACCGGCGCCTGGTCGAATTGCTGGCGATCGCGCCGGGGATCTCCCCGGAGGACGTGATGGTCACCATCGTCACCACCGCGGCGCAGGACTGGTCCTTCGGCGGCGGCCGCGCCGGCATTTCCGCCAGCGGAGCACCGGCATGATCGCCATGCAGTACAGCATCGCGCTGCCGGCGGACTACGACATGGCGATCATCCGCCGCCGCATCGCCGACAAAGGGCCCTTGCTCGACACGCTGCCGGGGCTGCGGTTCAAGGCTTACCTGGTCGCCGATCGGCACGATCCGCGCCTGCCCGGCCGGCAGAATCTGTATGCGCCGTTCTATCTGTGGCGCGATGCGGCAGCGATGCATGCGTTTCTCGCCGGTCCCGCGTTCGCCGCACTGTGCGAGGCCTTCGGCCGCCCGCCAGTGCAGTCGTGGATGGTCGGCACGGCATGGACGTCCGCGGCGCTGCGCACGGCGCGCTATGCAACCCGCGCGCTGCAAGCGCCGTCGCCGGCCTTGGAGAACGACGCCGACGCTATGCGTGCTCCTGACGAACGCACGCTGGCCACGGTGCACGGTTACGAACCGCAGGGATGGACGCGGCTGCGGTTTCATCTGTGGCGCGACCTGCCGCCGGCGGACGACGATGCGCACTGCTATGCGGTGCATCACCTCAGCGCGCCCGGCGCGATCGACGCAGACGGGTGAACCGGCGGCGTTGCGCGCTCAGTACATGTTCTTCTTGTAGTCGGCCTGCAGTCCTTTGCGGACCATGCCGGGCACCGAGACCGCCGCGCGCAGCAGCGTGGCCTGGGCGCCGCGCGCGCCGCTGCGCCTGACGTGGTCGCGGAAGATCGTCGGCGGGTCCAGGTCGTGTGCGATGGCAGTGGGCGGCCAGTGGTCGAAGCGGCGCAGCGCAGCACTGTGGATGTCTTCGAGCACCGCCGGCAGCACCCACACCGCCAGATGCGGAACGCGTCCATCGACCGCGAGCGCGCTGCGGATCGCTGCATCGGTGCTGGGACGGGCGAGCCCTTCGATGCGCACGCAGCGCGCGCTGCCGGGGCGCAGCGCCAGCAGCGCGATCTGCGGCTGCGCCAGCAGATTGCCCAGGCTGTCGACGCGGCGGTTGCCTGGGCGGTCGGCGAACCACCAGGCGTCGCGGTGGGCTTGCAGCAAGGCGCCGGGGCGATCGCCGCGCGGGCTGACATCGACGCGGCCTTCGGCATCGGCGGTGGCCAGGACCAGCAGCCGGCAATTTCCCAGAAATCCCTCCGGCGTCTGCGGCGGCGCTTCGTCGGTGGATTCCGCGGCCTGCCACCAGTTGGCGCGGAGCAGGGCCTTGGCGCAGTGCAGATAGCATTCCTCGACGGCAACGAACACGCGCGTGCCATCGTCGCCGGCGATGCGGCCATTGATGCGCAGGGTCTCGCCCAGGCCGCGCACCAGGAACAGCGCGCCGAAGCCGGCGCCGACAGGCGTGTGGGCCGTATCCAGCGCCTGCAGCGGGATCGACAGCAGGTGCGGGGTGTCGCCGCGCGCAAAGCCGGGCGCACCGCTGCCCACGCTCAGCGCCAGGCGCTGAGCCGCGACGCCGGCGAACAGCAGCGGGCTGGCGGCCAGCCAGCGCAGCGCGTGCGCGTCCAGGTGGTCGATCACCTTCATGTCGCGTGGACCAGCCAGACGGCCCACGCAATCCTGCAGCTGTGCCGCGTCTGTAATGAAGTCGGTCATCGCCGCGGCCCCTGCGAGAAAAGGACGGCGCGGTCGAACGGAGAGGGAGAGAGCATCGCAAAGCACTCCGGTGAACGGGCGGAAGGCTTGCGCGAAGGCTGGCGACGCCGGAACCGTACCACATGCGGCGAGGACGTCGCATCCGACGACTGCGCGGCTATCCTTGCCCAGGCAAACGCCGCTGCCGGGCACCTCTCACCCCGGGACGTGCCCCATCGGCGCGGTTTCTTCAGACGCGATGGTCGCGTTCGCGGTGAAGCCCGTCGCGGCTGAAGCCGCTCCTGCGCAGCACGCTGTGGCGGATGCAGGGGATGCGAGTTGCCCTACAGCCGCAGTTCGAAACCGAGATAGGCAGAACGTCCGGACGCTGGCGAAAACATCGGCTGGTCGTTGCCGCCCCAGAAGAAGTTGTCGTACCAGACGTAGGCATAGCGCGCGTCGGTGAGGTTCTTCACCTGCAGGTCGAGGCTTGCGCGCGGGCTGAGCTGGTAACGCACGCTGGCATCGACCACGCGGAAGCCGCCGTACTTGCCCTGCGTGTTGCGTTCGTCGATGTAGTAGTCGCCCTGCGCGCGCGCCTGCACGCCGAACTTCCAGCGCGCGTCGGGCCGGTAGTCGAGGCCGACGTTGCTGATGTAGCGCGGCGTGGAGAACACCTCGCGTCCGCGCAGCGACTCGCCGGTGGCGGTGTAGGCGCTGACCACCTTGGCTTCCTGGAGCGCGTGCGACAGCCACAGCGTCCAGCGCTCGCCCAATTGTGTGCTTAGCTGAAGATCCACGCCTTGCCGACGGGTCTGGCCGAGGCCGACCGTGGTGCCGGTGCTGGGCATGTTCGCCACTTCGTCGGTGGCGTCCTGGCGCCAGACCGCCACGCGCGCCTCGGTGCCGGCCACCGGCTGCAGTTTCAGGCCCAGTTCCTTGCCGGTGTTGATCGAGGGCCGGAACGCCGGCTGGCCCGGGGTGAGATAGGCCGGCGCGGTGGAGCCGGTGAGGATCTGGAAGGTGCGGCCCCAATTGGCGTACACGCTCAGCTGCGGCGTCAGCGCGTAGATCACGCTGAGCTTGGGCTGGTCGATCCAGCCGTAGCGCTGCAGCGGCGCGTGGATGCCGCCAGGCAGCGCGGTCTCACCGGAGAAGCGGTCGGCACGGAATGCGGGGACGATCTTCAGCGCATCGCTCGGTTGGATCACCGCCTGCAGGTACAGGCCGAGGTTGTCCAGGCTGTAGCGGTCGTCGTTCTGCACGCGTGCCGGCGCGCGGTCGAAATCTGTCGGTACGCTGTAGGCGTAGCGCGCGCGCCGGTAACGGTTGTCCTGGTGCTCGGCATTGACGCCGGCTTCCACGCTGAGCAGGGCGCTGGCCTGCCAGGTGACGGTGCTGAGCAGGCCGGTCTGGGTTTCGTCCCACTGCCGACGCTGCCGCGGCGCATTGCCCAGCGGGTAATTGGTGAAGGTGACGCGGCGGTCGTCTTCATAGCGGTTGAAGTACAGCGTGTTGCGCAGCTGCAAGCCGCCGCCGAGATTGAAGTCGGCGTGCACGCTCGCCTGGCGCATGTCGCGGTCGTCGCCGTCGTTGGCGTTCTTCGGCGGCGACTGTTCGCGGTCCTCGACCAACTCGGTGGCAGTGAGGAAGCCCGGTTCGTCGGCGTCGTGATGGTAGGCGCGGGCGATCAGGCCGATGCGGGCGGCATCGTCGTCTTCGCCATAGAACCATTTGCCGCCCAGGGTGTATTTGCGCGAGCTGTCGTGCTGGCGATAGCCATGCGCGGCCTGCGCGCCGACGAAATAGTTCTGCGCCAGACCATCGGCCTCATGGCCGACGGCGTACTGCAGTTCGCGGGTGGCGAAGCTGCCATAGCGCAGCCGCAGGTCCTGGTAGTCGCCGCCCTGGCGGGTGGCGATGTTGAAGTTGCCGCCGATGTTGTGCAGGCCGTAACGCGGATCGTTGGTGCCGCGCACCACCTCGATGTAGGCGATCTCCAGCGGGAAGATCATGTCGATGAAGCGTTGGTTGCCGCTGTTGACGTTGCTCGGCACGCCGTCGATCAGCACCTTGATGCCGTTGATGTAGCCCTCGCCGTTGAAGGCACGGAAGGTGACCTTGCCGGACTCGGCGCCCTGGCGGGTTTCGGTGAGCTGCATGCCGGGCATCTGCCCGAGCAACTCCCAGCTGTTCATGACCTGCTTGTCGGCGATCTGTTCGCTGCCGAGCACGTCGACCGAACTGAGGATATTGCGCGTGGACAGCGAGGCGGCACTGTGGCGCCGCGCTTCCACGGTACCCAGCGTGGTGGTGGTCTCGGTCGACGTCTGCGCGGCGCCGTCGCCGGCCGCGAGCCCGGCCAGCACGGCGAGGGCATGGGTGTAGGTCTTCATGGTGGCTGTGGACGAAGCGGCAGGGAGGTTGGCGGCAGCGGTGGGCTGCAGGCGAGCAAGTGGTGCGCTGCCCGATGCCGGGCAAGGCTGCATGAAAGATATGTTATATCATTTCGTTAAAGTATTGTCGGAATTGCCATCCGACCGGCGCAGTCGATGCGCGTCGCTGCCGCGCGGCGGCAGAGGGGCTCCGCCGCGTGAGCGTGAGAAAAGAAGCGTCATGGCGGGGCCGCGCGTCGCGGCCCCGCGGCCGTTCAGGCCGGTTGCCGCGCGACCTGGAAGCCGGCGAAGGACTGCGTCACCGGCATGATTTCCAGCCGATTGATGTTCAGGTGCGGCGGCAGCGTCGCCACCCAGAAGATCTGTTCGGCGATGTCCTCGGCGGTCATCGGCTGTGCGCCCTGGTAGAGCGTGTCCGAGGCCTTCTGGTCGCCATGGGTGCGGACCAGGGTGAACTCGGTCTCGGCCATGCCCGGTTCGATCGCGGTCACGCGCACGCCGGTGCCGTGCAGGTCCGAGCGCAGGCCCAGCGAGAACTGACTGACGAAGGCCTTGGTGCCGCCGTAAGTGTTGCCGCCGGGATAGGGATACAGCGCGGCGACCGAACTGATGTTGATGATCGCGCCGCGGCGCTGGATCAGCGTCGGCAGCAGGCGATGGGTCAGCGTCACCAGCGCGGTGACGTTGGTGTCGATCATCGTGCGCCAGTCGTCCAGTTGCGCGGCCTGCGCCGGCGCGGTGCCCTGGGCCAGGCCGGCGTTGTTGACCAGCAGGTCGATGCCGCGGAACGCCTCTGGCAGCGCCGCCAGCATCGCGTCCAGCGCGTCGGTATCGCGGATGTCGAAGGCGGCGATGTGCACGCGTTCGGCGCCGAAGGCGTCCAGCAGCGGCTGCAGGCGCTCGGCACGGCGGCCGGTGGCGATCACGCGCCAGCCCGCGTCGACGAAGCGGCGCACGGCGGCGGCGCCGAAACCGGAGGTGGCACCGGTGATCAGGGCAGTCTGGGTCATTGGGGGGCCGGGAATGGGGAGGGGGAATCGGGAATGGTAAAAGCAAAACCCGGTCGCGCGCGTCGACAGCGCGTGTGCCCGTGGGGGAGTCGGCTTCGATGATCGATGACGTCAGCGCGGCGCGACGGCGCGCGGATCCGAAGCGTCTTCAAGTCGCGTCGCGCGGAACGGGACGTGCCCGCGTCCCCATTCCAGATTCCCTGGCGACTAAGTCTTTTGCGTAGTCCCCAGCAGATCGCCGTCGTGGAACTGCAGCGTCATCTCGGGGCCAGCGCGGCCCAATGTCAGCGGCGACAACGCATCCGCGCACGTACAGGTGAAAACGGCAAGAAGGCCGCTTCACCCATTCCCCAATCCCGATTCCCGATTCCCAGCCTCACTGCGCCTTGATCGCGATCGCCGACAGCCCGCTGCCGTTCAACTTCTGCTTGGCCTCGGCCAGTTCGCTGGCGGTGCCGTAGGGCCCCATGCGCACGCGGTACACGGTCTTGCCGCTGATCTGCGCCGATTCCACGCGCGCCGACAAGCCCAGCATCGCCAGCTTGGCCTTGGTCGACTCGGCGTCGCCGGAGGCGCCGAACGAGCCGGCCTGCAGGATGTAGCGTGCGGTGTCGGGGGCCGCAGTCGCCGCGGCCGCTGCCGGTGCGGTGGTCGCGGCCGGCGTTGCCGCCGCGGTCGCCGGCCTGGAGGCGGCCGGCGTGGCGCTGGCCGCGGTGCTAGGCGTTTCCGGCAGCGGGGTCGGATTGGCGGCCGTCGCGGTCGGCGCAGTGGCGGCCGCGGCCGGGGTGGTGCCGGCGGCCGCCGTGCCTGCGGCGGCCTGCGCCTTGGCCTGGCGAATGGCCTCGGCGCGCGCGCTGGCGGCCAGTTCGGCGTCGGACATCTGCACTTCCTTGCCGGGTAGCAGGGTGTAGAAGTCGTACTGGGTCTGCGCGTCCTTCTTCGCCTCCGGCTTGGTGCTGCCGGCCGCATTGGCGGCGGGTTTGGGCAGCTCCGGGGCCGCATCGACGTCGGCATCGGCCACCGGTGCGGGCTGCGCGTCCGGATTGGCGCGCGGGCCGCCCACGCGCAGGAAGTCGCCGTCCTTCTTGAACAGGCCCGGCGCGCCGAGGAACACCACCGCGGCGATCGCCGCGCCGGCGATCAGCCACACCCATCCGGGCGTGCCGTTGCCGGTGTTTCGCCGGGCCTGGGTCTTACCGCGTCGTGCTGCCATTTACCGCTTCTCCACTCACATTTTTTCCGGGGCCGAGACGCCCAGGAGATTCAGACCGTTCGCCAGTACCTGCTGCGCCGCCACCGCCAGGGTCAGCTTGGCGTTGCGTTCGCCGGCGTCGTCCACCAGCACCGGGGTGCCGTGGTACCAGGTGTGGAAGGCCGTGGCCAGTTCGCGCAGGTATTGCGCGATCAGGTGCGGTTCCAGCGCATGCCCCGCATTCTCCACCACTTCCGGGTAGCGCGAGAGTTCCTGCATCAGTTCCAGCGAGGTCGCGTCGTTCAGCCGATTCAGTTGCGCCTGGCCGTCGGCTTGGTCGTAGTCCAGCTTTTTCTCCTGCGCCTGGCGCAGCAGGCTGCACACGCGGGCATGCGCGTACTGCACGTAGAACACCGGGTTGTCGTTGCTCTGCTGGCGCGCCAGGTCGATGTCGAAGGTGAGCTGGGAATCGGGCTTGCGCGCGATCAGGAACCAGCGCGTGGCATCGCGGCCGGCTTCCTCGATCAGGTCGCGCAGGGTCAGGTAGCTGCCGGCGCGCTTGGACAGCTTCACTTCCTCGCCGCCGCGCATCACCGTGACCATCTGGTGCAGCACGTATTCCGGCCAGCCCTTGGGGATGCCCAGGTCCATCGCCTGCAGGCCGGCGCGCACGCGCGCCAGCGAGCCGTGGTGGTCGGCGCCCAGTTCGGTGATGGCGCGCACGTAGCCGCGCTGCCACTTGCTCAGGTGGTAGGCCACGTCCGGCACGAAATAGGTATACGTGCCGTCGGACTTGCGCATCACGCGGTCCTTGTCGTCGCCGAAATCGGTGGATTTCAGCCACAGCGCGCCACCGTCCTCGTAGGTGTGGCCGGAGGCGACCAGCTTCTGCACCGCTTCCTCGACCTTGCCGTCGCGGTACAGCGAGCTTTCCAGGAAGTAGATGTCGAAATCCACGCCGAACGCGGCCAGGTCGTGGTTCTGCTCGTTGCGCAGATAGGCCACGGCGAAGCGGCGGATCGCGTCCAGGTCCTGCGGGTCCTTGGCGCCGGTGACCACGTGGCCCTCCAGGTCGACTGCAGCGCCGGCCATGTAGGCCTCGGCCACGTCCTGGATGTAGTCGCCGCGGTAGCCTTCTTCCGGCCAGTCCGGGCTGTCCGGGGTCTTGCCCAGGGCGCGCGCCTGCACCGAGCGCGCCAGGTTCTCGATCTGGTTGCCGCCGTCGTTGTAGTAGAACTCGCGCTTGGCATTCCAGCCGTTGGCCTCGAGCAGGCGCGCCAGGCAGTCGCCGATGGCCGCGGCGCGGCCGTGGCCGACGTGCAGCGGCCCGGTCGGGTTGGCCGAGACGTACTCCACGCCCACGGTGCGGCCGTTGCCGACCAGGCTGCGGCCGTAGTCCTCGCCCTGCTTGAGCACCGCCAGCACCTCGCGCTGGTAGGCGCCGGGGCCGAGGTGGAAATTGATGAAGCCAGGGCCGGCGATCTCGACCTTGCTGACATCGTCGTTTGCCGGCAGCGCGTCCACCAGTTGCTGGGCGAGGGCGCGCGGATTGGTGCGCGCGGCCTTGGCCAGCAGCATTGCCGCGTTGGTGGCGAAGTCGCCGTGCTCGCGGGTCTTGGGGCGCTCGACCACGAAGTCCGGCGGCAGGGTGTCGGCCGGCAGGGTGCCATTGGCGCGCAAGGCTTCGATGCCTTGACCGATCAGGGCGCGGAGTTGGGATTTCACGAGATCTCTGCTTGAAGCGCGGAACCGGCGATTTTACCCGACCCGCCGCCTCCCGGCCCGTCCCGGGTTCAGCCCGACCTCAGCCGTGGCGCCGTGACGCCGTGACCGGGCGCAGGCCTGCGCCTGGGCCCGCCGCGGCCCGCCGGCCGGGTGTCTGCTTTGTGCGGCACGCGCGCCACCCCGGCACCGCCCGCCACGCACATCGGTTCAGGCCCAGCCGCGCGAGGCCATCGAGACCGGGACGCCGTCGCCGACGATGAAGTGGTCGAGCAGGCGCACGTCGATCAGGTCCAGCGCCTGTTTCAGCCGGTCGGTGACGGCGCGGTCGGCGGGCGAGGGTTCCGGGTTCCCGGACGGGTGGTTGTGGCCGATGATCACCGCGGCGGCATTGAGCGTGAGCGCACGCCGGACCACTTCGCGCGGATGCACCTCGGCGCCGTCCACGGTGCCCTGGAACAGCTCCTCGAAGGCCAGCCAGCGGTGCCGGGTGTCCAGGAACAAGGCGGCGAAAACCTCGTACGGCCGCGCCCGCAGGCGTTGCGCGAAGTAGCGGCCGGCGGTGACCGGGTTGCTGAGGGTGTCGCCGCGCTGCAGTTCCGCGGCCAGGTGGCGCTGGCCCAGTTCCAGCGCCGCCGACAGCTGGCAGGCCCGCGCCGGCCCCAGCCCGGGCAGGCGCACCAGGTCGCCGGGCGACCGGTCCAGCAGCGTGCGCAACGGCCCGTGCCGATGCAGCAGGTCGCGCGAGGTGCGTACCGCGTCGCTGCCGGGCAGGCCGGAGCCGAGAAAGATCGCCAGCAGTTCGGCGTCGGAAAGGGCCCGGGGACCGCGCGCCAGCAGCTTTTCCCGGGGACGTTCTTCGCAGGGCCAGTCGGAGATGTGCATATCGCCAGGGTGCCGGCCGACATGGCGCAACGGTATCAGGCCGCCAAAAGCCATCGGGTAAGCTAATCGTCCTTGTATGGGTAGGACATTCCCGACGTGACCGCGATTTTCGAGAGGCCCCTGCCGGGGCGACGTGTGCTGTTGTGCGTCGGCGGGGGAATCGCCGCCTACAAGGCGCTGGAACTGGTGCGGCGGCTGCGCGATGCCGGCGCCGAGGTCCAGGTGGCGATGACCGCCGGCGCGCAGCAGTTCGTCACCCCGCTGAGCTTCCAGGCGCTGTCCGGCCATCTCACCCGCACCACGTTGTGGGACAGCGGCGCGGAACAGGCGATGGGCCATCTGGAACTGGCCCGCTGGGCCGAACACATCGTGGTGGCGCCGGCCACCGCCGACCTGCTGGCGCGCCTGGCGCACGGGCTGGCCGACGACCTGGTCGGCACGCTGTGCCTGGCCAGCACCGCCCCGCTGACCGTGTGTCCGGCGATGAACCACCGCATGTGGCTGCACCCGGCCACCCAGGCCAACATCGCCACCCTGCGCCAGCGCGGCGCACAGGTGGTCGGCCCCAACGACGGCCCGCTGGCCGAAGGCGAGTCCGGCCCCGGCCGCCTGGCCGAGCCCGGGCAGATCGTCGCGGCGCTCGCCGGGCGCACCGACCAGGGCGCCGCGTCGGCCACGCCGGCCGCCACCACCGCCGTCCCGTCGCGTTCCGGCACCGGCGCCACCGGCGCCTTACGCTGCCTGCGCCTGCTGATCAGCGCCGGTCCCACCTACGAAGACCTGGATCCGGTGCGCTACCTGGGCAATCGCAGCAGCGGCAAGATGGGCTACGCGCTGGCCGCGGCCGCGGCCCGGCAGGGCGCCGAGGTGGTGCTGGTCAGCGGTCCGGTGCATTTGTCTACGCCCGATGGCGTGCAGCGCATCGACGTGCGCTCGGCCGCGCAGATGCGCGAGGCGGTGCTGGGCGCACTGCCGGCGGACATCTACATCGGCACTGCCGCGGTCGCCGATTACACGCCAAAACACGTGGCGGCGCAGAAGATCAAGAAGAGCGGCGAGACCCTGACCCTGGAGCTGACCCGGACCCCGGACATCCTGGCCGAGGTCGCCGCGCAGACCCAGGCGCTGAAGCTGGTGGTCGGTTTCGCCGCCGAGACCCACGACATCGAGCGCTATGCCCGTGGCAAACTCGCCGACAAGCACCTGGACCTGATCGTGGCCAACCGGGTGGGGGTGGCCGGCAACGGCTTCGAGAGCGACCAGAACGCGGCCACCGCCTATTGGCAGGACGGCGAACGCGACTTCCCGGCGGTCTCCAAGACGCAGCTGGCCGAACAACTGCTGGACCTGATCGCGCAGAGGCTGCACGCATGAGCACTCCCACGCCCCATCCGCTGCAGGTGAAGCTGCTGGATCCGCGCTTCGGCGACAGCTGGCCGCTGCCCGACTACGCCACCGAAGCCAGCGCCGGGCTCGACCTGCGCGCGGCCACCGAGGCGCCGCTGACCCTGGCCCCGGGCGACACCGCGCTGATCCCCAGCGGCCTGTCCATCTACATCGCCGATCCGCAGCTGTGCGCGGTGGTGCTGCCGCGTTCGGGCCTGGGCCACCGCCACGGCATCGTGCTCGGCAACGGCACCGGCCTGATCGATGCCGACTACCAGGGACCGCTGCTGATCAGCGTCTGGAACCGCGGCCGAGAGGACTTCACCATCGCCCCCGGCGACCGCATCGCGCAACTGGTGGTGATGCCGGTCGTGCGTGTTGCCCTGCAGGTGGTGGATACTTTCGCCGACAGCGCCAGGGGAACGGGTGGATTCGGCCATACCGGAGTGCGCTGACAGGGGATCGTCTGCATGAGCGAGGCAACACAAGCGCGGCCGGTGCCGCAGGGTTTGCGCAAGGTGGCGCCTCTGCTGACGGTGCTGCTGGTGCTGATGGTCGTCTGGTTCGGCTGGAGCGGGGTCGAGCAATGGCGCGCCGAACAGGCCGCCACCACCCTGGAGCAGGCGCGCGATGCCGCGGTGACGCAGACCCAGCAGGCGCTGGCGGGCGTGGGCAAACGCCTGTCCGAGCGCCTGCAGCAGCCGGCCGTGCAGGCGGCCCTGAGCCGCGGCGACGCCGCGGCCGCGGCCCAGGCGCTGCGCGCGGACTGGGCGCAGGCCGAGGACGCGCAGGTACTGCCGGCCGACCTGGAGCCGGGCTATACCGATGCGGCGCGCTTCGGCTACGGCCGCCTGGCGCTGCTGGAAAAGACCCTGCTGAGCGACAAGATCGCCAGTGCGGTGATTCGCGACGGCGGCGGCCCGCGGCTCGGGCTGGCCGCGCCGGTATCGCTGGGCGGCACCCCCGCGGTGGTCTACCTGCGCCTGCCGCTGGCGCTGTTGACCGACCCGGTCGCGCAGGCGCCGGTGCCGGGCAGCGGCTATCTGGCGCTGCGCCAGGGCAACTACGACGTGATTGCCGCCGGCAACAATGCGCTGCACGACCGTGCCGACGCGCTGTCGCGCCCGGTCGGCGACAGCGGCCTGCGCATGGTCGCCTCGCTGCCGGATAGCGAAGCCGGTCCGCTGGGGCTGGGGGCGATGCCCTGCCTGCTGGTTGCCGGCCTCTGCCTGGTGCTGGGCGCACTGCTATTGCTGGCCGCGCGCGGGCGCCTGCCGCAGCCGCGGGTACGCCGCGCCGACGCCGCGGCCACCGAAGAACACACCCTGCAGCAGAGCCTGCAGCGTCAGGAGCCGCCCCCGCCGCCGCCCTCGGCCGCCGAGGAGGCCGCGCCGGCCAAGCCGGTGCCGGCGTTAGCAGTGGCGCCGGAGATCTTCCGCGCCTACGACATCCGCGGCGTGGTCGGCCGCGACCTCAGCCCGCAGGTCGCGGCGCTGATCGGCCAGGCGATCGGCGCGGTGATGCAGGAGCAGGGACTCAACGAGGTGGTGGTCGGCCGCGATGGCCGCCTGTCCGGGCCGGAACTGTCGGCCGCGCTGATCGAAGGCCTGCGCCGCGCCGGTTGCCATGTCACCGACATCGGCCTGGCGCCGACCCCGGTGGTCTACTTCGCCGCCTATCACCTGCGCGCCGGTAGCTGCGTGGCGGTGACCGGCAGCCACAACCCGGCCGACTACAACGGCTTCAAGATCGTGGTCGGCGGCGAGACGCTGTCCGGCGCGGCCATCGCCGATCTGTACGCGCGGATCAGCGCCGGCCGCCTGCCCACGGCCGAGGAGCCGGGCCGGCTGCAACAGCGCGACGTCGGCGACGACTACATCCAGCGCATCGCCGACGACGTGCAACTGGACCGCCCGCTCAAGGTCGTGGCCGATGCCGGCAACGGCGTCGGCGGCGAACTGGCACCGCGGCTGCTGGAAGCGATCGGCGCCGAGGTGGTGCCGTTGTACTGCGACGTCGACGGTACCTTCCCCAACCACCATCCCGACCCCAGCGAGCCGCACAACCTCGAGGATCTGGTGCAGACGGTGCGGCGCTTCGACGCCGACCTGGGCGTGGCCTTCGACGGCGACGCCGACCGCCTCGGCGTGGTCACCAAGGAAGGCACGGTGATCTACCCGGACCGCCTGCTGATGCTGTTCGCCGCCGACGTGCTGCAACGCAACCCCGGCGCGCTGGTGATCTACGACGTCAAGTGCACCGGCAAGCTGTCCGACTATGTGCTGCGCAACGGCGGCAGCCCGCTGGTATGGAAGACCGGGCATTCGCTGATCAAGGCGAAGATGCGCGAGACCGACGCCGAACTGGCCGGCGAGATGAGCGGCCATTTCTTCTTCAAGGAGCGCTGGTACGGCTTCGACGACGGCCTGTACGCAGCTGCGCGATTGCTGGAGATCCTGGCTCAGCGCGAGGAATCGCCGTCGGAGGTGCTGGCCGAACTGCCCGACAGCGTGGCCACGCCGGAGATCAAGCTGCCGGTGGACGGGCAGGATGCGCACGCGCTGGTCGCCGACCTGGTCGCCCAGGCGCAGCAGGAGGGCTCGCCGTTCGCTGGCGCGCGGCTGCTGACCATCGACGGCCTGCGCGTCGACTTCCCGGATGGCTGGGGGCTGGTGCGCGCGTCCAACACCACGCCGGTGCTGGTGCTGCGCTTCGAGGCCGACAACGCGGCGGCGCTGGAGCGGATCAAGGCGCTGTTCCGCGCCCAGGTGCAGGCAGTGCTGCCGGGCGTGGCGCCGACCTTCTGAGCCAGCGGTACGCGCCCGGCACGGTCGGGCGCCGAGCCACGCTGCGGCTCAGCCGCCGGCGGTGGTCGCGGTCGCTGCCGGGCCGCCGCCGCGGGCCGCCCGATAACGCTGCAGCACGTCCTCGATTTCCTGGTCCAGGCCGAGCCGCTGCTGTTCGAAGTTCTTCTGCATGCGCAGCTGCCACAGCAGGGCACGGTGCCGTTGCTGCACGTCGTCGGCGATCTTGGCGGGCACGCTCTGCCCGGCCAGTTCGCGCGCGCCGGCGCCGGACAGCAGGCCGATCAGACCCTGGCGCAGGCTGGCGACGTTGTAGCGGGCGGTGTTGATGTTGTTGTCGACGATGCCGATGCGCTCGGCGAACACCCGGCGCAGTTCGTCCTCGGTCTGGTACGACAGCAGCATCGCCTGGTCGGTGCGCTTGCGCGTCTCCAACGCGGCCTGGTCGGCGCGCTGCTGCGCGGCATCGGCCGCGGCCGCGGCGCGTTCGTCGGCGTTGAGCGCACGCCCGACCTCGGCGCTGCGCATGCCGCTGGTGGCGTTGAACTCGTCGCGCGCCTGGTTCACCGCTTCCGGCGGCAGCGCATCGCTGCAGGTGCGTTGGCCGCCCTGGTTCCAGCAATACAGTTTCTTGGACGGTGCCGACGCCTGTTGCGCGGCGGCCGGCAAGGCCAGCAGCGCCAACACGGCCGGCAGGACGCGGTTGCGTGGTCGGATCGGCATCGTGGCAGCCCCCTGCTGTCAGCCAGACGAAGCGCAACCGTAGCGGGCCCGGTAGGCCAGCAGCGGTTCGCGGAAGCCGACAAGGTCTGCGTTTCCGTCGATGAATGCAAGCAGGTCGCCCAGATGCGCGACCGACACCACAGGAACGCCGGCTTCGGCGGCCACCGCCTGCGCCGCCGAGCGGCGGTCGTCCTCGGCGGCGATCTCCTGGCGGTCCAGCGCGACCAGGATCGCGGCCGGCTTGCCACCGGCGGCACGGATGATGCCCAGCGCCTCGCGGATCGCGGTGCCGGCGGTGATCACATCGTCCACGATCAGCACCCGGCGGCCGGCCAGCGGCGCGCCGATCAGGCTGCCGCCTTCGCCATGCGCCTTGGCTTCCTTGCGGTTGAACGCCAGCGGCAGGTCGCGCCCGCGCCGCGCGTATTCGCAGGCCACCGCCGTCGCCAGCGGGATGCCCTTGTAGGCCGGGCCGAACAGCAGGTCGAAGTCGAGCCCGGCCGCGTCGGCCGCATCGGCGTAGCACGCCGCCAGCCGCGCCATGCTGGCGCCGGAGTCGAAGCGCCCGGCGTTGAAGAAATAAGGGCTGAGGCGCCCGGACTTCAGCGTGAACTCGCCGAAGCGCAGCGCCTCCGCGTCCAGGGCCAGTTGCAGGAAACGTTGCCGGTAGTCGGTCATTGGGGGGCCGGGATTCGGGATTAGAGATTGGGGATTCGTAAAAGCGTACCCCATGCGCGGACGCTGCACGGGCGTGACCGGCTATGCTTTCACAAATCCCGTCATCCCCAATCCCGAATCCCGGCTCCTCATGCGCATCATCAGCTTCAACGCCAACGGCCTGCGGTCGGCCGCCACCAAGGGCTTTTTCGAGTGGTTCGCCACCCAGCAGGCGGATGTGCTGTGCGTGCAGGAGACCAAGGCGCAGGAGCATCAACTGGCCGGACCGGCGTTCCTGCCGGACGGCTACCGGGTCTGGTTCCGCGACGCCAGCACCAAGAAGGGCTACAGCGGCGTGGCCATCTACAGCAAGCGTGAACCCGACGAGGTGCGCACCGCGCTGGGCTGGCCGGAGTTCGACGAGGAAGGCCGCTACATCGAGGCCCGCTTCGGCAACCTGAGCGTGGTGTCCTTCTACATTCCCTCCGGTTCCTCAGGCGAGCTGCGCCAAGGCTACAAGTTCCAGGTCATGGACTGGCTGCGGCCGATCCTGGTGGAGTGGCTGCACAGCGGCCGCGACTACGTGCTGTGCGGCGACTGGAACATCGTGCGCTCGGCGCTGGACATCAAGAACTGGAAGTCGAACCAGAAGAACTCCGGCTGCCTGCCGGCCGAGCGTGACTGGCTCAACGGCCTGTGCGCCGACCGTGCCGACGAGGCCGACCCGGCCAGCGGCCGCGGCTGGGTGGATGCCTACCGCGCGCTGCATCCGGACGGCCAGGACTACACCTGGTGGAGCAACCGCGGCGCGGCGCGCGCCAACGACGTCGGTTGGCGCATCGACTACCAGTTCGTCACCCCGACCCTGCGCGAGCGCCTGCAAGGCTGTTCCATCTATACCGCGCAGCGCTTCTCCGACCATGCGCCGTTCACGGTGGACTACCGCGAATGAGCGGCGGCACCTCCGCGGCGCCGGTGTCCTACAAGGGCTGGGCCGGGATCAAGCGCGCCTTCGCCACGCCGTCGGCGGCGACGATGGCGCTGCTGGGCTTCGGCAGCGGCCTGCCGTTCCTGCTGATCGCCTCGCAGACCCTGTCCACGCGCCTGCGCGACGTCGGCCTGGACCTGGGCAGCATCGGCCTGATCAGCCTGGCCAGCTTCTTCTACCTGCTCAAGTTCCTGTGGGCGCCGCTGCTGGACCGCTATCGCTTCCCGCTGTTCGGCTTCCTTGGCCGGCGCCGTTCCTGGCTGCTGGTCGCGCAGCTCGGCGTGGCCATCGGCCTGGTGGCGCTGGCCTTCACCCGCCCGGAATTGAGCGTGGGCGCGCTGGTGCTGTGGGTGCTGATCGCCTCCTTCGCCGGCGCCACCCAGGATTCGGTGGTGGATGCCTATCGCATCGAGATCGCGCCGTCCTCGGCGCAGGCCGCACTCGCTGCGACCTACACCTTCGGCTACCGCATCGGCCTGATCCTGTCCGGCGCCGGTGCGCTGTATCTGGCGCAGTTCGGCAACTGGACCTTGGCCTATCTGGTCATGGCCGGGCTGATGCTGCTGCCGATCGTGACCACCCTGGTGTGCCGCGAACCGGAGGTGCCGGCCTCGACGGTGGTGCGCAGGATCGACGTGGTCGGTGCGTTCTGGCAGCCGATCTCCAGTTTCTTCTCCAGCAACGGCATGGCGCTGGGCCTGGCCCTGCTGCTGTTCGTCGGCCTGTTCAAGTTTCCCGACCAGGTGATCGGGGTCATGTCCGGCCCGTTCTACCTGGACTCGGGCTTCGACAAGGCCGACATCGCCACCGTCTCCAAGCTGTTCGGGGTCTGGATGGGGATTGCCGGCGCCTTCGCCGGCGGCCTGGCGGTGGCGGCCTTCGGCTTCCGACGCATGCTGCTCGTCGCCGCGCTGGGCGTGGCGCTGTCCAACCTGGCGTTCCTGCTGATGGCGCACAACCCTGGCCAACTCTGGTCGTTCTACGCCGCGCTCAGCGCCGACAACCTGTTCCAGGGCTTCGCCGGCACCGTGCTGGTCGCCTTCATGTCCTCGCTGACCGACCGCAACTTCACCGCCACCCAGTACGCGCTGCTGGTGTCGCTGGCCAACCTGCCGGGCAAGTTCGTCGGCGGCGTCTCCGGCTACATCGTCGAAGCCACCTCCTACAGCACCTTCTTCGTGCTCAGCGCCTTCACCGTGATCCCGACCCTGTTGCTGCTGGCCTGGCTGTGGCCGCGGATCCGCGAACAGACGCCACAGGCGGCCGCCTCCAGCGATTGAAAGGCGGTCCCCGGGCAGGGATGATGGGCAGCGGCGCATGCGTGCGCCGCCGTCCGGGAGTCCGCATGAGCGACCTTGTGTTGCGCGATATCGACCCGTTCCTGCTCGAACGCATCCGCCGCATCGCCGTCGCGCGCGGCTGGACCCAGCGCCAGGCGGTGCTGGCGCTGATCGAGCAGGGCCTGTTCTCCAGCGAGTACGACGTACGCAGCGGGTTCGAGCACCGCGAAGTGGATGCGCTGTCGGAGGCAATCGCGGCCTTGCGCGCGCTGCCCGCCGGCAGCGGTTTCTGAATCCCGACGCCTCGCTTACGCGGGGTGGATCGCGCCGAGGATGCGCGGCCCGCGCGCGCCGCTGACCGACGGCAGGTTGCCCGGCAGCCCGGCCAGGGTCTGTCGCGCCAGCCAGGCGAAGCCCATCGCCTCGATGTAGTCCGGGTCCAGGCCCTGCGCCTGGGTCGACTGCACCTGCACCCCCGGCAACCGCGCCTGCAGCCGCGCCAGCAGCAGCGGGTTGTGCACGCCGCCGCCGCACACCAGCAACTGCCGGGTCGCCGGTTGCTGCGCCAGCAAGGCGTCGGCGACGGTGGCCGCGGTCAGTTCCAGCAGCGTTGCCTGCACGCTGGCCGGCGCGGGTGCCGGGGTGTCCAGGCAGGCCTCCAGCCAGCGCAGGTGGAACTGCTCGCGCCCGGTGCTCTTGGGCGGCGGCAGCGCGAACCACGGATCGGCCAGCAGGCGCTGCAGCAGGTTGGCGTCGACCGCGCCGCTGGCGGCGAAGGCGCCGCCGGCATCGTAGGGCTGGCCGCGATGGCGCTGGCACCAGGCATCGAGCAGCGCGTTGGCCGGGCCGGTGTCGAAACCGCGCACGGCACCGTGCGCCGGCAGCAGGGTCAGGTTGCCAATGCCGCCGAGGTTGAGCACCGCCCGGTCCTCGTGCGCCGCGCCCAGCATCGCCGCGTGGAAGGCCGGCATCAGCGGCGCGCCGTGGCCGCCGGCGGCGACGTCGCGGCGGCGGAAATCGCAGACCGTGGCGATGCCGGTCAGTTCGGCGATGCGGTTGCCGTCGCCGAGCTGCCAAGTGAAGGCCGGGTTCGCCAGCGGGCGATGGCGCACGGTCTGCCCGTGCGACCCGATCGCGCGCACCGCGGCCGGCGCCACCCCGGCGTCGTCGAGCAGGCGCAGCGCCGCCTCGGCGAAGGCGATCGCGACCTCGGCATCGAGTTGCCCCAGCGCGTCCAGCGAGGCGATGTCGCCGCCTTCGCCCAGCGCGATCAGCGCCGCGCGCTGCTGCGGTGCCCAGACATAGGTGCGGCCCAGTTGCAGCTGCGGGTTGCCGTCGTGGCCGAAGCGCACCAGCGCGGCATCGATGCCGTCGGCGCTGGTGCCGGACATCAGGCCCAGGAACAGGGCGTCGTCGGGAACGGCGGAAGGCGAGGACATGCTAGGCACCAGGCGGCGGTCGGCGCCGCAGCGTGTGCCAGGCGCCGCCGCCCGTCAATGCGCGGCGCGGCGGAAGCGGACGCCAGTGCTCAGCCGGCGTCGTGCGAGGCGGCGGCCTTGGACGAGGCGACGACCTTCTTCTTCTTCGCCCCCGGCTCGTCGGCATCGGCGTAGATCAGCTTCTCCACGCGCTGGATGCGCGCCAGCGCCGGCGAGGTCTGCGCGCGGAACGCGGCCAGTTCAGCCCCGGCCAGCGGGGTCGGCGGCGGCATCGTCACCGAGGCCGGATTGCGCTGCACGCCGTCCACGCGGAATTCGTAGTGCAGGTGCGGACCGGTGGCCATGCCGGTCATGCCGACATAGCCGATCACCGTGCCCTGGTTGATGCGCTGGCCGGCCTTGATCCCGCCGAAGCGCGACATGTGCCCGTACAGCGTGCTGTAGCCCTTGCCGTGATCCAGGATGACGACGTTGCCGTAGCCGCGCTGGGTGCCGACGAACTGCACCCGCGCATCGCCGGCGGCCATGATCGGGGTGCCGGTCGGCGCCGCATAGTCGATGCCCTTGTGCATGCGCATGGTGCCCAGCACCGGGTGCTTGCGCGCGCCGAAGGTGGAGCTGATGCGGCTGTAGGACACCGGCATGCGGATGAAGCTCTTCTTCAGCGGCCGCCCGGTCACGTCGAAGTACTCGGCCGGCTTGCCGCCGCGCTCGAAGCGGAAGCCGCTGTAGGTCTTGCCGCGGGTGGTGAAGGTCGCCGCCAGGATCTTGCTGGTGTCGATGCGCTCGCCTTCGCGCCAGGTCTCGTCCATGACCACGCTGAAGCGGTCGCCCGGCTGCAGGTCCTTGTCGAAGTCGATGTCGTACTTGAAGATCTCGTCGGTCATCGTCGCGATCGCCGACGGCGACAGCCCGGCCTTGCGTGCGGCCACGTACAGCGAGCTGGTGATCTCGCCGCTGGTGACCACGGTGCGCGTGCTGGTCTCGCGCTCGATCACCTTCTCCTTGATGTCGTCGCCCAACAGCGACAGCTCCACCCGGTGGGTGGCATCGCGGTCGAAGCGCAGGGCGCGCAGGTCGCCGGTCGTCGCCAGGTCGAAGCCGATTTCCGCGCCCGGGCGCAGCTTGGTCAGCGCGTCGTGGGTGCCCGGATGGTCCAGCACCCGCTGCATCACCGTGGCGGGGATGCCGAGCTTCTCGAACACCGAGCCCAGGGTCTGCCCAGACTCGATCCGCACCACCTGCCAGTTGTCGGTGATCGCCGCCTGCTGTTGCTGCGCCAGCGAGATCGGCGGCAACGGCAGCGCCAGCGTCGCCTGCGTGGTCTGCAGCGGCACGTCGATGGCGTTGGAGAAGCCCGGGACGATGGTGGCGACCATCGCACCGATGGTGGCGAACAGGCTGGCGTGGATCCAGTGGCGGCGCGTCCAGCGGCCGGCGGGAAGGTGTTCCTTCAACTTGCGATGCAGCGCAGTGTCGTGGAGAACGTGAAGGCGTTGCTGGAACCGCTGCCGGCGCGCGCGTTCCTGATCACTGTTGGGCATCAAGGCTTCCTCACGAGCCCGAAGCGCGAGCTCAAAACTCGGCTACCATAAACATCGTTCCACAGCGCGTCAAACCATTGAGCCGGCTCGAATTTTCACCTGGCTGCACGGTTAACTCGCTCTTAACGCCATTCACGTTTGTTGACGCCATTCGCCGGAGTTCCTGTTTTGTCCACGATCGAAGAGTCCCTTGCCCTGATCGGCCGCGGTGCCGACGAAATCCTCAAGCGTGAAGAACTGGAGGCCCGCCTGCGCAGCGGCCGCCCGCTGCGGATCAAGGCCGGCTTCGATCCCACCGCGCCGGACCTGCACATCGGTCACACCGTGCTGTTGAACAAGATGCGCCAGTTCCAGGACCTGGGGCACCAGGTGATCTTCCTGATCGGCGACTTCACCGGCATGATCGGCGACCCGACCGGCAAGAACGTCACCCGCAAGCCGCTGACCCGCGAGGACGTGCTGGCCAACGCCCGCACCTACGAGGAGCAGGTGTTCAAGGTGCTGGACCGGGAGCGCACCGAAGTGCGCTTCAACTCCGAATGGTTCGGGCAGATGAGCGCGGCCGACATGATCCGCCTGGCCGGCCAGCACACTGTCGCGCGCATGCTCGAGCGCGACGACTTCGCCAAGCGTTACGCGGCGCAGCAGTCCATCGCCATCCACGAGTTCCTGTACCCGCTGGTGCAGGGCTACGACTCGGTGGCGCTGAAGGCCGACGTTGAACTGGGCGGCACCGACCAGAAGTTCAACCTGCTGATGGGCCGCGGCTTGCAGGAGCACTACGGGCAGCCTGCGCAGATCGTGC